>NZ_KV793512.1:0-199541 GCF_001808475.1 Klebsiella sp. HMSC09D12 | reverse complement strand
ATTCTGACAGCGACTCGGATTCTGACAGTGATTCGGATTCCGACAGTGACTCCGACTCCGACAGCGATTCGGATTCCGACAGCGACTCGGATTCCGACAGTGACTCGGATTCAGACAGTGACTCGGACTCTGACAGCGATTCTGACTCCGACAGCGACTCGGACTCTGACAGCGACTCCGATTCCGACAGCGATTCCGACTCCGACAGCGATTCCGACTCTGACAGCGACTCGGACTCTGACAGCGATATTGAGGCCAACCCCGATAGCAACAGCCCGGACGTTGTCGCGCTGGAAGGTAACCTGAACAACGTCAGCGGTACCAGCGGTCAACTGGTTGGCCTGACCTTGCTCAGCACCGTCGATGTCTCGCTGCTGGCGGGCAATAATCTGCGCTTTAGCGTGGGATCCGGCACCGTGGAGGATATGACGGTATCGGTGAACGGCAACTCGCTGCTGACGGCGAGCGGATTGCTGACCACTATCGTCAATCTGCTGGGGGCAGGAAATACCCTGAAGGCCGATCTGTCGGTGGTGAATACGGTCACCGGTGAAGTTGTGGCGATAGCGGAAAACAGCGTCTCTATCTCGGCGAGCCTGCTTGGCGGGCTCTCCTATAACGGCACGGTCTCCTTCGCCAATCTGCCGGCCGGCGACTACACCATGGTTATCTCTGCGCCGGAAAGTAACGGCACCCTGGTATCGTTAATCAACGCGCTGGCAGCGGCCCAGGTGGCAAGCTTCGTCAACGTGGATGTAACGGATTCGGTTGGCTACAGCGTCGGCGCCATTGAAGGTAACGTGCTGGATACAACCGCCAGCGGCGATATGCAGGATAGCGGTCAGGGCATCTCGGTCACCAGTGCGGTATCGGATTCCGTCGACGGATCGACCCCGGTCAATGTGACCAGCGCTGGCGTCGATATCACCGGAGCTTATGGGGTGCTGACGATTCACTCTGATGGCAGCTATAGCTACCAGTTGACCAAAGGCGGGGCCGCTATCGGTAAATCGGATGTCTTTAGCTATACCATTACCGATGAAGCGGGTAATACATCGACGACGAACCTGACGATTAATATCGGCGGCAATATCGAACCGGCGCAGGCCAATCCGGATGCTCAGGAAACGGATCTGACCGCGACGTTCGATACCCTCAACGGAGAAAGCGGTACCGTCGGGCAGCTCGTCGGCGTCTCGTTACTCGGTAACGTCAATGTTGGGTTACTTAACGGTAATAGCTTTGACTTTGATGTGGCCGCCGGCGCGAACGAAAAAGTGCTGCTGACGGTCTCAGGGAGCACCGGTCTGAGTCTGGGCGCGGCACTGACGACGCTGCTGAGCCTGTTGGGCGGCGCATCGTCCTTCACGGCGGATCTCTCTATCATCGATAAGGCTACCGGAGAAGTCGTGCAGGTCCTGACAAACGCCGTCAACATTAACGTTAACGGCATCGGGCTCAGCCTCGGCTATAGCGGAGGCGGCTGGTCCTCGATGTTACCTTCAGGATCGTATACGGCGGTGGTCTCCTCACCGAATACCGGAGGCCTGCTGGGGGCCCTGCTGGACCTGAACCTGGGGACCTTTGTCAACGTCTCGGTCACCGATTCTGAGGGCTATCACACCGACAGCCTGACGGGCAACGTGCTGCAAAGCGATGGTGCAGGCGACGTGGCGGATACAGGGGTCAATATTAAGGTGACCAGCGTCACCGCCACCTCGGTTAACGGCGCTGAACCTAAGGAGGTCAGCGGCAGCGGAACGACGATAGAGGGCGCATGGGGATCGTTGACCATCCACAGCGACGGTAGCTATACCTATCAGCCTTATGGCGGAGTGAATAGCGTCGGTCAATCGGAAGTCTTTACGTACACCATTACTGACAGCCTCGGCCACACGGCGAGCACCACGCTGACGATCGATATCGATAGCCCGGCTTCGCTGGCGGTCAATGACCAGGTCACGCTGAACGTAGCAACGGCGCTGGCAACGGTGAATGTTCCGGCGATTGACACTGCGGGGCTGAATACAAGCGGTAAATCAACCACGGGAGGCGTATCAGCAACCAGGACCATCAACTTCAGCGTTGGGGCCGATCGCGAAATGGATACGCTCTCGGTGAAAGTGAACTACACCGCGAGTGGCTCGGTGGTCAATACCGTCAGAATTGACAGCACGGTCAGCATTTATCACGTGCTCAGCGATGGCAGTAAGGTTCTGGTATGGCAGGGCACGCCGACAGAGAGCTTGACCACCGTTATCGGCACCACAACAAATGCTGCGGATACGTTAACGCTGATGAATGTGGCATTGAGCGAAGGTAACTACGAGATGGTTCTGGTGTCTAAGGCGACCGCCACTCTTGATACTTTCTTAACGCCGGCACCGAATTATACCGTCGGGGCTTCGATAACCGGTACGACCATTGACACCGCGACGCACTACACGGTAGCGGGAACCAACGTCAGTGGAAATATACAGAACGGAAATAACTCAGGCGGTACGGAAGATTTCCATGGCGTACTGTACTCGTCTTACAGCGTCTCCGGACACACTTCCAGCGGCGCTGCGGAAACCTGGACTTTCCACAGCAATGGCAGTATCACGACCAGCAACGGGAGTAACGTAAGCGCAACCAGCGTCACAATTTACGGTGACTATGGCACCCTGACGATGGCGAATAATGGTTCTTACACCTACAGTCTGAAGGCAGGAATGGATGTGTCGACCATCACGCATAAGGAAGTCTTTGCCTACTCGGTGAACGACAGCAATGGCGCTTCTTCCGCGGCGACGCTGACTATCGATCTGCATCCGCAGATTACCGGCAGCGTGAACGGCGACGACATCCACAGTACCGCTTACGACGATACCTTCACCCTGGGCATCGGGGCCGACACGGTAATCTACAACCTGCTGGCCGATGATAATACCGGCGGCAACGGAAGCGATACCTGGAAGGACTTCTCGGTTGCGCAAGGGGATCATATCGACGTATCGGCGCTGCTGGTCGGCTGGGATGGTAACAGCAGTAGCCTGGGCAATTATGTCACCTTGAGCTACGTGGGCAGTAATACGGTGGTATCTATCGACCGCGACGGTGGCGCAGGCGGCCATCAATCGACAACCTTAATCACGCTGGAAGGGGTGCATATCAATTCGCTCAACGAGCTGCTTGATACTAATAACTCCAACTAACTAGCTTAAATCGATGACGGCACAGGGAAGCGCCGTCCAGATTATTTTATCGCGGAGGAATCATTCAGGTCAGTGAAGCGGGAGATCGCCGACTATCATTTAATAAAAATAATGATGCGGAAATTATTATATCCGTTTTTTCAGTGCGTGTTTTCTGAAGGGTAAATTTGATGCGTCTATTTATACAAAAAAGGAATGTCATAACCTGTGGCTATACAGCTCTATTAATCACGTTAAATCCGTCGCTTTCAGCTCATGCGGAAAATTCATATTTGCTGCCGAATGAGATTAGCAGCCAGCGTTTAACCGATAATCAGCAGGTCGCGGGGTATAACGACGAGATTATTAACAGTCAGACCCGAATATCCGGTCCGCTGGATATTAAAAAGGCGGTAAAAAACGCGGTGAACTGGCATCCCTCTATTACGCAGGAGGTCAGTAAGCTTCAGGAGATGGCGCAAAAAGTTGATGTGGCGAAAGCAAAATATTACCCGCAAATAAGTGCGGGTATGAATAATGGTTATACAAACACTTATTCTGATGCCGGATATACGCCATCGCTGGTCGTCTCAGTGTCGCAAATGCTTTACGACTTCGGCAAAGTGTCCAGTTCGGTGAGAGCAGCAGACTCCGGCGTGGCTCAGCAGCAGGCCACCGTGATGCTGAATATCGATCAGGTCGCTCACGATACCGCCGCGGCGGTAGTCCAGGTGCAGGGCTATCAAAAGCTGGTTGAAATCGCCAAAGCGCAGGTTAACTCGCTACAGCAGATCGGCGATCTTATTCGCCAGCGCAACGATGCGGGGGCATCTTCATTATCGGACGTTGTGCAGACCGATACCCGCGTGGAAGGCGCGCAATCCACGCTCCTGCAATATCAGGCGGCCCTTGAACGCTGGAAAGCCACGCTCGCGACCTATATCGGCATCGGCGGAATCGCGACGGTAACGGATGATGTCCCGCAGGGAATGGATGCCGCCTGCGCGGTATCCAAAATCGATTACCGTTCCGTTCCAGCGGTACTGGCGGCGCTGGCCCAGGCCGGTCAGGCGCAGGCGCAGCTGGATAACGCCAACGCGCAAATGCTGCCGACGATTTCCCTGGAACCGGAGGTGACCCATTACCTTAACGATAACTACGCCAACAGCGCGGTGCTGAATAAAACGCAATATTCCGCTTGGGTAAAAGTGCAAATGCCTATCTACCAGGGCGGGGCGATGACCGCCTCCCGAGACGCCGCCCAACAAAGTCTGGCGGCGGCGAATGCGGCGATCAAAACCGCCCAGCTGGACGCCAGCCAGAAGCTGAACGCCTCTCGCGATGAAGCGGTCAATCTTGTCCAGTCGCTGGGGATTCAGAAACGACAGCAGCAGCTGGGCGAGCAAACCCGGGCGCTGTACCAGGATCAGTATCTCCAGCTCGGTTCACGGCCGCTGCTGGATCTGCTCAACGTCGATCAGGAAATTTACCAGGCCAGATTTAGCCAGGTCCTGACGGAATCACAACTGCGCTCGCTGGAGCTGGACTGCCTGTTCAGCACCGGCAAGATGCGCACGGTGTTCGCGCTGGAAAATCAAAATATCCAGGGCGTGGAGATCCGCCCATGACCCCACAAGATGAACGTGCCGGAATACCGCACTTGTCCGATTGGTCGAATGCGATTGCCTTTATTGCCAACCACTATCGACAAAGTTTTTCTCCCGGAACGCTACATGCGGCTGCCGAATGGGCGACGCAGAAAACGCTGCCCGAAGCGCTCCGGCACCTGGCGCGCCACGCCGGATTACACTGCCAGTTTTTATCCGCCACCGATCAGAAAATGTCGGCCTGGCGGCTACCGCTCGTTATCCAGCTGCGCGATGGCCAGGTGGCGATAGTTGAAAGCTTTGACGTCAATAATGCCGTCGGGGTGCGGTTCGTGAAGGAGCTGTCGCTGCTCAGCTACTGCCCGCTGGAAACTCTGCTGCCGGAAATTGACAAGACCGTTGCTTTTCGCCCGTCGGCTCCGGAAAGGGATATTCGTACAGAAAGCTATCTGACCCGCTTTCAGCCGGACTGGCTGCGTAAAATTGTGCTGAAAGATCTTCGCCCCTATATGCACGTCATGCTGGCTTCGTTCGCCATTAACGTTCTGGCGCTGAGCGGGATTCTGTTTTCGATGCAGGTATACGATCGGGTGATCCCGGCCCAGTCTTATCCCACTCTTTATGTCCTGTTCAGCGGCGTATTGCTGGCGGCGGTATTTGCTTTTGCGCTGAAAATTATGCGCGGACACGTCACGGATCTGCTCGGCAAACGTGGGGATATTCGGGTCTCGGACCGGGTTTTCGGCCACGCGTTGCGCCTGAAAAACAGCGCAGTGCCGCGCTCAACGGGGAGCTTTATTTCGCAAATCCGCGAGCTGGAGCAGGTGCGCGAAATGATGACCTCAACGATGATGACCATCGTGGCGGATTTACCGTTCTTTTTGCTGTTCCAGGTGGTGCTGTTTATCGTCTCGCCGTGGCTAAGCTGGATAGCGCCGGTGGCGACGGTTCTGATGATCCTGCCCGGCCTGCTATTGCAGCGCAAGCTCGCGGCGCTGGCCAACAAAAATCAGCACGAAAATACCTTACGAAACGCCATTCTGGTGGAGAGTATTCAGGGTTTGCAGGACATCAAAATGATGCAGGCGGAAAGCCGCTTTTTGCATCAGTGGAGTAGCTATATTGCGATTACCGCCGAGTCGGGGGTCAGAACGCGCAGGCTCACTCACGGCCTGGTCAGCTGGGGAATGTCGGTACAAAACCTGCTATACGCCACGGTAGTGGTGGTCGGCGCGCCGCTGGTGATTAATGGCGACATCACCACCGGGGCCATGGTGGCGGCATCGATGCTTTCAACCCGCATGGTCGCGCCGATGACCGCGCTGTGCGGCGTGCTTGCTCGCTGGCAGCAGGTGAAAACGGCGAAGGCCAGCCTCGATAATCTGATGGCGCTACCGGTCGAAGGCGGCCAGGACGAACCCCGGGTTCACCGCGCCGTGCTGCACGGTAACTATGAGTTCCGCCAGGCGGAATTCCGCTACGGCCTTAACGACGCCGCGATTCCGCTGCGAATTAACCAGCTATCGATTAAAGCCGGTGAGAGAATCGCCATCCTTGGGCGAATCGGCGCCGGTAAATCGACCCTATTGCAGGCGATGATGGGCAACGTCGAGCTGGTCGCCGGCGAACTGCGGCTGGATGATTTAAGCCTGCCGCAGATCGACCTTGCGGATATTCGCCGCAACGCCACTTTGCTCACCCAGGAGGCGCGGCTGTTTCACGGCACCCTGCGCGAGAATTTAATCCTTGGGCGGCCAGCGGCGACGGATGATGAAATCTTCTCGGTGCTTACCCTGTGCGGCGCTCTGGAGTTTGTACGCAAACTGCCCCTCGGCCTCGAACATATTGTCATGGAAGGCGGGGTGGGGCTTTCAGGCGGCCAGCGCCAGTCGCTGCTGCTGGCCAGAACCCTGCTGCGCGATCCGAACATCGTCCTGCTTGATGAACCGACCTCTTATTTCGACGAGCGAACGGAAAAGGCCTTTGTGGAACAGCTGGCGCTGTGGGCCGGCGAGCGAACGATGATTATCGCCACGCATAAAGCGGCGGTGCTCAATATCGTTGACCGGATTCTGGTCATCCAGGATGGACAGCTGGCGCTGGATAAACCTAAAGCCACCGTCTTTGAACAAGAGAAAGCCCGCGGCCAGGTGGTGAATATATGAATAAGCTTCCCCTGATGGCGGATCATGACCCGGTGGCGCTGCTGCCGGATAACGAACAAGACGAAGCGAAGATCGTAAAATCGCGGCGGCTGATACTGCTGCTGGCCGGTATGCTGCTGGTGGGCGCTGTCTGGGCCTGGTTCGCCGTGCTGGATGAAGTCTCTACGGGCACCGGAAAAGTGATCCCCAGCTCCCGGGAGCAGGTGATTCAGACCCTCGATGGCGGCATCTTAACCGAGCTGAACGTGCAGGAGGGCAGCAAAGTGCAAGCCGGACAGGTCGTGGCGCGCCTCGACCCCACCCGCAGCGAATCTAACGTGGGGGAAAGCCAGGCGAAGTATCGCGCCTCTCTGGCGGCGAGCATTCGCTTAACTGCTGAGGTCAACAATCAGCCGCTGGTGTTTCCCGACACCCTGAAAGCCTGGCCCGCGCTGTTGGCGGAGGAGACCCGCCTTTACCATAGCCGCAAGGAGCAACTGAGCAAATCGACGCGTCAGCTGGATGAGTCGTTAAAGCTGGTCAATAGCGAACTGGCCATTACTGAAAAACTGGCGAAAACCGGGGCGGCGAGCAACGTCGAAGTGCTGCGTCTTCGTCAGCAGGTCGCGGATATTAGTTTTAAAAAAATCGATCTCAATACGCGTTATTTTGTTGACGCGCGTGAACAGCTGTCAAAAGCCAATGCCGATGTAGCCAGCCTGGCGGAAGTGATTAAAGGGCGCGCCGATTCGGTGACGCGTTTAACCGTCCGCTCGCCGGTACAGGGAATTGTTAAAAATATTAAGGTCAATACTATTGGTGGGGTTATTGCGCCCAATGGCGAATTGATGGAAATCGTGCCTGTAGACGGCCGTTTATTAATCGAAGCGCGGATCTCCCCTCGCGATATTGCTTTTATCCATCCCGACCAGCAGGCGCTGGTCAAAATTACCGCCTATGATTATGCCATCTATGGCGCACTTAACGGCGTGGTGGAAACCATATCGCCGGATACCACTCAGGATGAAGCTAAACCCGATATTTACTACTACCGGGTATTTATCCGTACTGATAATGATTACCTGGAGAATAAGAGCGGCAAGCGCTTTTTAATTGGCCCGGGGATGATCGCTACCGTTGATATTAAGACCGGTGAAAAAACGGTTATGGATTATCTGGTAAAACCATTTAATCGGGCCAAAGAAGCATTACGGGAGCGCTAATCAAAGTGCGAACATCTTGTCGGCTACGGGTTCTCCGCCGTTTGCGGTCCGGGAGATGTGTCGGGGCTGATACCCCGGCGCGGCATACGGGAATGACAGGTCGGATAAGGCGTCATACGCCACCCGACAATAATGTGGCGCAATCCCTAAAACGAGTTTGTTTGCAGTCTCTGATAATAATTTTTAAACATCCAACGCATTCTTGAATAAATGGAGAGGGAAAGATGGCGCTAAGTGACTTACTGCAACAAGCTTGCTTTCAGGCCAAAAAATTGAAATCCACCGTGTTGCCCTCTGACTATCCGGCATGGGTGATTTTCTTTAGCGTCAGCGATGGCAAAGAGCGGGCGCATATGCATATCGCCAGCGGAACCAGCTTCGATCTCGCCTGGCTGGCGGGGGCCAGAGCGCTGCAGGAGTGGCGTAAAAAGCAGGCCAATGAACCGCAGTGGCTGCGTATCGACGTTGTGGACAGCGTGGAAAAGCTCAGCTGGCACTCCCTCAATGAGAAATTCAGAGTCACCAAGCGCAACTATTTTCGCTTTGGACTCGCGTTTGACCCGCAGTTTAGCTGTGCGATGCTAGAGCAGGAAATCGCCGGCAACGCGCTGCTCTACGACGGCGACAATGGCGTCGTCGCGCCGAATAGCGTCAATTTGCAAAACTACGGCCAGCGGCGGTTTAAGCAGACGCTTAGCTGGCCGGAGGATCCGCAGCAGCCTCTGTGGCGTTTTAAAACCCAGGCGGTCTTTTGCGATCGCTTTGGCGTAAAAGTCATTGAACATGCCGGGAGGGGCTCCGGCTATCGCGCCATTGGGGAAAACTGGCAGCAAGCGTGCCTGGCTGAGGTGATTAAAAAAGGCAGCGATTATCTGGCCCGTCAGGTCAGGAAAGACGGGCTGTATCATTATGGCTGGTTTCCCTGTTTCGATCGCCCGGTCCGTTCCTATAACGCGCTGCGCCACGCCAGCTCGACCTATTCGCTGATCGAAGGCTGGGAAGCGACGCGCCTGCCGTCGGTTCGCCAGGCCATAGACCGGGCGATTGCGTATCTGGTAAGCACGCTGATTGAGGTGCGGACGTTGGATGATGGGCGCGAGGCAGCGTTCCTCTGCGACGTTGGCGAGGAGATCAAGCTTGGCGGTAATGCCGTCAGCATCCTGGCGCTGGTAAAATATACCGAAACGACCGGAGACCGGCAGTACCTGCCGCTGATGGCGCAGCTGGCGACCGGTATTGCCTGGATGCAGGATCCGCAAAGCGGCCAATTTGTTCATGTATTAAATAGCCACGATCTGTCGTTGAAGGCCAAATTCCGCATTATCTACTACGATGGCGAAGCGGCGTTTGCCTTGATGCGCCTGTACGGCCTGACCAAAGAGCCATTGTGGCTGGACGTGGTGGAAAAAGCCTTCGCCTATTTCATTCAAAACAAACACTGGCAGCATCACGACCACTGGCTGAGCTACTGCGTAAATGAATTAACCCGCTTCCGCCCGGAGGAGAAGTACTTTCGTTTTGGTCTCAATAATGTGCGCGATCATCTTGATTTCGTACTGCATCGTGTGACGACCTATCCCACGCTGCTGGAGCTAATGATGGCGGCGTCGGAAATGGTCACCCGGCTGGGCGCCTCGCCCGAGCACCGCCACCTGCTGGATGATTTTGACCAGCAAAAATTCTGGCAGGCGCTGGAAACCCGCGCCCGCTATTTGCTGAACGGCTTCTTCTGGCCCGAGCTGGCGATGTTCTTTAAAAATCCCGCGCGGATCGTTAACAGCTTCTTTATACGCCACCACAGCTACCGCGTACGTATCGATGACGTCGAACACTATCTCTCCGGCTTTATCGCCTATCAGAAATACCACTTAGCGGCAAAAAAGCCGTCGCTCCAGCAGGACAACGCGCCGTCGTCGATTGATGCGACGCCCGTTTTTCTGCTGGAGACGCTACGCGATGTCGGTAACGGTATCGAGGTGGCCGCCATGCGGCGGGCGAAGCTGTTCACCGAACATCTGCGCGCCGTACCCTGGCTGATTACCGCGACGTGGAATCCCGAATTACCCACGGTGGTCAAGGCGCTGAAGGCGCGGGGGGCGCTGCCCAAAGAGGTACCGGTTTATAACCTTTACCAGTGGTTAAGCGACTGCCTGGAGATGAACGCGATTGCGACGCTGGAGCCGCTGGTGGGGAGTATTGAACTCAGGCATGTCGTCAATCCCGACGCGGACCTGCCGGTGGGAAAACAGAACTTCCTGCTACGCCCGCAGGGGAAAATTATCGAAGATTATATCGATAGCGCCGGCAATATTCTGCTGCGTAAAAGCTTTGATGAGAAGAAAGGCAACCTGCGGCTCAGCGCTCTGGAAATTGCCCTCGCCGGGGGCGACGTCAAACGCTTTACTCTGGAGGAGGACTTTTTTTCGTGGATGCTGGAAACCATGCTGGCGGGGAAAGGGCGTTGGCACTTTATCGTGGATAAAAATAAAACGTGGAAAAACTTCGTCTGTTCACGGCCAGCTCAGCGTATGGCCTGCTCATTAAGCGCCATTATTCACTCCCATCATCAGCTCTCTAACGGCGCGCTGAAAAGCTCATATCGACACCTCCTGGAGCAGCCGGATCTCGTCGACCAGTTGATTATCCTCACCGATGAGCAGTGGCAGGATTTGCAGCAGGAGGGATTCCCGGCTACGCAGATGGCGGTGATCCCCAACCATCTCGATAACGGCAATATTCCGGCGAACCCGCAGAAAGTGCCGTCACAAACGGTTATCTACCTCGCGCGTTACTCGGAGGAGAAGCAGCACGCCTTACTGCTGAGCGCCTTTCGTAAAGTGCTGGCGGTTATCCCCGATGCGCAGCTGCACACTTATGGCGTAGGGCCGCTGCGGCGCAGCCTGAGCGCGCAGGTGGCGGAGTGGGGGCTGGCGCAGGCGATCCATATCAATGGCTTCACGTCCGACATCGCCCAGGCGCATAAAACGGCCTGCTGTACCGTGCTTTGTTCGACTCAGGAAGGGCAGTCTATTTCCGCCGTGGAGGCGATGGCCTACGGTACCCCGCTGATTAGCTTTGCTATCAAATACGGTCCGCGCGACATCCTGCAGGACAGGCAGGCGGGGATGCTGGTTCCCTGCGGCGATGAAGAAGCTCTGGCGGCGGCGTTGATCAAGGTTATCGCGGACAAAACGCTACAGCAAAGTATGCGGCAGGCCGCGCTGTGCAACGCTCAACGCTATTATGCCAGCGCCATCGCCGAACATTGGGCGGCGTGGCTGCAGGCCAGCGAGCGGCTGATGGCAGCGCTGGCGAAGGCGGATTTCGGCCTGGCCAGCAAGAGTCCACAGGCGGCTAGCGTTGGGTAACCGTCCGTGTCCGTTTCCCCCGCGCTCGCCGCAGGAGAGGCCATGAGGCGAGTCGTCGCGCTGCTGCTGGCCTGCGGCGGCTGTGCGCCGCTGCTGGCCCGTGACGTGGTGCAGGTTGCCCGCTGCGTGCCAGGATCGCTGCTGCACAATCATCATCTGGAAAAAGCGCACGTTGTCGATGAGTTTCATATTTATTACAGCCTGCAGGGTAAGGACGCCCTGCAATATCCGCAGGATAGTACCGGCGATGGCGTGCCGGATGTCGTGAAAGACATCGCGAGCCAGCTTCAGGCTGCAAAATATCTTTACACCTCGCTGCTGGGTCTGCGACCGCCGCTGCAGCAGAAAATTTATACCCAGGCCCGACAAATTAATATCTACCTGCTGACGCTTCCCAAAGGTCACGGCCTGGCCTTTGACCGCGTGGCGGCGGAGACCATGAGCGATGGCGCGACGCTCCCCTGCGGTTTAAAAATTGTCCTCAATGCGGCCCGGCGGCCGGCGCGCAACGTTACGCCCGCTCATGAATTGTTCCATTTGTATCAGTACGGCTACGCGGTTTTTAAACAGAAATGGTATCTGGAAGGCATGGCGCGCTGGATGGAAAATGCATTCAGGCCCGCGGAGCAAAGCATCTTGCCGTTAGCCGCCCCGCCCGTTTGCGAAAATTATTTCTCGCGCGGCTACGGCGCGGCAAGCTTTTGGGCCAGCTACGCGCAGCAGTCGTTTGCCGCCACCATATTGCCGGACCACGCGCTGGTGTATCGCTACATCGACGGTAGTCCTGTGTTTAAAATTCAGGTTTTACCGGGTGGGGCGATGCTCGCGCCTTTTTTTCAACAGCTTGCGCTTAATAGCGAGGGCATTTCACGTGAGATGAAGCTGGCTAATACCCGCTGGAGTGAAAAACAGCAGCGTGACGGACGGTTCAATAACCAGATATGCCAGGCGCTGGCAGCGACTGCAAAAAGAGAGGGGAATAAAAAACCCGCAGCGCGGGTTTTAGATTAGTTGCGCAATCGCGGCGCCTGCAGCTGCTGGCGTATGGTTCTCGCCAGCTCGTCCAGAGACGGTTGCTCCGGATGCTCGTCGCTGGGCTCGCTGCTTAGCTGCGCTTCTGCAAGATAAGTGTGAATCGGCTGGCCATCGTCATCTTCCATCACCACGTGATACCAGGGCGCAAGACGCAAATCGTCGTTAGCGGCGATTTCGTCCACTTCCGGCTCCGTGAGCGAATATTCTGGATCGACATCGACGATTACGCCCAGGTAGCCCAGAAGCGTGTGGCGAACTTGTTGGCCGATACCGAATTTGCTGGCTATCATAAGCACCTCCCGGGTTACATGATTACCTGCTATATGCGGGCCGATTCTCCATTTTCAAGTTACATAATGCGACAAGCAAACCCTTTCAGATATAGCCCTTCCGGATAGGTTGCAATCACCGGGTGATCGGCAGCCTGACGGAACTGTTCTATAAATTGTACATCACGTCCGGCATCCAGGGCGGCATCGGCGATGATTTTCTGAAATAAATCGGTGGTCATCAGGCCGGAGCAGGAGAAGGTCAACAGAATGCCGCCGGGGTTCAGGAGCTGGATCGCCAGCATATTGATATCTTTATAGCCGCGGCAGGCGCCCATCAGCTGGCTTTTGTTTTCGACAAACTTTGGCGGGTCCATCACGATGACATCAAACTTTTCGCCTGAATCGCGATATTTACGCAACAGCTTGAACACATCGTCACGGACGAATTCCGCTTTCGATAAATCCAGCTTATTCAGCTCAACGTTCTGTCTGGCGACGTCCAGCGCTTCCTGCGACGTATCGACGCTGACAACCTGACGGCAGCCGCCCATCAGCGCAGAGATGGCAAAACCGCCGGTATAGGAGAAGCAGTTCAGCACACGTTTATCCGCAACATAGCGACGCGTCGCCAGGCGGCTGTCGCGCTGGTCAAGGTAATAGCCGGTTTTGTGGCCGCCCTGAATGTCGACCAGCAGCTGCATACCGTGCTCGGTAATCGGCAGCAGGGCAGGCGGCAGTTCACCGATCACCGGCCCTTGCGCCAGCTCCAGGCCCTCTTTTTTACGTACCGCGACATCGCTACGATCGTAGATGGCGCAGTTCGGGAACAGCGTTTGCAGCGCGCTGACAATTGACGCGCGCTGATATTCAGCGCCGGCGCTCAGCAGCTGCAGCACAAAAAAGTCGCCAAAACGATCGATGGTAACGCCCGGCAGGCCGTCGGATTCTCCGGCAATCAGGCGGTAGCTATCGAGCCCGTCGCGGGCCGCCAGCCACTCACGCCAGGTGTGCGCCTGCTGCAGGCGACGCTCGAAAAAGGCGTTATCAATGGCTTCAGTGCGATCGAAGCTCCAGACGCGGGCGCGGATCTGCGACGAAGGCGAATAGGCGCCGCGGGCCAGCCATTTTCCCTGTGAATCCACAATATCGATGGTTTCACCTGAACGGGCTTTACCTTCCATCCGGGCGACGGCGCCGGAGAAAATCCACGGATGGCGACGCAGCAGGGATTTCTCGCGTCCTTTGGTTAACACTAAGCGGGGGAAAATGGAGTCTGTCATGGAGCTACCTTTAAGCAACGGGAATATCGGCACCGAAAAATGGCGCGTAGATTAGCACAAGTGGCTGTGGCAAGCACCATTCCACCGCTATCGGCAGGTGAGCGTTTCGGCACAAAATGCAGGCGCTTTGGCACAATAAAAATCTCGCCGCGATCTTACAGTATTTCCTCAACCGACGGAGGAGAATACGATGAAAACAGGATTGAAATGGGCTGTCGCAATAATGGTTATTATGAGCGGAACGGCGAATGCCGCAGCGTTTAGCATCAGCAGCGTAGATATGCGCGATGGCGAGTCTCTGGCGCAGAATCACTGGTTTGGCGGCTTTGGCTGCACCGGCGGCAATGTATCACCGCAGATCGCCTGGCAAAATGCCCCCGCGGGTACCCGTAGTTTCGCGGTGACCGCTTATGACCCGGATGCGCCGACCGGGAGCGGCTGGTGGCACTGGACGGTGGTGAATATTGCCCAACAGGTGACAAGTTTAGCCGCTGGCGCCGGAGACAAAAATAACGCTAAACTGCCTGCCGGGGCGGTACAGGGGCGCAATGACTTTGGCTATGCGGGTTTTGGCGGCGCGTGCCCGCCGGCCGGAGATAAACCTCATCGCTACCGCTTTACGGTCTGGGCGCTTGATACCCCGACGCTGCCCATTGATAGCGCGGCCAGCGGGGCGTTAGTCGGATTTATGTTACACAGCCACGCCATCGCCAGCGCGCAGTTAACGGCGCTGGCCGTAAGATAACAAAAAGGGCGGCATGATGCGGAATATCAATTTTTACCATAATGCGCTAACGGCGGCGGAAATTACCACCCGCCGTCTATGCAAACTGCACCGCGTCACGCTGTTCTCGCCCGCGATCTGCCGGGTAAACCGCGGCAGTAAGGTCATTGTGCAGGGAGCCAGCGAGATGCTGGCAACGCCGCAGCAGCTGATCATTTTGCCCGCCGAGGTGGAACTGGAGGTCATAAATCAGCCGGAAAACGGGCTGTTTTGCTCCGATCTGCTGTCACTAACGCCCGAGCTGTTGGCCGATTTTAAGCATCGCTATATGAGCGAACCGCAGGTCGGTCGTTTGACTTCGCTTTGCGCGCCGCTGGCGCCGGAACTGTCGTTTATGTGGCAGAGCGTTCTGCAGGCGGTGCGGGAAGGGCTTTCGGCGGAGTTACAGCATCATCAGGCGATGGGGTTGCTGCTGGCGTTGTATCAGGCCGGATACGCCGGACCGCTGCTTAACGAACGGCGCGACGACATAACCGGTCAGGTCAGGCAGATTATTATGCTGTCGCCTGCCGAAGCGTGGAGCGTGGCGAAAGTCGCAAAAATGCTGTTTCTTGGCGAATCGACGCTGCGCCGCCGTTTGCAGCAGGAGTCCCGGAGCTTTCGCCAGATCGTGGAAGAGGTGCGGATGGCCTACGCGCTGGGGCAATTACAGTCGACGTCGCGGCCCATTGGCGACATTGCGCAAAGCAGCGGCTATCTGTCAGGCTCGCGCTTTACCGCCCGTTTTCGTCAGCACTATGGATTATTACCAAAGCATGTACGCTGAAAGAATTTGCTATCCTCTGTCATTGAGTCAATGTCCGGAAAGGAGAGAAAGCATGGCAACGGTTTGCACGATGGCGTGGGTATACGGTTCCGTTCAGGGCGTCGGATTTCGCTATTCTACCCAGCGCGAGGCGCTACAGCTTGGGCTAACGGGATACGCGCGCAACCTAGACGACGGCGGCGTGGAGGTGCTTGCCTGCGGAGAGCCGGAGCAGGTGGAGAAACTTATCGCCTGGCTGAAAGCCGGTGGGCCGCGCAGCGCGCGGGTGGACAGGGTTCTGACCGAGCCGCATCAACCCACCAGAGAGTGGCAGAAATTCGCCATTTTGTATTAGATACACTTTACCGGTTTAGGCAGACCGGCGATTTTTGTCGCCTGCTTAGCCGGGCCTTTCGGAAACAGGCGGTAAAGATAGCGGCTGTTGCCTTTCTCTTCGCCGAACTTGTTCGCCATGGCTTTCACCAGCATGCGTATTGCCGGTGAGGTGTTGAATTCCAGATAAAAATCGCGCACGAAGCGCACGACTTCCCAGTGTTCAACGGACAGGGCGATGCCCTCCTGTTCAGCAATAACGGTCGCCATCGCCTCGCTCCACAGGGTCGTATCCTTCAGATAGCCTTCGCTATCGGTCTCTATTTCGTTGCCTTCAAAGATAAACATGATTCTTCACATACCGCTGAAAATGGCGGCAGTGTAGCAAAAAATAAGGCCCCGCATAAGCGGGGCCTGAGTTGAGCCGGGGAGAGGATTAGTCTCTGCTGGCGAAGCCAAGGATGCTCAGCAGGCTGACGAAGATGTTGTACAGCGAGACGTACAGGCTTACGGTCGCGCGGATGTAGTTGGTTTCACCGCCGCGGATGATGTTGCTGGTCTCAAACAGGATGGCGCCTGAAGAAATCAGGATAAACACCGCGCTGATCGCCAGATGCAGAGCCGGCAGCTGCAGGAAAATATTGGCAACCATACCGATAAGCACCACAACCACGCCCGCCATCAGCATGCCGCCGAGGAAGGACATATCTTTACGGGTCGTCAGCACGTAGGCCGAGCAGCAGAAAAACACCAGCGCGGTTCCGCCCAGCGCCAGGCCAATCAGATCGCCCATGCCCGCAGACAGGTAGGCATTGAGCATCGGCCCCAGGATATAGCCAAGGAAGCCGGTAAAGGCAAACGCGGAAATAATGCCGGTAGGTTTATTTGCCGTTTTATAGGTCAGGAACATCAGGCCATACATGCCGACCAGCGTCAGAATCAGACCCGGCGAAGGCAGCATCAGTACCGTGCTGGCCGTCGCCGTAATGGCGGAAAATGCCAGCGTCAGGCTAAGCAAAAAATAGGTGTTCCGCAGAACTTTATGCGTGCTAAGCAGCGATGAACGGTCACGCGACGATGTAATTATACGATCCATGAGTCACTCTCTTATGACAGATGTAATTAATAATGAAGCATAAAAAAAACGAGGCCGAAGCCCTAATGCTTTTACCCATCTTTACTCAAAGTAAACGGGCTGGATTCAGCATTTTATTCCAGTAAAAGACGAATAAGTGGAATTTTTATTCATTTGCTTTCTGTGGCCAGATCGAAATCTGATAACTAACTGAAAAATATTGCGTTATAGCCATTCTGCGACTAACTCTGGAGAGGGTACAAACGAAGCGTAACAAAGGCAAGGGATATGAAATCACAAAAATATAATCACATCACGCGGGTACTGCTGGCTGTCGGTCTGTTCTCAATCACTCTCCCGGCGCTGGCCGCGCAGGTGCCGCCGGGAACGGTGCTGGCAGAGAAGCAGGAGCTGGTCAGAAATAACGGCAGCGAGCCGTCGTCGCTGGATCCGCATAAAGTCGAAAGCGACGTTGAAAACAATATCATTAGCGATCTTTTCGAAGGGCTGGTCAGCGTTTCGCCAGCAGGCGACATTCAGCCCCGGCTGGCGGAGAAGTGGGAGAATAAAGATAACACCGTCTGGACCTTCCACCTGCGTCCAGGTGCGACCTGGTCTGATGGGACGGCGATTACGGCGCAGGATATCGTCTGGAGCTGGCAGCGTCTGGTGTCGCCGCTCACGGCGTCCCCTTACGCGAGTTATCCCGGCAATATGCATATCGTCAACGGTGCGGAGATAGCACGGGGTCAAAAAGCGCCCGAGACGCTGGGCGTCAGAGCGGTTGATGATGCGACCTTTGAGGTGACCTTAACCCAGCCGAATGCGGCGTTTTTGGCCATGCTGGCGCACCCGTCTCTGGTTCCGCTCGATAAAGTCCTCATTTCGCGCTACGGCGACAAGTGGACCAAACCGGAACATATGGTAACCAGCGGGCCCTACAAGCTGTCGCAGTGGGTGGTGAACGAGCGTATCGTCGCAGAGCGCAATCCGCGTTACTGGGATAACGCGCATACCGTCATCAATAAGGTGACCTATCTGCCGATAAGCTCTGAAGCCGCCGATATCAACCGCTACAAAGCGGGGGAGATCGACATCGTCTATACCGTGCCGATTAACCAGTTCGCCCAGCTTAAAAAAACTCTGGGCGAACAGCTGAATGTTTCGCCGCAGCTGGCGACCTACTATTACCAGTTCAATACGACCCGGCCGCCGTTTAATGACCCGCGCGTACGGCGGGCGCTGAATATGGCCCTCGATAAAGAGATTATCGCGGAGAAGGTACTGGGGCAGGGGCAGCGTCCTGCCTGGCTTGTCAGCCAGCCTGATATCGGTGGGGTGAAGCTGCACAATCCCGAATATGCCAGCTGGTCGCGCGATAAACGTATCGCCGAGGCGAAAAAACTGTTGAGCGAGGCCGGGTATAACGAGACCCATCCGCTGGTATTTAATTTGCTCTATAACACTTCGGAATCGCACCAGCGAATTGCCATCGCCGCCAGCTCAATGTGGAAAAAGAATCTTGGCGTCGAGGCGAAGCTGCAAAATCAGGAGTGGAAGACCATGCTCGACACCATGCACACGCATAATTTTGACGCCGTGCGCTACGCGTGGATTGCCGACTATGACGATGCCGCGACTTTTCTCAATACCTTCCGTACCGGCGATAGTGAAAATACCACTCAGTACAGTAATCCAGCCTACGATGAGGCGTTGCGCAATGCGGCAAAAGCGTCTGATACCGCGGCGCGGGGTCAGTTCTACCAGCAGGCGGAGGATTTACTAGGCCAGGATGTCCCGGCTATTCCGGTCTATCACTATGTGCGTACCCATCTGGTGAAGCCATGGGTCGGGGGTTTTACGCCGGATAAACTGGGGTATTACTACACCAAAGATATGTACATCAAAAAACATTAGGTCGGCGCGGGCAGTTTGCGCTGAATTTCTGCGCAAACTGCCTGAGTTTCAGACGAATAACACGTTTTTGCTTATTTTTAAGCCGATTGAACAAATTGATGCTTTACAGCCTCAACAGAGGTGTTTATAGTGCGCCCCATACCGGAAGCGTGGCCGAGCGGTTGAAGGCACCGGTCTTGAAAACCGGCGACCCGAAAGGGTTCTAGAGTTCGAATCTCTACGCTTCCGCCAAATAAAACAAGGGGTTACCGAAAGGTAACCCCTTGTTGCTTTGTAGTGTTGGAATATTCTGAGGTTCCAGCCCATAAAAAGACCCGCCGAAGCGGGTTTTTTTATGCCTGTTTTACTGCAACGGGTGCCCATCTGAGAGATGAGCTTCATTTCGCTGATTCATTCCCTGTTTTAGGGCATCAGCAACAGAGTCGGTCACGACTTCCTCTGCTCCCATCGCATACCTCAGACGTAGAGCGCCGCCTTGCCGATAGATGAAAACAAATGCATCTTGTGAACCACAACGGCTTTTGCGGCTTCCATTGGCCTGATAAATAAGCTGTTAGGTTCGTGGCTGCCTGATTTCAGCTCTTCTTCCAGAGCAACAAAGAATGCTTTTTTCATGTCGCTGGAAATATTGATTTTTCCGACCCCGTGCTGGATAGACTCGGCGACTTCTTCATCCTTATTTCCCGATCCGCCATGAAGAACCAGCGGGATGGTTAACCGCTGTTTAATGGATTTCAGCCTTTCGATATCCAGTTTTGGCTGCATTCCTGCAGGATATAAGCCATGCGATGTACCAATCGCGACCGCCAGCGTATCGACCCCGGTCTCGTTGACAAATTGCTCAGCCTGCTGCGGATCGGTATACAGTATTTCGCCATGCCCGCCTTCGCCGCTGCCTTGTGCCACGCCGATGGTACCCAGTTCAGCTTCAACGGAAACACCTGCAGCATGAGCGACTTCCGTCACGCGGCGTGTGATAGCGATATTGTCTTCCAGCGGGTGCGCTGAAGCATCAATCATCACTGAGGTATAGCCGGTGCGAATCGCCCGCATAACCTGCTCCAGAGTCTGCCCATGATCCAGGTGAATGACGACCGGTACCGTTGCTTTGATAGCCAGTTCACGAAGATAGAAAATAAAATCATCGCCGGTGAAATCATGTTCATCAGGATGAATTTCAAGAATAACCGGCGAACGCAGCTTTTCTGCAACCTCAATAACCGCTCTGGCGAATTCGGCAGAAGCAATATTAAAAGCGCCAATACCAAATTTATGTTGCTGAGCTACAGATAATAACTCTTTCATATTCATAAGCATGACTACATCTCCTGTACAGTTTCAGGGCTGTCTTTTTTAATAAAACGCAGAATAATCGCGGTGAGTAACGCGCCGGCGGCGATGGCGACGATATATCCCACAACGTGGGTGATCACATTGGGAATAAACATGACGAATATGCCGCCGTGTGGGGCTCTGGAGGCACATCCCAGAGCCATGGAGAGCGCGCCTGCCAGCCCGGAGCCGGCGACGATAGCGGGAATAACGCGTAGCGGATCGGCTACGGCATAAGGGATAGCGCCTTCAGTGATAAACGACAGGCCGAGAACATAGGTGACTTTGCCGGTGTCCCTCTCCTGACGGGAGAATTTCCGCCCGAACAGCGTGGTGGCGAGTGCAATACCCAACGGCGGTACCATTCCTGCCGCCATACAGGCCGCGATAGGTTCGTAGATCCCTGTCGACATCAAGCCAATTGCAAACATACAGACAGTCTTGTTAAGGGGACCGCCCATATCAAACGCCACCATCATGCCTATCAAAAGGCCCATAATTGCTGCGTTGGTATTGCCCAGGTTTTCGAGGAACGCTGTCAGCGAGTCGAGAAGAAACTTAATCGGTTCGCCAATCACCAGCACCATTAACGCCCCGGTAATAAAAACGCTCAGCAATGGCACGATTAAAATAGGCTTCAGGCCCGCTATCGATTTAGGAAGGTTGATATATTTGACGATGAGCAGCGTGGCGTATCCGGCCAGAAAACCCGCCAGCAAAGCCCCCAAAAAACCTGACCCTGTCTGAATGGCCATCATGCCGCCGACCGCGCCCGACACTATCCCCATATTGCCGCTAATCGATTTACTTATTCCGAGCGAGAGAACGGGTAGCATCAGCGCAAAGGCCGCACCACCGCCAATGTCAGAGAGCATTTTCGCCAGCGGGTTAAAATTTTCATCTCCCGGCGTTGCCGCAGTAATACCAAATGAGAAGCTCAGCGCGATTAAAATACCGCCGGCAACGACGAACGGGATCATCAGGTTAACGCCGGTGATAAGATGAATATAAATTTGAGACACCAGTGATTTATCTTTATCTTTTTTCGGCGATTCCTGAGCATCGTCTGCCGCCAGGTGTCGTTGTGGCTGTAATTTACCGGTGACAATCTCGTCCAGTAATCCTGCTGCATCCTTTGCGGCGCGAGTCACCGAGACGCGGATTATATTTTTGTTATGGAAACGAGAGATATCGATGACCTTATCCGCGGCAATTAAAACAATATCTGCTTGTTGAATATCCTCCTCGGTAAAAATATATTCACTGTCTACGGCGCCATGCGTTTCAACGAGTAAAGGGATGCCTTTTTTAAGGGCGTTCTTTTTAAGATTGGCTTCTGCAAGGTAAGTATGTGCAACGCCTGTTGGACAGGCGGTAATGGCAATTATTTTCATATTATTCTCCTTGTGAGGATACTACTCTCCGGTATTGTTAATAATTAAGCGGTAGAGTTCCTCTGGCGAACTGGCATTAATTAGATTTTCAACAACCTCATCGTCACCCAGGGCGATAGATATACGAGCGAGAACTTTTATATGTCCCGCTCCGCTGTCGGCTTCTTTTACCGCAAAAAGAATAACCAGCTTAACATCTGAACTATCCATGGTTTCCCAGTCGACATTATCCTTCAGTTTTGCGACGGCTATCCTTGTTTCATTGACCCAACAGGATTTGCCATGAGGAATGGCTATTTGGTTTTCAAAACCAGTCGATCCCAGGGCTTCACGAGCCAGGACATCTTTAATAAAACCTTGTTTATTATCAATGATGCCTTCATCGCACAGCGCCTGAGTCAACTGCTCGATGACGTCGATTTTACTTTTTGCCTGCATCTCAGTAATAACGCAGGCCTTACTTAACAGATCGCTGATTACTATTTTATTTAACATATTCACTCTCCTGAGTCTGGCGTTTGCTGAATAAGGCTTCGGTCACCCGAATGATGTCTTTCGCAGAAAATAGTGCGGAAACATAGGCAACAGGGATCATCATTTCCTCTATTCGGATGGTAGATATGATTAGGTCGCACTTTTTTTCAGCTAACGTTTCCTTTAATCGACTGCCGGGAACAATGTCGATAATCTCCCAGTCGGGGAAGGCTTTGGTAATCCGGCTATACAGGAGCTGAGATGTACCGACTCCGCTTGAACAGACAAGGATGATTTTCTTATTTTCTTTAATCTTTTCGATTGCCGCCTGGATGTATACCGTTAAATAGGCGACTTCATCCTCAGAGGGGGGATCGTGTTTACTGTAATTATTGATTTGCATAGTTGCGTTTCTGACCGCTAAAAATACAGGAGAAAGTTCTTTTTTAATCTCATCCAGCAAAGGGTTATGAATAATGATGCGGAAAGCCAGACGGTTCAACATCGGCTTAATATGCATAACCAGAGCGTTCAAGAGCGGCTGATCGGAGATTAAATCACATTTAAGCAGCTGCGAAAGTAGACTGGTTAACTTAATGGCATAATGTAACGCTTCCTGGTCCTGCACTCCTCTGTCAGGATGGACGGCATGAACGGGATGCTTACCGGATGAAACAAGATATTGATAAATATAATTAATCTCGATTTGCGGGAACCTGAGCGTATATTTCTGCTCAAGCCATGCGATAGCTTTTTCAGCAATCTGCCATTCCTTGTTGTCATGCACTGGCGCAGCTTCATCAGCCGGGCAAACGATTCTCTTCTCCAGACGTCTGATGGTGACCAGTAAATGCGAAAACAGATTGGTATAGTAGGGCTCGCTAATGGCGCAGGTTAATTCATCCTCGATAAATGCAATCAAATTGATACAGTTGGCCACGTTGTCTTTACCAAATTCTTTGATAAGCTGTACGCGAGAGAACCTATCGATTCTGCTATCGGTCATGTGATAGTTACATAAAACGCTATGAGTAATGATCTCCTTAAGCGCCATGCGGATGTCATAGTCATTACCGTCAATAAACGTACCGGTATGGTTTTTTATCATTCTAAGGGAGAAACACTCTAGCCATTTTTCAATTTTAATTAGGTCTTCCACAATGGAAGAGCGACTGATGAAGTATTTCTCAGCTAAAAAGCTGATAGATAATGGCGTGGGAGAATGCGTCAGCAAATCGGTCGCAATGCCCACCAGCCGCTTGTTTTTAAGTATGTTTACAACCTGCGCATCCCCGGAGATAAGGGGGAGGGGGACAACGTCGTTCGCCTCAAGCTTCAGGCCCAGACCGGGTTTACTGAGTACAGAATGACCTTTATCAGTGAAATAAAGGTTAATAGCTTCAACATCTCGTCTGAGCGTACTGACTGAAATATTGAGCATTTTTGCCGCCCGGGAGGTGGCCAGCCAGCCACTTTCCTGCGTTAAATGATTGATTAATGATATTTGTCTTTTACTGAGCACTTTCATTATCCGCTCCTACAAAGATAAGTTGGCGCCTTAATGACGGTAGTTATAGCGGCTGGCATGACAGAGGGAAATACCAGGAGATGAACATATGTAAACCATTATAATGAACAGCAGGCAACAAGGCAGATACATCATTATACGTGGAGATATGTAAGAAATTGTCCCTGATGGAAAAGAATATAATATCTGCATAACACGCTGTGGGAATGATATGATTAGAATGTTCTATTTGTTAATTCTTTATGTTGATCTTTTACAAAAAGAGCGCAAACCTCAATGAAGCTAAAACTAAAGCTATTATTAACATTGATAAAGTGATCCAGGGGGGATTTTGCGGTTTTAAATAAAACGACAGCGATCGCTACAGAAAATATCACCACCACGGTACTATGAATCTCAGTTAAATCTAAAGCATAAAAGGAAGGGGAATGGCAACAATAAAGGATGTTGCACAGCTTGCGGGGGTTTCAACCGCGACGGTTTCGCGCGTTATTAATCAAACTGCCTGGGTTGAACCGGTAACGCGTGAGCGTGTTGAAAAAGCGATGCGTGAACTGAATTATCATCGCAATGCCGCGGCGCTGGCGCTGGCGAAACGCAGCGGCGATATGCTCGGGTTATTGACCGGCAACCTTGCCGATCCCTTTTTCGCTCGCCTCGCCCGCGGCGTCGAGGAGGTCTCACGGCAGGAACAATTCCGCTTGATGGTATGCAGCGGCGGGCATGATGAAGGGATGGAAAAAGCCGGGCTGGATTTTCTAATCAACCAGGGCTGTGAGGCGATCGTGGTCCATGCGAGCAGATTGGCGGAAAAGGAGTTGCTACGTTATGCCGCCCATTTCCCCGCGATGGTGGTGGTAAATCGCTATATTGCCGGGATGGCCAATCGCTGCGTCTGGCTGGAGAACTGCGAGGCCTCAAAAAAGGCAACGCTGCATTTACTTGAGCAGGGGCACCGCTGTATTGCCTGCGTGACGAGCGACTTACCGATAATCGATCGCCGCGAGCGGCTGGAAGGCTATCGTCAGGCGCTAGCGGAATACGGCATTACCCCGGACAGGAGCTGGGTGATAAGCGTTCCTTTTAACGAAGAAGGCGGCGAACGCGCGGCGCATCAGCTTCTTAACTGCGGGATCCCTTTTACCGCGGCGGTAACCTTTAATGATGTGATGGCGGCCGGCATCATGCGTATCCTGCATCTGAAAGGCATTACGCTACCGCAGCAGCTTTCAATAGTCGGGTTCGATGATGTGGTGATGGCGCGTTATCTCTATCCGGCGCTGACAACAATGCATTACCCGGTTGAGCGAATGGCGCGTTGCGCTTCGCAGCTGGCGATCCAGCTCTTTAAAGGCGCCACCCAGCAGCCCTGCGTCAATAGCTTCGCAGCGGAACTGGTGGTCCGCGATTCCGTTCTTCCTCCCGGGAGCGGTAATTAAATCGTCAAGCCTCACAAGTGTGATCGGCTTCAAATTTAATAGTCTCATGTAATCGCTTACATGAAGGCGAACGGAGGATCACAGTCAGGCAAAAGGGGGGGCAGTTACCCTTGAACGACCTTACAGACTGGAGTTCTAGCTATGAATGCCTCTCAAAAGCAGAAAAAAACGCTCTCATTTGGCCTGGCCACCGTCCCTATTTTAGCCATGCTAATGCTGTTAATTATTGGCTACGGCATCATGGGGTTGCGAATCGAACCGCTACTGCTCTGTTCCGCTGCCGTAGCCGCCGTATTAGCCTTATGGCAGGGCTTTACGTGGGAAGAGATCATTAGTTCGGTCGTGGATAAACTGGCGAAAGCGATGCCAGTCATTATGATCCTCATCTGCGTTGGCGCTTTAATTGGCACCTGGATGTTCAGCGGCACCATTCCTTATATGGTGTATTGGGGGCTTAAATTAATCAGTCCTGAGTATATTCTTATTGCCGCATTCTTTTTGACCAGCGTCGTCTCGGTGTGTACCGGAACATCATGGGGATCGGCGGGAACGGTGGGGGTGGCGCTGATGGGGGTCGCGGCCGGGCTGGACGTCTCCCTGGCGGCGGCTGCCGGGGCGGTGGTATCCGGGGCTTACTTCGGCGATAAAATTTCACCGCTGTCTGACTCCACCAACTTCGCCGCCATTGTCGCCGATACCACGCTCTTCGAGCATATTCAGCACTTACTATGGACCACAATCCCCAGCTTTCTGCTTGCCGCGGCGGTATATCTTATCGCCGGTCACAGCAATATGCTGGGCGAGGTCGCGACGCCGCAGCGGGTCACCGATATTGTCAATGCGCTGGAGTCGCTGTACCGCTTTAATATCGTTTTGATTTTACCGCCCGTCATTGTTCTGTGGGGAGCGGTTCGCAAAAAACCGGTCATTCCTTTAATGCTGGGCGCCTGCGTGTTAGCCCTGATTCTCGGCGTCGTGATGCAGGGGCTTAGCCTTAAGCAGGGGTTGGATGCCTTTATTGACGGTTTCAACATCTCCATGTTCCCGCAGGGGAGCGAAGGCATCATTGCTGATGTGCCGCGACTGCTCAACCGTGGCGGTATGTTCTCTATGATGAGCACCATTCTGCTAGTATTTTGCGCTTTCTCCTTTGCCGGCGCTTTAACCTTAACGGGGGCGCTCAACATTATTATCAACCGCCTATTGACGGTTATTCACAGCGTCGGTCAGCTCATCGCCGCCACCATTGGCACCACTATTCTGGTAACTGGCGCAACGAGCGATGGAAAACTGGCTCTTCTGGTACCCGCTGAATTATTCAAAGATGCCTACCGGCGTATGGGGCTGGATACCAAAAATCTTTCTCGAACCATCGAAGATGCAGGCACCGTTATTGAGCCTTTATTACCCTGGACCTCTGCCGGGGTCTATATGGCAACGACGCTGGGAGTGAGCACCCTGGATTTACTGCCCTGGGCGGTTCAGTGCTATGCCGCTATCTTCTTTGCCTTATTTTTCGGCTTTACCGGAATCGGTATCGCGAAAACCTCCCCAGCCGCAGAAAATGCAACGAATATGCTGGCCACAGAACAGGAAGGGAAGCCAGATGGACTTTAATAAAATAATTGATCGCCACCATACCGGATCGCTGAAATGGGATTTTATGACGCGCTATTTTGGCGAAGAAGCCACCGAACTGTTGCCGATGTGGGTTTCCGATTTTGACTTTAGCTGCCCGCCGGACGTTCAGAAAGCCTTAGTTCAGCGTATTGAACACGGTATTTTTGGTTACAGCGAACGACCGCAAACCTACTACGACGCATTAATCTCATGGTTCTTAATGCGGCATCAGCTGGCTATAAAACCAGAGTGGATATGCAGTATTGAAGGGGTGGTTCCCGGATTATCCCTCCTCGTGCAAATGCTGAGCCACCCCGGTGAAGGGGTGGTGGTTCAGGGACCCTATTATGGATCTTTTGCCAAAATTATTTCGCTCAACGGTAGACGCCTGCTGGATAATCCGCTGTATGAGGAGCCTGACCAGGGCTACAGAATGGATCTCGATCATCTGGAAAGGCTGTTTCGTACAGAGCGCCCGCCGCTAATGATCCTCTGTAATCCGCATAATCCAACCGGTCGGTGTTGGTCAGCTCTGGAACTGAGCGAGTTGCTCCGGCTGTGTGAAGAGTATGATGTTATTTTAATTTCCGATGAAATCTGGGCCGATTTACTGCTTCCAGGGGAAGCATTTACCTCGGTCTTGCATTTAGAGGAGCGCTGGCATTCGCGCGTGATATCCGCCACCTCCGCCAGTAAAACGTTTGGTTTATCTACCCTACGCATTGCGAACTTTCTCATACCGTCGCCGGCGCTGCGTGAACAATTTATGCGCCGTCTCGATGCTCATGGACTGGACGTCTTCAATGCGTTGTCCATTGAAGCGAGCACAGCTGCGTGGCAACACGGCGCTCCCTGGCTGGATGAGCTACTGCGCTATCTGGCAGAAAATCGACGGTGGTTTATTCAGCAGGTTGAGCAATATCTACCGTGGGCGCGCATCATCCCTGCTCAAGGGACGTACCTGCTATGGATAGACTGCAAACGGCTGGGACTGGACGATGAACAGCTGAAATGGCTCATGGTGGATGTTGCGGGTATTGCCCCTTCAATGGGAAACAGCTTTGGCGCAACCGGCAGCGGTTTTATTCGCCTTAATCTCGGGTGTCCGCGCGCGTACCTCGAAAAAGCGGTGGAGGGACTGAAACGCATTGCTTTTACAGCATAAATAACATTGCCTTCGGTGAGTCCGTCTAAGCGAAGTTCCTGTCGCCCGTTTTAATGCGCAGGTGCTGAGAGTCTGTCCTCCCCCTGTCAGGGTTAAAACGGTGCATTCCTGCTTACGAATGCACCGTTTCCTTTTTTGCGATCGAACAAATCGCGATGCCAATTAAAATTAACAGCGTGCTCAGTAAGTGATAGAGGTGCGGCCGGGTATGTAAAAACAGAATACTCAATATCCCGCCAGACAGCGGAATAAGGTGAGTGTAAATTTCACCACGAGTCGCGCCAATGGCGGCGATGCCTTTGTTCCAGAACAAATAGGCCAGCCACGAGGGGAAGATAACCAGATACGCCAGGCCGGTGAGGAAAGAGATATCGTGGTACGCGGCGAACGAGGTGGCGGGGTGTCGCCATAGCCAGAAAATGACCACCGGAAGCAGAATCAGGGCGCCGATAAGTGAACTGACGGCGACGAAAGCGTTGGCGGGAATACGCCGATCTTTATTACGCAGCAGAGAGCAATAAACCGCCCAGCTTAGCGCAGACCCCATGGCCCACAGGTCGCCCTGGCTAAATCCTTTGAGTCCCTCGGCGTTGGTCAGATTGCCGTGCAGCAGAAGCAGCAGTACGCCTGCGGTGCTAAACGCAACACCGCACCAGTTACGCGCTGAAACCCGGTCATGGAAAATCAGACGGTTAATCATCAGCACCATGCAGGGGGTCGCCGACATATAAATTGCGGCGTTTAGCGCGGAGGTGGTCTGCAGACCGATATAGAGGGTTAGCGGGAAACTCACCTGCCCACACAGCGTTAAAATCAGCAGCGTCGATGCATTTCCACGCAATAAACGCCAACTCTCGCGGATTTGACGTTGATAAAGCCCTACCAGCAGCATGGCGGTTAGCGCCCACCTTGCTTCCGTCATAACAATCGGATCTGCGCCCTGAACGAGAATATGCCCTACAACATAATTCCCTCCCCAAAACAGGGCTGCCAGCGTAAGTAACAGGTAGGGCATGCTGATTCCTTGCATCGCTTTAAACTGTACTACATGGTAACTACGTTTTTTTTAAAACATCAATTAAATTAGACGTTTTTTAAAATTTTCATGAATAATCAATGGGTAGCGGCGCCATTCAGGATGGCTATCATCATTACTATCCCTTCCGCAGGTGCTGGCTTTAACCACCTTGAGAAAATATCGCGAAAAAACTGATAGAGACGCGCCTTATCCGCAGGCTCTCTTCACTGGCAGCATGAACGATACGCACTGTACACTCTTATCTTTTTAATTGCTGAAGTCGCTCGCCGTTAATTTAAAACGAGGTTTGCGTTCTTTGCCGGTGGCTTAAGGTATTACGACTCTAAACGGGAGCATTTATTGTTGCAAAGAGATATACCAGTGGGAGGGGTTATAGCAATACTCGGGGGGCGTCATTTGGGGGGAGTTATCGAAAGCATGAAAATAGCAGAATGACGCGATTATCTCAAAAACTCTCATTATAAATAACCCCGACGTGATGTCAGGGTCATTAAAGCAGGAGCGCGCTTTAAACAGCGTAGACGTTACCCGCTGAAGGACCCTTCTGGCCATCTTCAATGGTGAATTCGACTTTCTGGCCTTCGCTCAGGGTCTTAAAGCCACCGCTCTGGATAGCAGAAAAATGGACGAAAACATCCTTGCTACCGTTGTCCGGAGTGATGAAACCAAAACCTTTTGATTCGTTAAACCATTTTA
This sequence comes from Klebsiella sp. HMSC09D12, assembly GCF_001808475.1. Classification (NCBI taxonomy): domain Bacteria; kingdom Pseudomonadati; phylum Pseudomonadota; class Gammaproteobacteria; order Enterobacterales; family Enterobacteriaceae; genus Klebsiella; species Klebsiella sp. HMSC09D12. The sequence goes on along the minus strand of NZ_KV793512.1, from coordinate 169,895 downwards.
CTAAACCAGTCATTTTATTAGACATTGATAATACCTCAACATATCTGAGCCTTACGGCGAAAAGGGTTTTCGCACAGAATCTAATTAATAACGATAAGGAGACTCAAAAGGAAGAATTATCAACGGATAACACTTAAGATGAGGACTGCTTTACTAAACCGCTTTATTATGTCTGTATGCTAAACCGACCCCTCATTAGTCACACACATCACTATAGATAGCAAGACTTATTTCCAGGTAAATATCCTGATAAAGTTTTTTTGCCGCGCAAGGATATCTGGATGGCTAAAAATTGATTTGCTTATTATCGCTATCCGTGCATTAATGACCTAATCTGTGCGCGATAAACGAACATCAAACTCTACTGAGCAGTTCTCATGACCAGGCGCTATCGCTGATATCCCCTCCTTTTGAGTCCAAAATTTGATCCTGTACGTTTCTCTCAATTTCATGCTGTGTAACTGGAGGGAGTATGTCCTCAAGAATTAAAGGTCTGGTGAAGTGGTATAATGAATCGAAGGGGTTTGGTTTCATCTCTCCTCTTGATGGCAGCAAAGATATCGCCGTTAATTACTCAGCGCTTCACGGCGATAACTTTAATACCCTCTTTGAAGGGCAAAAAGTTGAATTTGCCATACATCGCGGTGATAAAGGTCCAGCGGCGACGAAAGTTATTCTGTGCGATAAAGAGATATTTTAGAACGATGACCATGAGAGGAGAGGGCATCGATTGTGCCATCTCGACGGCTGCGGTTCGCCGTGGCAGAAGCCATCCCTAACTGACAGAAAAATTATCTCTCCCGGCCACTAAAGCGGCCTGTGATGCTGCCAGGCAGAATGCCCTGATAAACGTTCACATGGCTGAGAGTGAATTACCGACCAGCAAACCGGCCGGTAATTAACGAAGTGTGGTGAGTGAACTGACGGAAGCTTAGCGAAATAACTTACTGCTTCGCCGGGATAATCAGCACCTGACCCGGATAGATCTTATCGGGATGCGTCAGCATCGGTTTATTGGCTTCAAAAATACGCTGATAGTCATTAGCCGAGCCGTACATCGCTTTTGAGATGGCGCTCAGGGTATCGCCGGATTTCACCGTGTAATAACGGCTTTCCGCTCCGCTCTGCGTCACATTAACGCTATCATTGACCTGGCCTACCCCGGTGACGTTACCCACCGCCACCAGAATTTTTTCTTTATCTTCCTGTGAGCCGACGTCGCCCGTTATCGTTGCGGTGCCATCGTCCGCGACATCAATATTCACTTTTTCAGCGCCGGGCAGGTTAAGGTTATCAATGTGTTTTTTCAGCTTTTCGGCCCGATCTTCCTTGCTGCCGCCAGATACCGCATCCCAGATTTTCTCGCCCGCGTCTTTCACAAAACTTAATAATCCCATCGTTCCATACCTCCATTACTGCTTCATGATTAATATTTTCATCAGACCCAATAATCCAATATCCAATATAGATAAGTGCAGGATGCCTCCACCGTAGCGGCAACGTCTTAAAGAAGCGCAACCTGCCATTGAAGTATATGCAATAAGCGTCAAAGTGCAGGATATTTGCCTTAAATTCTCCGCGATGGTGCGGCATCAACGCTAGTCATCACGGCCATTATGCGATCCGTTTTGCAACGATATCGGTACCGTAGCAACGCCTTGCCAGGCTGCGAAGAGAGCATAGATAAGGGCTGTAATGCTATTTTTTGCCAGGAGGAGACATACTGAATGCCTTAGCTAAAGCATGTTAGGATGGCGACTCGTTTCCTCTTAAATAAGGATGTCAGCATGAGCAAGGTGGTACGGAAAAATTATCCTCAACTGGGTGAAGTCAAGGCTCCCTACGTTCACTCGGTAACGCACGGAAACACGCTCTATATTTCAGGGTTAACCGCGTTCGGCACGCAGGCGCAGCAGGGGAGTATCGCCGCCCAGGCGGAGGAGATCTTTAAGCAGATCAGAACCATCGCTGACGCAGAAGGCGTTGATTTTTCATCCCTGATTAAAGTCACTATTTTTATAACCTCATTTGCTGAGATCGACGCATTACGCCGGGTTCTCTATCAAAACTACGGTGACCATCTGCCTGCCAGCTCTCTCGTTGAAGTCAGCCGCCTCTTTTCACCCGACCTTAAAATTGAAATTGAAGCGATTTTCGGCCTCTGAAGGACCGCCCATGGCCGGGAGGCGGCAAATAGCTTTATCAATTTATTTGAAGTATTCGGTTAAACAAACGATATTTATTCTCACCTGGTTACGCGTAGAGTAGTGGGATACGCGGCAGACACGCTTGTCATAAGGCGCGCTCTACCGACGACTCCCTGCAAACCAGGAAACTTCGTCATGAAAAAGATTGGCTTTTTATCATTTGGTCACTGGACGCCGTCGCCGCAGTCCGGAACGCGTGCAGCCGCTGATGCGCTGTTACAATCCATCGACCTTGCCGTCGCCGCCGAAGAACTGGGCGCGGACGGCGCCTATTTCAGGGTGCATCATTTTGCTCGCCAGCTTAGTTCCCCGTTTCCCCTGCTGGCTGCGATAGGGGCGAAAACCAAAAAAATTGAAATCGGCACCGGCGTGATCGATATGCGTTATGAAAACCCGCTGTATATGGCAGAGGATGCGGGTGCGGCGGACCTCATCTCCGGTGGCCGCCTGCAGCTGGGTATCAGCCGCGGCTCTCCGGAGCAGGTTATTGATGGCTGGCGCTATTTTGGTTACGTCCCGGGCGAAGGCGAAAACGAGTCGGATATGGCGCGTCGTCACACCGAAGTGCTGCTGGACGCCCTGCGCGGAGAAGGTTTTGCGAAACCCAATCCGCAGCCTATGTTCCCCAACCCGCCGGGGCTGCTGCGTCTGGAACCGCATTCCGAAGGTCTGCGCGAACGAATCTGGTGGGGCGCCGGTTCGAATGCTACCGCGAAGTGGGCGGCAACGCTGGGTATGAACCTGCAAAGTTCGACGCTGAAGGATGATGAAACCGGGGAACCGTTTCACATTCAGCAGGCGAAACAGATCCGCGCCTATCGCGAAGCCTGGGCACAGGCGGGCCATACCCGTACGCCGCGCGTCTCGGTTAGCCGCAGCATTTTCGCCCTGATGGACGATCGCGATCGTCTCTATTTCGGTTCAGGCCGTGACGAGAGTGATTCGATCGGTTTCCTCGATGAGAAAACCCGCGCTATTTTCGGTCGCAGCTACGCCGCAGAGCCGGACAAGCTCATCACGCAGCTGAAACAGGATGAGGCCATCGCCGAAGCGGATACGCTGCTGTTGACGGTACCGAACCAGCTGGGCGTGGAATATAATGCGCATGTCATTGAGTCGATTCTGAAGCACGTTGCGCCGGCAATGGGCTGGCGCGATGCCTGAGTTAGTCGCGGTCGATGCCCCGCCGGCAATCGCTGTGCGGGGCGAAATCGTCTACGGGATCCTCTTCGGCTGTAGCTGGTAGGTCCAGGCGGTCACTCGCTGACCCTCATCGGTGGTGACTTCAACAGCAACGCGATCGTAGCCCTCTTCGAACGCATCCAGCATGGCCCAATGGGCCTCGAGATTCGCCGACAGAAACAGAAAGCCGGGCACCCGGGGGCCGTTTTTGTCGAGAACAATGCCCGGAAAATCTGCCGCCGCTCCCCAGCCGCGTTCATAAAAGGTGCCGGTGATGTAGCCTGGCTGCCACTCTCCGCCAATGTTGTCCATAATATGGGCGTTAGAGTGGCCCGGGCGCAGCGTGCCGTAGACAAATAAGCGTTCCATTATCCCTCATTAACTCAAGCGTTGAAGACCCAAACGGGCAGAACAGGCCATAAAATACGAACTCTGGCCTGGGTTGGCAAGGCGCCCCGCAGAGCGCCTTATCTGTCAGGGCGCTGGCCCGAACATCTCCCGCAGCTGCTGTTCGTCGAGCATGCCGATGACCTGCTGGAGCTCATTCTGCTCATTCATGTAATAAATAGCCGGCGTCGCGCTGGCGCCCAAATCATCCATCAGTTTTTGATGATGCTGAAGAAGATTAAAGGTGTCGCGTGGAGTAACGCCCTCAAAATGCGGCACTTTTTTGCCGCCTGAAAGCTCATACTCTCGCCACGCGGCGGCCGGATCGCGCGCGTTCAGGATTGCCGTAGCGTATCGGCCGCTTTTCGGGTTGAGAAAAGCAACGAGCAGGGTATTTAGCTGGACCTTGCCCGCTTTTACCCACGGCTGCGCCGCCGACCAGAACGCTTTGCACCAGGGGCAGAATGGATCGGCAAAGACAAAGATTTTTCTGGCAGCCGAATCCGCACCTTCCTTCAGCGGACGAGCATTATTCAGCGTCTGCCACATTTTGCGGCCTGAAGGGGTATAGATGGCTTCCTGAAAATAGGCCTCGCTAAGGTTTTTACCTTTTTCGTCATACAGATATCCAGAAATCACGTGCTTTCCGTCCGGCGTCAAAAACAGGGTCACCCCCATATCCTGATACTGGCCGAGCCACCCTTTTACCCCGCCGGGCGAATCGATCTCTTTAATCAGGGCGATCCCTTGCTGTTCGCCAAAATTTTTCACTATCTGAGGGAGAGCTTCCCCGGCAGATGCCAGGCCCGGCATTATCCAGGCCGCCAGCAGTAGAATGTATTTCATCTCATTATCTCTGAATTCCGGGGGGCCACCCCGGAGAGGGTTACTGTTTTTTCAGCGCGTCGCTGACCATGGCGTCAAATTGCTCCCAGGGGATCCAGCCCGACAGCATCTCGTCGCCGACGATTGTGGCTGGCGTACCCTGAATGCCGAGCTTTTCGGCCACCAGCAGGCTTTGCTTAATCGTCGCCAGGCTTTGTTCATCCGGCGTTGCTACGCTGACCCCGGCCTTCGTCTTGGCTTGCTCAATGCTGGCGCCGTCGTGATATCCCTTTTTTGCCATCAGGATATGGTTAAATTTCACAAACTGTTCAGGATGCGCACGCCACAGAGTTAGCGCAGCCCTTGCCGAAGTCAGCGAACTTTCAGAACGCCAGGGCAGAAATTTAAAGACCACGGCAACATCCGGATATTTCTCGACAATCTTCTGCAGATACGGGTCAAACTTTTTGCAATACGGGCAGTTGTGATCCGTAAAGACGACCAGCGTCAGCTTCGGTCGCTGCGAGCCGATACGCGGCGAGTTGGGATCGTGAAAGATAACATCGCCGTACTGAGTAAGAACCTGCTGAAGCTGTTCCTGCCCGGCAAGGGCATTCTGCCGATCGAGCTTTTCGGCGGCGGCGATCAAGATTTCGGGATGATTAAGCAGCGTCTCCTGCACCAGTGCCTGGACGCGAGCCTCCTGCGCAGGGGTAAGCGGCGAAGATGCCAGTGTCGGCAAAGAGGCCGAAAGAAGAGTGAAAGCAAGCAGCGTTTTTTTCATCGTAAATTAACCTTTGGCACGGCTGAGGGCGTTGAGGACGGTTTGTTTATCGAGCAGCGGCGACAGTATGTCGCCTTGCGGCTGGCCTGGGCCGTAGACCTGATTAAACGGAATGGCGTAGCGATTTCTGCTTTGCAGGAAACGGGCGATCGGTTTGGAGGGCAGACTCCAGTCCCCGCGCAGCGCTACTACGTCGGGCTGGGAGAGCGCGCTAATGATGGCGGGCTGATTTAATACCCGATGTTCATTCACTTTGCATGTCACGCACCAGTCGGCCGAAATATCGACAAAGACCCGTTTGCCCGCCGCCAGCGCGTTCTGGATAGCCTCCTCGCTAAGGGGCTGCCAGCGGATCGGCTGAGCCATTGCCTCCGTGGTAGCGCGCGCGGGCTCCCCTGCCAGCAGGCCGCGAAGCTGGAAGCCGGCAAACGCCGCCAGCGCAATAATCACCAGCCAGAAGGCAGATGTCGTACGCTTATGGGTTACCCGTAGGGCGGCCAGCGCCGCCAGGGTAAGAACCAGCGCAATAATGCCGCCGGGGGTCTCACCCAGATGGAGGCCCAGCAGCGTCGTCAGCCAAAAACTGGAGGCCAGCATCATGAGGCCGAGCGCCATTTTCAGTGAATTCATCCAGCGACCGGGGCGCGGGATCAGAGCGGCCGACCCGGGAAACAGGGCGACGAATAGCCAGGGGATGGCCATACCCAGCCCGAGCGCCAGGAAAATTAGCCACAGTTCCTGCAGCGGGGCAGCAAGCGCAAAAGCGACGGCGGTCCCCAGGAAGGGGGCAGAGCAGGGGGTCGCCAGCAGCGTGGCAAAAATGCCTTCACAGAAACTGCCCGCCATGCCGGTGCCGCCGGCGGTCGCCATCCGGTTAACGGCTGATGACGGTAGCAGCACCTCGAAGACGCCAAACAGGTTGAGCGAAAAGATAAACGTAACGGCAATCATTAAGCCGATAAACCAGGGGTTCTGGAACTGGATCCCCCAGCCCAGGGACGCGCCGGTAAGCTTCAGTATCGTTACCATCAGCGCTAGTAGGGCAAATGAGGTCAGAATACCTGCGCTGGTAGCAAGAAAACGCCGCCCGATCGCGCGCCTACTGACCCGGACTGCAGCACGGCGCTGAGCTTCATGCCCATTACCGGCAACACGCAGGGCATCAGGTTAAGAATTAATCCGCCGATCAGGGCAAAAAGCAGCATCTTCCAGAGGCTAACCGTTGAGGTTGGCGCAAGATCTGCGCCGATCGTCAGACTGGTCTGCTGCGCCTTTGCGCCATTTGTCAGCACCAACGACAGCGCTTTCCCCGCAAGGGTTGCGGGCTCTTCCCCCCATTCATCGGTTACCGGTACCGTTACCTTGAGGCTGGCGCCCTCGGTACGGAGGCGCGGAGCGCCAGCGATTATCCCGCCCTCCATGGGATCAAAAAAGATAGCGGGGTTTTTCCACTCACCGACCGTGGTGGCGGTTATCACCAGGTCGCTGCCGACCCGATGCGCGGCGAGATCGTCCGACACGCCTTTATCAGTCGGAATGGTTCGCATCGCCTGTGCAAAAGCCTCCTGAAAACCGGCAGTGGCGGGCTGACTCAAATCCAGACGCAGCCTGTAGTCGGTTAACAAACAGACGTTGCTGCAGGTGGATAGCGTGAGCGTACCGTCCAGCAGGTCGCCGGGAACGGCGGTGATGATTATCGGGATAACGACCCGCTGATGGTAGCCCTGGGTCGTCAGACCGGAAATCTCGAACCTTGAGGGAACCGGCCAGTACCACTGCGCCTGTTCACCGTTATGCCAGACGATTTGCGGGGCGACGCCGCCCTCACCCGGCGAGCGCCAGTAAGTTTTCCAGCCGGAAGCCAGCTCAATAGAGAGCAGGGCGTCGATCCGATCGTTCTCTTTCTCCGCCTGGAAGCGGACCCGGGCGTGGTCGTTCTGTGGGGATGTCAGCCATCCGGTGTCTGCCGCATGAGCAACGCTCGCGCAGGTCAGCAACAGGAAGACGAGGCCCCTGAAGATATTCAGCATTATTTTCTCCGTGAATTAAAAAATTAATCGTTTAAAAAAACGATTTTTTCATTCACGGAAAACGCAGTTTTTGAGATGAATTCGTAGCGTGGGCGGCCGAACGGGATCGTCCCGGAAGACCCAGGCACGTGCCGCGGCAGGCAGCTGAAGCAGAGTAAGGAACAGAATGATGGCCGGTAAGGCGCCATCGAAGAACAGCGGCTGCGCGCAGAGCAGAGATTTGGCGCTCAGCTGACAGGGAGAGGGCCCTTGCTCAGCTTCATCCGCTGACGGCTGCTGCGACAGTGCGCTGACGGCGGGTTCCTGAACCTGGCGCGCGGCGTTGTCCAAAAAATGGTGTACATAGACCGCCCGCTGAACAAGGCAAATAGCCATGACCAGGCAAGTCAATACCAAAAACCATTTTCCAGGAAGCTGACGATTGCGCATAGGTGACCCGTACGTTTCAGAACCGAGGATCATAAACAATACTTATCAATGTTCAAGAGGGTACCGTGTAAGGTTTTGTCTGTCTGCTTAACGGGGCGGCGACTTTCCAGCAGATAGCGCTGTCACAGGGATATTTCATGCATTTATATTATTTACATGGCTAATTATTCTCGATACCATGCGCGCCGCTCATCGTTATCGGCACGCCGCTGCTGACGTTGAGCGATTAGCATCTGACCGCCATTAGCTCATCAGGAAGAGCGAACGACGTACGTTGTAGGGAACGGGGTTCGAGGCCTCGATGGCGGCCCAAATCCGATTTAGCCCACTGATTAACATTGCACACCTGGCAACCGCCGACCGTCCGTCAGCCTTTCCCGGTCATGACGCGCGCTAAAGATGCTAGCGCTGAAATTAACGATTTCTTTATCACAGTCCGATAATCGCTTTATGACGATTACTGCATTGAGGTGACCATTACGCGTGTAATAGTTTCCGTTGTCAGTTATTCATCGCGATGGAATGTTAATGAAAAGTATTATTGGTTACCGCCGGTAAATTAATATCTGGATTTTGGTTTTTTCTGCGATTTACCTAAGAACATCTTAATAATTTCAATGAGAATTAACTTATTCGGATTAAGTCGCGTATTTTTCAGAAATTTCACCACTTTTTATATGGTATTCTCTTTTGTTCAAGGAGTGAACGAAAGGAAAAATAATGCTTTACCGCTATGCCGTTTTCTCCAGAAAACACAACACGTTTCATATTCTTCTGCTGTTTACCATTTTACTAATAAGTTTCGTCCATTTGAGCGTGCTGCTGGAAACCGATAACACATGGCTACTGTGGCCGATGATGATTTATCTGCCTGTTTTTTTGCTTTGGCGAAAGGTCTCAGTGTTACGAAGCAGGATCGCTGATTAATGTGCTGGTGGAGTTCCCTACATGAGTGAAAATACAATATCTAAACCAACCTCTGAACCGAAAGTCCTGCAGCCCGTATTACGGAAAGTCGATCTTAACCTGCTGACTATTTTCGATACCGTTATGCAAGAGCAAAGCTTAACCAAGGCGGCACAAACGCTCGGCATGTCTCAGCCAGCGGTGAGCAGCGCGGTATCGCGCCTCAAGGTGCTGTTTAAGGATGAACTGTTTGTCCGTAACGGTCGTGGGATTAAACCGACCGATCGCGCCTTTCAGCTATTCGGCTCGGTTCGACGCGCTCTGCAGCTGGTGCAAAATGAGCTACCGGATACGCTGTTCGATCCGCTGGACTGCGAACGTATTTACCATCTTTGCGTCTGTAGCCCGCTGGATAACTATCTGACACCGCTTATTTTTAATAAAGTGAGCGAGATTGCGCCTCGGGTCAGTCTCTCCTTTAAATCTACCCTAAGCCAGCAGGTCATCAACCAGCTTCGCTATCAGGAAGTTGAATTTGTTCTCGATTACAACAAGTTCAACCACCCGGAGTTCACCAGCATCCCGCTGTTCAACGATCGCATGGTGCTGGTGGCCAGGCGGAATCATCCGCGTATTGCATCGCCGTTGACCGAGCTGGATATTTATCGCGAGCAGCACGCTACCGTTGCGCTGGATCGCTACGGCTCATTCAGCCATCCCTGGTATAGCTCTGAGGAACAGCAGGCCTGCGTCGCATTCCACGGAAACGCCATGGTCAGCGTGCTGAGCGTGGTGTCGCAAACCAATATGGTGGCCATTGCGCCTGAGTGGCTGGCCAAAGAGTTTGAAGAACAGTTTGCGCTCCAGCTGCTGCCGCTGCCTTTAGAAATGAACAGTCGCACCTGCTATCTTTCATGGCATGAAACGGCGGCCCAGGAGAGGAGCCACCGCTGGATGGCGGAATTGCTGATTAACATTTGCCAGCGTTAATGCTATTGCAAAAAATGCCTGGTGGCACGCCAGGTATTTTATGACTCCTTAATCAATCCTGGAACAGAGAAATATAATCATATCTGATTTTTTCGCTTCCTGGCGGCATAATTATCTGACGAAATGCGCTATCTAATTATTATTCATCTTTAAAACTACATTTAAATATCTTTTTGCAGAAAATTTATCATTTCTCAGGCAGGGGCCACCGACGATTTCTATACTCTGATTATCCAACCGGGCGGCGACCTCAAGCAGAGGATGATGTTAATGGGCACAAAGATAACCATCGCCGTGGCGAGTGCTGCCCTGATGGCTGCGTCGACGGCCGCAGAGGCTGATGAAATCACTCTTTATTCGGTTAATACCGGCTCCTGGATCTATCATCTGTCAAACAATCACGGCCAGTACACCGAGGGCTTTGATAACCAGTTTGCCTCGGTTGAACGCAAGTTCTCCGCGGATTCGAAGTACAGCCTGCTGGTCGGGACGATGAAAAACAGCTTTGACGATCGCTGTATTGCGCTCGGGGTACGCCGCGACTGGGCGTCGTTGGGCAGCGGCTGGGTATTTAAGGGGATTTATGGCTACGTCGGCGAATTTTTCTTCGATGCTTTTGAGCACTGCGGCGACCATGGCTCATATAAGGATTTTAAAGATGCGACCGGCATTGGATTTTCTCCCTATATTTACCATGGTCTCCAGTATAACTTTACCGATTATTTCGGCATCGAAAGCGGAATTATTCTCCCGGCCGTTTTTGTCATCAGCGTGCAGTGGAGTTTTCGTTAATACTGCATACAACATTCGCCAGCCGCGATGTTTATCATGTATCGCGATAACGCCTTTACTTCATAAGATTATTGCTTGAGGCAATGGAGCCTGTTAAATCGTACTTATTCGTCATTAACCCTCGGTGCCCCCGCTGGCTTATGATTGATTGTATTACGGGCAGGTCACTGGCCAACGCCGCCGGACTATAAATCAATGCACAAATTCGCTGACCGGCTGCGCGAGCAGCACAGGGCTATCTGCTGCGCGCTGGCGGATTTCTCTGCCTCCGACTGCACGGTATCGCGGTGGTCGACGATGCCTTCAATAACCGGCGTCAGGCAGGCGCCGCAAATCCCCATTTCGCAGGAGAGGGGGACGGCGATGCCGTTCTCCTGGAGGACCTGAGCGATGGTTTTATGCGCGGGTACCGGCCAGCGTTCGCCCGAGGAGGCAAGGATCACGTTAAAGGTGTTTTCCTCTGCGCACGCCGCTGGCGTAGCGACAGGCTGAAAGGCTTCGCTGTGGATCCGCGCTTCCGCCCATCCCTGCGCCAGGGCGGCCCGGTGCGCGGCGGCCATAAATCCTGCCGGCCCGCAGAGATATATCGGCTGCCCGGCATGTGCACTATTCAGCGCCGCATCCAGGTTTTGCCTGGCGCTGCGCCCTTCGCTTGAACAGTGAATTACCACGCTTTCGGCGCTAAATCGCTGTTGCAGTTCGCGGATAAACGCCCCGCGCGCGCGGCTCTTAAGATAGTAGTGCAGGGTAAACGGCACGCCTTCTGCCTCCAGCCTTAGCGCCATGGCATACAGCGGCGTAATCCCGATGCCGGCGGCCAGCAGCGTCACCCGCTCTGCCGCCTGCAGAGGGAACAGATTGCGCGGAGGGGAAATCAACAGCGTCTGGCCGGGGCGCAGCTGCTGATGAATGTAGCGCGAGCCGCCGCGGGATGCGCTGTCGAGGGCCACGCAAATCAGATATCCGTCAGCGACGCTATCAGGGCCGGTCAGCGAATACTGGCGGATAATGCCGCACGGCAGATGAACGTCAATATGCGCGCCGGGCTGCCAGGCAGGGAGCGTCTGACCCTCCGGCGCCACCAGCCTGACGGCGAGGCTCTGGCTTCCCTGACGCCAGAGGCCGTCGACAATGACCTGTAATACCTCATTCATAGTGCTGCTCCACTTACACGAGGAAAAAATCGCCGAAGCCCATTTTCTTCAGCCCGCGCCGATAGGCGATGGAGCTGCGGTCGGCAGGAATATGCGCTTCCAGCGTTAAATCCAGCGGCAATCTTTCCGGGCGCTGGGTCTCTACCATCATGCGGTCTTCCTCAAAGACGCGCAGGTTAAAGGCGTGAACGTCTTCCACCGGTACGTGCAGATCGAAATTGCGCGCGATGGGCGCGAACATACGAGTAATGCGCGAGGATACCGGCGAGGCGGCGTTCATAATCACCAGCCTGGCGTCCTCGGGGAAATGAATCGTCAGGGTGGCGGTAAACGGCAAATGCATTTCAAAATGGCGCAGCCACTGGAAGCCTTCCGGCGCGCGAAATTCGGTGCTGGCGGGATAGTTGCCGACTGAACTCCAGTAATCGGCGATAAACCCAAACGCCGTCTCCTGCGGGTTGTAGTCCGGCACCACCTGGTTATTGGGGTCGGCGAAAGTCCCGGTATGGATCCAGGCAAAATGGGCAACATCAAGAAATCCCTCGACCTGGCGACCCGCAAAACCGTTGACCTCAAAAGCCGGGCAGTTGATTTGCTGAAAGCCATCGTCGTGCCAGTGCGGCATCACCGGCAGCGGCATCGGGTCTTGCGGATCGAAGGCCAGGCAGGTCCAGATCAGGCCATAACGTTCTTCTACCGCAAAGCTGGTGAGGTTGAGTTTCGCCGGTACCGGCTGGTCGGGGCTGGAAGGGATACGGTTGCAGCGGCCATCCTCACCGAAGCGCAGGCCGTGGTACGGGCAGACAATTCCCTCTTCATCGTGAAAACCGAGCGTCAGCGGTACGCCGCGATGGGGGCAGACGTCGCGTGCAACGACCACCTGGCCCTTAATACGATAGATGACCAGCTGTTCATCAAGCAGGGTGGCTTTCACCGGGGCGGGGCCAATATCGCAGGCGCGGGCAACCGGGTGCCAGCATTTTGCCAGGCGCAGCCAGTCCTCTGGCGCAAAGGTGCAGTGGGCGGGTGGGGTAGGTTGTGGTCTGTTCATGGCTTCTCTTCCTGCTCACAAAAATATTTGTTTAATTGTTGTGAGTTTATTGTTGCCATATTAGGGTGTTGACATCCATCAGCAAGAATTCATTCAGCTGTTGCAAAAAAGAGAACAGGTCCACGATGAGCCCATTTTCACGTTTCGCTATCTATTTTACCGAAGTGGCGCGCAGCGGTAGCCTGCGGCGGGCCGGGGAGAAACTGCATATTTCCGCTTCGGCTATCAACCGGCAAATTCTGCAGGCGGAAGAGGATTTCGGCACGCCGCTGTTTGAGCGTCTGCCGGAGGGGCTACGCATGACCACCGCCGGCGAGCTGCTGTACGACAATCTGCTGCGCTGGCAAAAGGAGTTTCAGCTGACGCGGCAAAAGTTTGATGAGTTGCAGGGGCTTAAACGCGGCTCCGTCAGCCTCGGCATGGTGCAGGCGCTGGCGGAAGGGAGCTTTGCCGCCGCGCTGGCGGACATTATCAGCAGCTGGCCATGGCTGGAACTGGATCTGCAGGTGGCGGATAGTCATAGCGTCAGCCAGAAGGTACGGCAGGCGGATCTCGATTTCGGTCTGATTCTCGATCCCGAAGGCCAGGCGGGGCTTAGCGTGCTGGCCTTTGCCGAACTGGAGATGGGGGTGGTGATGTGTCCGGATCACCCTCGGGCGCAGGCTAAGATGCTGTCTTTGGGCGAGCTAAGCGAGGAGCGGCATATTCTTCCCGGCGCGCCGCTGATCGTCCACGAGCGGGTCGCGATGCTCTATCGCCATTATGATTTTTCCCCGACGAACAGCATCAGCTGCAACGATATTCGGTTGATTAAATCGCTGGTGCTTAAAGGCGGCGGCGTGACCCTCCTCAGCCGTCTGGACGTGCTGGAGGAGATCGCGCTCGGCCAGCTGGCGTTTGTCCCGCTGCGCAACCGTCTGCTGCGGCCGCTTACCCTGGCCCTGTGCGCCGCGCCATCACGCCAGCTTTCACGTCCGGCGCAGATGGCGATCCAGAAGCTGACCGCGGTGATGGAGGCGATACAGGGCGGGACAGCGGCTTCCCTCCCGTCTGCGTAATCTGCCCGGCCTGCAATTCTCTGCGGCCTGCTTCCCCGGTGGCGTTGCGCTGACCGGGCTACCAGTTCACCATCGTCTGCTGACCGGTAGCCCAGCTAAGGCGTTTACGCCGCGAGCCGGGAAGGGGGCTGATGCCAGGAGCTTTACCCCAGCGGGCCGCCCTGAATGGTTTCGCACAGGCCGTTGATAATTCGCTCTCCGGTTTCGGATTTCAGCTCCTGATACCAGGCTTCCGTCAGCGCCATATCTTTACCGTGGGTCACATCGCAGCGCTTACGCGCCTTCAGCACCAGGTCGCGCACCCGGTCGCAGCGCTGCGCTTCGTACTGACGCAAAACCCCGCTGATATCGCGGCTCTGGCTGAACACCTCCCCCAGCACCACCGCATCCTCCAGCGCCGCGCAGCCCCCCTGGCCGATATCCGGCGTGGTGCTGTGTCCGGCATCGCCCAGTAACGCAACTCTGCCGCGAACCAGCTTGGCGAACGGTTCAATATCGTGGATTTCAATACGGTTGGTGGTCTGCGGGTCGAGGGCGGCGATCAGCTTCTGCACCTGTGGCGCCCAGCCGCTGAAATAGCGGCTGAGATCCGCCCGCAGGGTGCTGCGGTCCTCGGCCAGCCCCGCCGGGAGCGGGACGTCAAAGAAAAAGTAAAATCGCCCCCCGGAAACCGGCATCAGCGAAACGCGTTTCCCTTCTCCGACGAAGGTCGTCCACTGATTGCCGGGCGCAATCGCTTCATCAATATCGACCAGACCGTTCCAGTTAACGTAGCCCGCGTAGCGGCGTTCCGGCGTATAGCCGAGCACGTACGGGCGTAGCGCCGAATGGCTGCCGTCGGCGGCAATCAGAAAATCGCCCTCCGCCATCGATCCGTCGGTAAACCAGACCCGAACGCCGTCGGCGTTTTCTTCGCAGCGGGTAACGCGTTTACCAAACTGCACTGCCTCCCGTCCCCAGAATTTGAGCATTTCGCGCTGCAATTCGGCGCGGGAAACCGGACAGGGGCGTCCGCCGGTGCGCACAATCAGCGGAGCGAGGCTAAATTGAGTCAGCGTCTCTCCCCGCAGATACTCCTTGTAGGCCAGAAAATGCATCGGTCCGCCGTAGTTTTCGATAATATCGCCCATGCCTAAATGCTTCATGCACTTGACGCCGTTAGGCCAGATGGAGATGGCCGCGCCCACCGGCTTGATTTCTTTTACCGCTTCAAACACTTCACAGTGGATACCGGCATTTTTTAATGCCACCGCCGCGCTCAGGCCGCCGATTCCGCCGCCGATAACTAATGCTTTCATTTCCTTCTCCTTTACATACGTCGTTATTGGCTTGAGCAATTTGCGTACCACTTTGGCGCAGGCGCTGATTTCGCCGATTCGGGCTCCCCGCTACCGTGCGATTGCACAATGTTGGTGCGCAGAGCGGCTTTTATTGCCTTTTTATGAATCAATAATTTCTAAATTTGCAATTGAGAATCTAATGTTTCATGGGCGCGCCGAGGCCATATAGCGTGAACGTCGCGAAAATGATGTGTTATCTGTTTGAAAAAAAATGAATAAAATTAAATGTTGCTCAGATGTGAGTGAGTTTGGCCTGTTTTGTGCACCCGTTCCCGCACGCTTATTCGCAACGGGATGAAACGATCATGTCAGATGAAAAAAACGGCGGCTTACTGTACGGCCTTGAGCAGCGGATCCCGCCGCTCCCGGCCTTTTTTAGCGCCTTACAGCACGTACTCGCCGGGCTGGTAGGCATTATTACGCCGCCGCTGATTATCGGCGCGGCGCTGGGGCTGGGGGAGTGGCTGCCCTATTTGATCAGCATGTCCCTGCTGGCTTCCGGCATCGGGACCTTCCTGCAATCCAACCGCCTGTGGGGGATCGGCGCGGGCATGATCTGTATGCAGGGAACCAGCTTTGCGTTCCTCGGGGTGGCGATTGCCGGCGGTATGTGGGTAAAAGGGCAGGGCGGCACGCCTCAGGATATTATGGCCATGCTGTTTGGCGTTAACTTTGTCGCCGCGCTGGTGCCCTGCCTCGTCAGCCGCTTTATTGAACCGCTGAAGCGTATTTTTACCCCGGTGATTACCGGCAGCGTGATTGCGCTGATCGGCATTAGCCTGATCAAAGTCAGCGTGATTAACTGGTGCGGCGGTGAACAGGCTAAAGCCTTTGCCAGCACGAGCAATATTGCCCTCGGCGCGGTTACGCTGGGGACCATCGTTCTGCTGAGCTGCGCGAAAAACCGCTGGCTACGCCTCTCGTCGGTGGTGGTGGGGATGGCCGTCGGCTGCGCGGCGGCGGCGCTGAGCGGCTCGTTCCAGCTTAAAGGCGTCGGCGATGTCTGGTTTCGCTTACCGCAGATGTTCCCGTTTGGTTTCCAGTTCAACAGCGCCATTTTTTTGCCGATTGCCCTGGTGTCGCTGGTGTGCATTCTTGAGGCGGTGGGCGACCTGACGGCCAACTGTCTCATCTCTCAGCAGTCGATAGATAACGAAGCCTTCCGTTCACGGCTGAAAGGCGGCATTCTGGCTGATGGCATCAGCTGCATGGTGGCGGCGATGCTGTGCGCGTTCCCCAATACGACCTTTGCGCAAAACAACGGCGTGATTCAGATGACCGGCGTCGCCAGCCGCTACGTTGGCCGCTACATCGGGGTGATTTTGATTCTGCTGGGTTTGTTTCCGCCGTTCGGCGAGATACTGCGCCAGATCCCGGCGCCGGTGCTGGGCGGCGCGACGATGGTGATGTTTGGCTGCGTTGTGGCGGCGGGGATCCGCATTATCACCCAGAAACCGCTGACCCGCCGCGATATGCTGATCGTCGGTCTGGCCTTTGGTTTTGGTCTCGGCATTGAAGCGGTCCCGGCGTTTCTGACCCACTTCCCGCCGATCGTCGGCAACCTGTTCGGTTCCGCGGCGACCAGCGGCGGGCTGGTGGCGATTGTCCTGAATCTGATTATCCCGGAAGAGAAACCGGCCGCGGCGGCGGCCACAAGGAGTACTGATGATCGCGCTGAATCACTTTAATCAGCTGAGCGGCGAACAGGCCGTCGCCGTGCTGGAACCCTGCGTGGCCGTCTCTGGCTGGGCGGCGACGCTGGCAGCCGGTCGGCCATGGCGCAGCCGCGCGGAACTGCTGGACGCCGCCCAGCGGCTGATGGCAGGTTGGGGGGAAGCGGAGCTGGCTGAGGCGCTGAACGCCCATCCGCGTATCGGCGAAAAGCCCACCGGGCAGCAGGCCCATGCGGCGCTCTCCCGCCAGGAGCAGGGGAGCGTTGATGACCGTGATGCTGCGCTGGCGCAGGCGCTGAAAGAGGGTAACACCCGCTACGAGGCGCGGTTTGGCCGGGTCTTTTTGATTCGCGCCAAAGGGCGCAGCGGGGAGGAAATCCTGGCGGCGCTGTCGCGTCGGCTGCACAACAGCGATAGCGCAGAAGTACGGGACGCGTTAGCCCAGCTAGGCGAAATTACCTTGTTAAGACTGAAAGGAGCGATTGGCGAATGAGCACCTTAAGCACCCATATTCTCGATATTTCCACCGGCCGACCGGCGCAGGGCGTAAAGATTACGCTGGAGTGCGAAGGCGCGCAGGTTGCCTGCGGCGTCACCGATGATAACGGCCGCATTGGCGAACTCGGTGCCGGGCCGCTGGCGCCAGGACATTACCGGTTAAGCGCGGAAATTGGCGCGTGGTTTGCCGCCGGCGGGCGCGAGACGCTCTACCTGAGCGCGCAGATTGATTTCGTCATCCGCGAGGAGGCGGATGAGCACTATCATTTACCGTTTTTAATTGCCCCCGGCGGCTGGTCCACCTATCGCGGCAGCTAAATGGCCCCGGCGGCGCTACGCCTGGCAGGGCTACAGGTTCTGAATTTCCCCGGAGGCGGCGCTGCGCGCCTGTCCGGGCTACGAGTTCGGCACTGCCTGTGGTCTTGCAGCCCGGACAGGCACAACGTGCCGCCTCCGGGAAAGGGACTACTCCGCAGCCGCATCTCCCCATACGCGCTCGCCGTTCACCCACGTCTCGCTGATATTACGCTCATCGCCCAGGGTCATCAGGACGAACAGCTGCTCATAGATATCCTTGCAGCGCCCGCCGCGTAACCTTTGCAGCGGCGTGACCGCCGGGTCGATAACCACAAAATCGGCCTCTTTACCGGGCTGGAAATTACCAATCTTCTCATCAAGGCGCAGGGCGCGCGCGCCGCCGAGGGTCGCATGGTAAAACGCTTCGCTGGCGCGCAGACGATAGCTTTGCAGCTGGCTGACCTTATACGCCTCGCCGAGGGTGCGCAGCATACTGAAGGTGGTGCCCGCGCCAACATCGCTACCGATACCCATCCGCACCTTGTTCTGCCAACAGGCCGGTAAACGAAACAGCCCGCTGCCGAGGAACAGGTTTGACGTCGGGCAGAAGGCCAGCGCCGAGCCGGTCTCGTGCAGGCACTGCCACTCCGCATCCGCCAGATGAATACCGTGGGCAAATACGCTGCGCTCGCCGGTCAGTCGATAGTGATGATAAACATCCAGATAGTGTTCATGTTCCGGCCAGAGGCTTTTAACCCACGCCACTTCATTGAGGTTTTCGCTCAGGTGGGTATGCAGCCAGGTATCGGGAAACTCTTCCCGGAGCTGCTGCACCGCCGCCAGCAGCTCCGGCGTTGAGGTCGGCGCGAAGCGCGGCGTAATGGCGTATCCCAGACGGCCGCGCTGGTGCCAGCGCTGAATCAGTTCGCGGGTTTGCCGGTAGCTCTGCTCCGCGCTTTCGCTCAGATACTCGGGCGCGTGGCGGTCCATCATCACTTTCCCGGCGATCAGGCGCATATTGAGGCGCAGCGCTTCGTTAAACAGGGCATCCACCGATTCAGGGTGCAACGTACAAAAGACCAGCGCGGTGGTGGTGCCGTGGCTCAGCAGCTGGTTGACAAAAAATTGCGCGATCTCCGCGGCGTAGTCGGCATCGGCAAACTGGCTCTCCACCGGAAAGGTATAGGTGGTGAGCCACTCCAGCAGCTGCTCGCCAAATGCGCCAATCATCTCGGTTTGCGGATAGTGGACGTGGGCATCGACAAAGCCCGGCAGCAGCAGCTTACCGCGCAGGTCGCGATAGCCCTTCTGCGGGTGCAGAAAGCGTTCGCCCTCCTGCCACGGCAGCAGCGCCTGAATGCGTCCGTCGCGAAGAAACAGCACGCCATCCTCCAGATAGCGCGCCTGGCGGGCGATATCGTCGGCGCTCTCGGCAACCTCGGAGATATCGAAAAATGCGCCGCGAACCGCGGCATGGTAGTCAAACATCATAGCTGCCCTGTGGGTAAGCGAAAGGATAGGTGGATAGAGCAAGATTGATGCCAGGTTGTGCGGGCGGAAAGTCGCCGCGACGTCACGCCGCGGCGGGGAGGCAGGGTTACTCTTTCTGGACGAGAGGGCTGAAACCGGTGGTGGCGCCGATGCGTTCGTCGCGGGCGATCCAGCGATAGGCCGCGCCGCTCAGGAAGACGCCGATAAACCAGCTAAAGTTAGCCACTTCGTGCAGGGCCGGAATAAAGCTGATGATCAGGCCAATGGCGACGGAGGGCACCAGCGCGGCGATCGCTTTCGGGTTAAAGCCGTTGCGGTACCAGTACTGGCCCCTGGGCGTGTCGTCAAACAGGTCGTTAACGGAAACCTGCCCGCGCTTAATGATGTAAAAATCCACGATCAGGATGCCGAACAGCGGGCCGATAAACGCCCCCAGCACGTCGAGGGTGTAGTGGATCAGCTCCGGCGAGTTAAACAGGTTCCACGGCGTCAGCAGAATAGACCCTACGGCGGCAATCATCCCGCCGGTGCGGAAGCTGATTTTCTGCGGCGAACAGTTAGAGAAATCGAAGGCCGGAGAGACAAAGTTGGCCACGATATTAATCCCGATGGTGGCGGTGATCATGGTCAGCAGGCCAATGGCGACCGCCAGGTCGTTGCCTACGCGGCTCACGGTCTCAATCGGGTCGGTGATCATGCGGCCAAACAGCGACTGCGTGCCGGAGACAATCACCACGGTCACGATGGAGAACAGCAGGAAGTTAAACGGCAGGCCCCAGCGGTTGCCGCGGCGGATCTCGCCCATGCTTTTGCCATAGCGCGAGAAATCGCCAAAGTTGAGCAGCGGGCCGGAGAAGTAGGAGACCACCAGCGCGGTGGCGGTGATCATCTGCCAGGTCTGCTCCCCGGCGCTCAGCGATTTGCTGGCGAGGGTAAAGGAGATCCCGTCAAAACCGGTTTTGTATACAATCCATCCCGCCAGCGCCAGCATCACCACGTAGACCGCCGGGCCGGCGATATCGATAAAGCGCTTGATGGCGTTCATCCCGTGCCAGAACACCATCGCCTGCAGCAGCCACATGGTGGCGAAGCAGAGCCAGCCCAGATGCGACAGGCCCAGGAAGCTGGATGCGGTGAGGGTCGACAGCGACGGCCAGAACTTCAGCAGCACCAGCATCAGCGCGTTAGCGGCGAGATAAGTCTGAATACCGTACCACGCGAAGGCGATAAGCCCGCGGATCACCGCCGGGATATTAGCCCCAAAGACGCCGAACGCCTGACGACAGATCACCGCGTAGGGCACCCCCGCCATCTGGCTGGGCTTTGCCACCAGGTTAGCGCACAGCTGAACGATACAAATCCCCACCAGCAGGCATAGCAGCACCTGCCAGCTCGCAAGACCAAGGGTAAAGAAGCTCGCCGCCACCACGTAGCCTCCCATGCTGTGCACGTCCGACATCCAGAAAGAAAAGATGTTGTACCAGCTCCAGTTCTGGTCGCGCGTCGGCGCCAGATCCTCATTGCAAAGCCGTGGGCTGTATCCAGCGTGGGGATCAGCGGCCTTAACCTGATGCATCGCTTGTGTATTTGGCATGAAACCTGCTCCTGTAAATGAACACCCGTTGAAATAGATTGCTGGTGTCGTTGCAGGATTTGGGCCAAATAGTTAATTTTGTATACAAGAAATAAGTTTTATGTATACGATTCGGTGTAAAAAAGTAAAATTTGGAGTGGTTAATGAACAACCAACAACGGCTGCAGGCCGCGCCAGAGCTGCATGACAAAGACGAGTCCATCTTTCAGGCGCTGATGACCGCTATCGTCGAGCATCAGCTACCGCCGGGCAGCAAACTGCCGGAGGAGGCGCTGGCGGAGGTGTTTGGCGTGAGCCGTACCGGGATCAGAAAAGTGCTGCAGCGACTCGCAACCGTGCAAATGGCCATCCTGACGCCCAAACGTGGTGCACAGGTCGCCAGCCCGACGGTTGAAGAGGCGCAGGCGATCTTCCGTACCCGCGCGCTATTGGAAGTGGCCAACCTGCCGGATGTGCTGGCCCGCTGTCAGCCGCCGCACCTGGCGGCGCTGGAAGCCATCACCCGCCAGGAACAGCTGGCCCACGAAAGCCATGACGGCCCGGCGGCGATTCGCTATTCCGCCGAGTTTCATATTCAGCTGCAGGCGATCTCCGGCAATCAGGTGCTCACTGAGATGGTGACCCGCCTGAGCCAGCGCTCTTCATTAGTTATCGCGGCGTGGGGATCGCCGTGGCGGCAGGGCTGCCGCTGCGACGATCACGAACGGCTGATCCAGCTGCTGCGCGATAAAACGCTGCAGCCCCTGAGCGACGCCTTAAGCCACCATTTTGAACATATTGTCGCCAGTCTCTGCTTTGAGCGTTCTGGCGTGACCCTGCCTGATTTTGCCCGGCTGTTTGCCGGCTATAAGGAGCCGTAATGGCCGCCGTTTGTATACAAGTCATCAATCCCAACACCAGCCTGGCCATGACGGAAAGCATCGGCGCCGCCGCGCGGGCGGTTGCCGCGCCGGGAACCGAGATTCTGGCGGTCTGCCCCGGCGAAGGGGTGCCGTCGATAGAGGGCCACTTTGATGAAGCCATCGCCGCTGTCGGCGTGCTCGAGCAAATTAAGGCCGGTCGCCAGCAGGGCGTTGATGGTCATGTCATCGCCTGCTTTGGCGACCCCGGGCTGCTGGCGGCGCGCGAGCTGGCGCAGGGGCCGGTGGTAGGGATTGCCGAAGCGGCGATGCATATGGCGACGCTGGTGGCCACCCGTTTCTCCATCGTGACCACGCTGCCGCGCACCCTGATTATCGCCCGCCACCTGCTGCACCAGTACGGTTTCCATCACCATTGCGCCGCCCTGCACGCCATTGATTTACCGGTGCTGGCGCTGGAGGACGGTAGTGGTCTGGCGCAGGAGAAGGTGCGCGCGCGCTGTATTCAGGCGCTAAAGGAGGACGGCTGCGGGGCTATCGTACTGGGATGCGGCGGGATGGCGACGCTGGCTCAGGAGCTGACCCGCGAGCTGCGCGTACCGGTAATCGATGGCGTCAGCGCGGCGGTCAAAATGGTTGAGTCGCTGGTGGCGTTAGGCCTGTCGACCAGCAAGCAGGGCGATTTAGCCTTTCCGGAAAGCAAGGCGTTGAGCGGCAAATTTCAGGCATTAACCCCGTTTTAAATGAAAGAGGTGGCAGATGGCATTTTTGGCAGAAGATTACCCGCGCGACCTGCGCGGCTACGGCGGACAGCCGCCGCACGCGCGGTGGCCGAACAACGCGCGCATCGCCGTGCAGTTTGTGCTGAACTATGAAGAGGGCTCGGAAAACCACGTGCTGCACGGCGATGCCGGTTCTGAACAGTTTCTGTCCGATATTATCGGCGCCGCCAGCTATCCTGACCGGCATATGTCGATGGATTCGCTGTATGAGTACGGCAGCCGCGCCGGCTTCTGGCGCATCCATAATGAGTTCAGCAAACGGGGATTGCCGTTGACCGTGTTCGGCGTCGCGATGGCGCTGGCGCGGCATCCCGAGGTGGTTGAGGCGATTAAGAGGGCGAACTATGACGTGGTCAGTCACGGTTGGCGCTGGATCCATTACCAGAATATGCCTATCGAGCAGGAGCGGGAGCATCTTCATAAAGCCGTGCAGGTATTAACCGACCTGTTTGGCAAACCGCCCACCGGCTGGTATACCGGGCGCGACAGCCCCCATACCCGCCAACTGGTGGTGGAGCACGGCGGTTTTGATTACGACAGCGACTATTATGGCGACGACCTGCCGTTCTGGAGCGAAGTGGCCTGTAGCGACGGTTCGCGTAGGCCGCACCTGATCGTGCCTTATACCCTCGACGCTAACGATATGCGCTTCGCCACTGCCCAGGGGTTCAATACCGCCGAGCAGTTTTATACCTATTTAAAAGACAGCTTCGATGTGCTGTACGCGGAGGGGGCCAGCGCGCCGAAGATGATGTCCATCGGTATGCACTGTCGCCTGCTGGGGCGCCCGGGCCGCTTCCGGGCGCTGCAGCGCTTCCTTGATTATGTGCAGCAGCACGACCTGGTTTGGGTCTGTACCCGTCAGCAGATTGCCGACCACTGGCGCGACGTTCATCCGTTCAGGGGGTAAAGTCGTTCCCCGGGTAAGCGCAGCGCAACCCGGGAGCATAGCGCAGAGTGGCATCATTTCCCGGAGGCGATGCTGCACATCTGTCCGGGCTACTGGATCGCAGACGTTTGCGGACCCGTAGCCCGGGTAAGCGCAGCGCAACCCGGGGGATACCGGGAAATGCGCAGGGCTTAACTCATCAAACTGACCTGAGCGGCGACGATGCGCCAGCCAAAGGGGAAGCGTACCCAGGTCTGCTGCTGGCGACCGATGCGCTCGCTGCCTGCGCGGGTGAATTCGGTGCTACACACCGCGTAATCCTCGCCAAAGGTGGTGATGATGGTATGCCGCAGCTCGCGCTGCAAACCCGCTGCCGGACGGGCGGCGCGAAAGGCGCGGATTTCATCGATGCCGTAAAGATTTTCCCCGGCCCCCAGCCGCACCGTGCGCTTATCGTGCCAGAACAGCTCATCCAGCACCGCGATGTCGTTGCTTACCAGCGCTTCCTCATAGCGGTAAAACGCCGCCGTCACCTCGGCGAGAACCAACGGGCGATTAATCTGTTCTGGGCTCATCATGCGGCGATCTCCACCGGGCGGGCGTTGGTGATGCCCATCTCTTCCAGCGCCCGCGCCGCGCGCAGACAGGCTTGTTCATTAAAGGGCGCGGCAATCAGCTGCAGGCCAATCGGCTGACCGTTCGCCGTGCGCAGCGGCACCGTGACGACCGGCAGGCCAAGGAAGGAGATGGGCTGGGTCAGCATCCCCATGCTGGCGCGAATCGGCAGCGACTGGCCGTTGATCTCCATGGTCTGCGCGCCGATGAGCGTCGCGCTGCACGGCGTGGCCGGGGCGATTAGCACATCGGCATGAGCGAACAGGCCTTTGAACGCCTGCTGCGCATAACGGCGAAAGCGCTGAGCCTGGAGATACCAGGCGGAGGGGATCATCGCGCCGGCCAGCAGCCGCTCGCGGGAGTTCGGCTCAAAACGTTCGGGCTGGCTCCGCAGCGCGGGCAGGTACTGGTTACCGCCCTCGGCGGCGCTGATAATAAACGCCGCCGAGCGGGCCAGTTCGGCCTCCGGGAATATCAGCTCCTCATGCGCCTCAAGGGCGTGGGCAACGCTGGCAACCGCCGCACGGGCATCGTCATCGCACCATGTCGTAAAATAGCCGCCGAGCGCGGCGCAGCGCAGGCCATCGAGACCACGCGGTAGCAGATTAGCCGTACGCTCGCTGGCTTTATCGGCCTGAAAACCATCGCTCGGATCGCGCCCCTGCAGCGCATCGTAAACTGCCGCAAGATCGCCGACGCTGCGGGCAAAAGGACCGATATGGTCAAGGCTGGCGACAAAGGGATGACTGCCGGAGCGCGACAGGCGGCCAAAAGTGGGCTTAAGGCCAAAGATCCCGCATAGCGAGGCCGGGACGCGAATGGAGCCGTTGGTATCGCTGCCCAGCGAGAAATTCACCAGCCCGGCGGCCACTGCGGCTGCCGACCCGCCCGAGGAGCCGCCGGCGATCCGCGAAAGATCGTGCGGGTTATGCGTCGCCCCGTAGTGGCTGTTTTCCGTGGTAAAACCGTAGGCGTAGGCATCCATATTTAGCATGCCGGATAATAATGCGCCCGCGCTGTGCAGCTGGCGCACCGCCCAGCTGTCGGCTACGGCGGCAGGGCGATCGCTCAACAGCTGCGCCCCGGCAAGGGTGGTATGGCCGGCGACATCGAACAGATTTTTCACCGCGTAGGGAACGCCTGCCAGTGCGGGCAGGGGCTTTTTTTCCCGTCGCAGGGTGTCGATATTCTCCGCCTCAGCGAGCATGCGCTTTCCGCTGACGTGGGTCCAGGCGTTGATCTGCGGGTTAACGCGAGCGATATTCTCCAGGGTGTGGCGGGCAATCTCTTTGGCGCTGAGTTCGCCGGTGGCCAGCGCGCGCTGGATTTCGTGAATGGTCATTTCAGGCAGCTTCATGCTTTATAGACTCCGGCGATTTCGACGCGCTCGTCGAGGGGAAAGGCCATCAACGGCCCGGCCATGGCGGCAATGCGGCTAAACTGCACTCTGAGTTCTGCGCGCCGCGTATCGTCCAGCTCCAGCGCCAGCAGCTGTTCCATTTGCGAGAGCCAGGCGTCCCATTCGTTCTGCGATGTTGTCATTATCAGCTCCTAATATCCGGCGGCGGAGCCGTTGCTGCGCGGATCGCTGGCCCCCTCAAACAGGCCGTTGGGATGACGTACAATCGCCCCCGCATGGCCCATGGCTTCGCTGAAATCGGCCAGCACTTCAACCTCGTGCCCCAACTGACGCAGGCGGTCAACGCTTTCGGCGCTGAAGCGGCCCTCCAGCTTGAGCGAGTCGGAAGTCTGCCCCCAGGTGCGCCCCAGCAGCCAGCGCGGTCGGGTGATGCTTTCCTGCAGCGGCGCGTTTTGCATGACGTAGCGGGTGAAGATAGCGGCCTGGGTTTGCGGCTGGCCGTCGCCGCCCATGGAGCCGTAAACCATCACCCGGCCATCGTTCAGCTTTGCTGCGGCCGGGTTGAGGGTGTGAAACGGCTGTTTACCGGGCGCCAGCGCCAGCAGGTGGCTCGGGTCGAGGCTGAACGATGCCCCGCGGTTCTGCCAGACAATGCCGCTCTCCGGCAGCACCACGCCGCTGCCGAATTCGTGGTACAGGCTTTGGATAAAGGAGACCGCCAGCCCGCTTTTATCGATCACCCCCATCCAGACGGTATCGCCCGGGCCTTTACCTGCGCCCCACGGAGCCGCCCGCTGGTCGTCGATGTTATCCGCCAGCGGCTGCAGCGCCGCCGGTGTCAGCAGGCTCTGAATATCAACATCAAGGTGGCGCGGATCGGTGATGTGCGCGTCGCGCAGACCGAAGGCCAGCTTGGTCGCCTCCACAATACGGTGGACGGTCATCGCATCGTCGGCGTCGGCCATCGCCAGCCTGTCGGTGATGCCGAGGATCGCCAGCGAAACCAGCCCCTGAGTCGGCGGCGCGAGGTTCCATAGTTCGCCGTGTCGATGCGCCAGCCTGAGCGGCTGGGGGCGGCGAGCGCGATGCTGCTGCAGGTCGCTAAGGGTGACGGGCAGTCCGTACTTTTCCATCCCGCGGGCCAGCTGCTCCGCCAGCGGCCCGCGATAGAAGCTATCCAGGCCTTCTTCGGTTAATCGGCGCAGGGTGTTCGCCAGCGCCGGCTGCAGAAAGCGGCTCCCGGCCTTCGGCGGCTGGCCGTCCACCAGAAAGGTTTCAGCGAAGCCGGGCTGGTCGCACAGTTCACTGAATTTATCGGCGCTCGCGCTGGCCTGCGACGCGGTAACCGGGATACCGTTCGCGGCGTAGCCGATGGCATCTTCCAGCAGACGCGTGAGCGGCAGGGCCGCGCCGGTTAACTCGCGCGACACCTTAAGCGCTTCGTCCCAGCCGCTGACGGTGCCCGCTACGGTCAGCGCCGCCTGCGGACCGCGATGGGGGATCTGCGCGAGGCCGGCGTAGGCCTGTGGTGTCGCCAGCGAACCCGCCGCGCCGCTGGCGTCAATGGCGATGGGGTCGCCCTCGGGCGGCACGATAAGCCAGAAACCATCGCCGCCGAGGCCGTTCATATGCGGATAAACCACCGCAATGGTCGCGGCGGCGGCAACCATGGCTTCGATGGCGCTTCCGCCTTCGCGCAGTACCGCCAGCGCGCTTTGGCTGGCCAGATGATGGGGGGCGACCGCCATCCCGTGGGCGGCAACATGACTTTGCATGAATTTTCCTCAATTAAGCGACTCGTCCGCTGAGGGTTGCAAAAGCTGTTCCATATCTGAACGTAAAGTTTCACCTGTTGCCGACAACGCGCTTTTTTTGGCGGGACTGGCATACATTATGAATGCGGATACGGTTATGATGCGGTGAAACGAAAGTTACAGAGGTCTTATGCAACAGCTTGATGAACGACTGAAAGAGCAGTACCCGTCATTATCGCCGCAGGAGCAGCGGGTGGCGGATTTTATTTTCGATCATTTTGATGATCTGATTAGCTACAACAGCGCAGAGCTGGCGCAGCTTAGCGGCGTGTCAAAAGCCACGGTCAGCCGGCTGTTCAAGCGCCTGGGCTATGAGAAGTATAAGGATATGCGCGATGAGCTGCGTACCCTGCGCCAGAGCGGTATGCCGCTGACCGACAATCGCGATGCGGTACAGGGCAATACTCTGCTGGCGCGCCACTATAAACAGGAGATGGCCAACCTGACACAATGGGTTAACGCGCTGGATGTTCAGCAGTTCGCCGAGGCGATTCAGGCGCTGGTCGCCGCCCGGCGTATTGTGATTGTCGGCATGCGTAATGCTTATCCTGCGGCGCTGCATCTGCGTCAGCAGCTACTGCAGGCGCGCGGGCAGGTACTGGTGCTGCCGCAGCCCGGACAAAGCCTGAGCGAGGAACTGGTGGATCTCAGCGCCGACGACCTGGTGGTGGTGATGGCATTCCGCCGCCGCCCGCGAATCATTCGCCCTCTGCTGCAGCAGCTACAGAGCAGCGATATTCCGGTGCTGCTGATGTGCGAGCCGCAGGCCCACGGTCTGTTTCCGCTGGCGCGCTGGCGGCTTTGCGCGCCGCTGGATAGCGTGTCGGCCTACGACAGCTACGCGTCGGTCAACAGCCTGATCAATCTGCTGTCGAACGCCTTTTTGCATGAAATTCTCGATAAAGGTCGCCCGCGCATTCACGATATTGCCACGCTCTACCAGCAGCTGGATGAGCTGGAACAGCGATGATGGGGCGCCAGCGTGGTGCTTTGCATGGTTTTGGTGCGATGAAATATGCAGGAATCAGCGCCGCTGGTTCCTCTTTACTCTTCTCTTTCTCTTGTTTTACTGGCCTTTAAGCGAAGCGTTGCCGATGGCGCAGTGCATAAATTTATCTGGCACATTAGTTGCAGAAGTGACTTTAAAGAATCTTTTGTTTCATGCTAACGTAACGGGTAAATATCATGAAGAAACTGTTGATCGCGCTGGCCGGGGCCGCTTGTCTGTTAACCCACCTCTCGGCGGCGAAAGCTGACCAGCTGCAGGATATCGAAAAACGCGGCGTGATCCGCATTGCGGTGCCGCAGGATTTCCCGCCGTTTGGCTCGGTGGGCACCGACCTTCAGCCGCAGGGCTACGACATCGATATGGCGCGCTATCTTGCCAAAGAGATGAAGCTCAAGCTGCAGCTGGTACCGGTGACCAGCGCCAATCGCGTGCCTTATCTGCAAACTGATAAGGTAGATCTGGTGATTTCCAGCCTGGGTAAAAACGCCGAGCGCGAGAAGGTGATCGATTTTAGCCGGGCCTACGCGCCGTTCTTTCTCGGCGTATTTGGCGCGAAAGGCGCTGAGCTGAAAGACCCGGCGGCGCTGAGCGGTAAAAGCGTTGGCGTAACCCGCGGCGCGGTGGAAGACATGGTGCTGACCAGCGTGGCGCCGAAAGAGGCGCAGATTAAGCGCTACGAAGACAACAACACCACGCTGTCGGCGTACCTTTCCGGTCAGGTGCAGTATGTGGCTACCGGTAACCTGGTGGTGGCGGCCATCGCCCGGCAGAACGCCGATAAAGCGCCGGTGCCGAGCTTTATGCTGAAAGATTCGCCGTGCTTTATTGGTCTGAAAAAGAACCAACCGGCCCTGAAGGCGAAAGTGGATGCGTTGATTGAGCAGGGGGTAAAAGACGGCACTCTCAACGGCCTTTCCGAGAAATGGCTGAAAGCGCCGCTGCCTGCCAGCCTCGGCGCATAAGGTCCGGGCATGACGGAGCAACTTCATTTCTCTGCGCTCTGGCCGCACTGGCCGGAGCTGCTGGCGGGGCTGTGGGTGACCATCCAGCTAACGGTACTGGCGACGCTCGGTGGCCTGACGATTGGCATCTTCGGCGCCGCCATCCGCAGCGGGCGGCCCACGTGGTTCAGCCGGATTTGGGGCGGGTATGTCGAATTGATTCGCAACACGCCATTTGTGGTACAGCTGTTTTTTATCGTCTTCGGCTTACCGAACCTGGGGCTAAAGATGACGGCGGGCGAGGCCGCGCTGCTGGCGATGGTGGTCAATCTTGGGGCCTACAGTACCGAGATCGTGCGCGCCGGTATTCAGGTCACGCCGAAGGGGCAGTGGGAAGCAGGGCGCGTGCTGGGGCTGACCCGGACGCAGACCTTTATTCAGGTGATTCTGCCGCCCGCGCTGCAGCGCATTTATCCGGCGCTGGTGAGCCAGTGCATCATCGTCATGCTCGGTTCGTCGGTAGTGTCGCAGGTCTCTTATGAAGAGCTGACCTTTGCCGCTAACCTGATCCAGTCGCGCACCTTCCTCAGCTTTGAGGTCTACCTGGTGACGACAGGAATTTATTTGGTGCTGTCGATAACGATGCGCCAGCTGCTGATGGCGGCAGGACGAAAATGGCTGGGAGTGCAGGCATGATGACCACCTTTACCGATTGGGACATTGTTCGCAATCTGCTGCTGGCCGGGCGCTGGACGGTGCTGCTGTCGCTGGTGGCGTTTCTCGGCGGCGCGCTGGTCACGCTGCCGCTGCTGCTGCTGCGCATGACCGGCGGGCGCCAGATAAAGCGCCTGATCCGCGGCTATGTTGAGCTGTTTCAGGGAACGCCGCTGCTGATGCAGCTGTTTCTTGCCTTTTTCGGCGTGGCGCTGTTCGGCATCGACGTTTCGGCTTGGACCGCGGCATCGCTGGCGCTGACGCTGTATACCAGCGCGTTTTTGCTCGATATCTGGTTTGGCAGCATCCGCGCGCTGCCAAAAGGGCAGTGGGAAGCATCGCGCTGTCTGGGGCTGAGCTTTGGCCAGACGCTCTATCGGGTCGTTGCGCCGCAGGCGCTGCGGATCGCCATCGCCCCGACGGTGGGGTTTGCCGTGCAGGTGATTAAGGGCACGGCGCTGGCGTCGATTATCGGCTTCGTTGAGCTGACCAAAGCGGGCACCATGCTGACCAACGTGACGTATCAGCCGTTTAAAGTCTTCGCGCTGGTGGCGCTGGGCTATTTCATTCTGTGTTATCCGCTGTCCCGCTACAGCCGTTATCTGGAGAACAAATTCAATGCCTCTCATCACCATTAATCAGATGCAGAAGTATTACGGCGATAATCACGTGCTCAAGGGCGTCGATCTGGATATCGATATGGGCGAAGTGATCTCGATTATCGGCCGCAGCGGGTCCGGCAAAAGTACGCTGCTGCGCTGCATCAACGGCCTGGAAGGCTATCAGGATGGCAGTATTAAGCTCGGCGGGATGACTATTACCGACCGCGACTCGCAGGCGCGGGAGATCAGCCGCTCTATCGGCATGGTGTTCCAGAACTTTAACCTGTTCCCGCATATGACGGCGCTGGAAAACGTGATGCTGGCGCCGCGTCGGGTGCTGAAGAAGAGCGCCGCCGAGTGTCGGGAGCTGGCCCAGCGGATGCTGGAAAAGGTCGGGCTTGGCGACCGGCTGGATTACTACCCGTCCAGTCTTTCCGGCGGTCAGCAGCAGCGCGTGGCGATTGCCCGCGCGCTGGCGATGTCGCCAAAAGTTTTACTCTGTGACGAGATCACCTCGGCGCTGGATCCCGAGCTGGTTGGCGAAGTGCTTAAAGTGCTGGAGCAGCTGGCGGCGGAGGGCATGACTCTGATTCTCGTGACCCATGAAATGAATTTTGCCCGCGAAGTGGGCGACCGCGTGGTGTTTATGCATCAGGGGCGCGTCTGGGAGCAGGGGGACAGCAAAACGCTGTTCGCTAACCCGCAGACCAGCGAACTGAAGCAGTTTATTTCATCCGTGCGCGGCTTAAATCAATAAGGAATCAAAAATGGACATGACACAGTTTCCGCAACTCAATCCGCCGGCGCGTCTGCTGATGGGGCCAGGCCCGATTAACGCCGACCCGCGCGTGCTGCGCGCCATGTCGAGCCAGCTGATCGGCCAGTACGACCCGGCGATGACCCATTATATGAACGAAGTGATGGCGCTCTACCGCGGCGTATTTCGTACCGAAAACCGCTGGACGATGCTGGTGGATGGAACCTCAAGGGCCGGGATTGAGGCGATCCTGGTTTCGGCTATTCGGCCGGGGGACAAGGTGCTGGTGCCGGTATTTGGCCGCTTCGGCCATCTGCTGTGCGAAATCGCCCGCCGCTGTCGGGCGGAAGTGCACACCATCGAAGTGCCGTGGGGTGAGGTGTTTACCCCGGACCAGGTGGAGGATGCCATCAAACGTATTCGTCCGCGCCTGCTGCTGACGGTGCAGGGCGACACGTCGACCACGATGCT
Source organism: Klebsiella sp. HMSC09D12 (assembly GCF_001808475.1). Taxonomy (NCBI): domain Bacteria; kingdom Pseudomonadati; phylum Pseudomonadota; class Gammaproteobacteria; order Enterobacterales; family Enterobacteriaceae; genus Klebsiella; species Klebsiella sp. HMSC09D12. The sequence continues at coordinate 138,393 of NZ_KV793512.1, read as the reverse complement.
GCAGCCGCTGGCGGAGCTGGGGGAGATCTGCCGCCGCTACGACGTGCTGTTTTACACCGACGCCACCGCTTCGCTGGGCGGCAACCCGCTGGAAACCGATGCCTGGCAGCTGGACGCGGTCTCGGCGGGGATGCAAAAATGCCTCGGCGGCCCGTCCGGCACCTCGCCGATTACCCTCAGCGCGCGCATGGAGGAGGCGATTCGCCGCCGCAAATGCGTCGAAGAAGGGATTCGCACCGATGCCCACCGCGACGGCGACGAGGAGATGATCTACTCCAACTATTTCGATCTCGGCATGGTGATGGACTACTGGGGACCAGAGCGCCTTAACCACCATACCGAGGCCACTACCGCGCTGTTCGGCGCCCGCGAATGCGCGCGTCTGATCCTCCAGGAGGGGCTGGATAACGGCATTGCCCGCCATAAGCTGCACGGCGATGCGCTGCTAAAAGGCATTCAGGCGATGGGGCTGGAGACCTTCGGTGACCTGAAACACAAGATGAACAATGTGCTTGGCGTCGTTATCCCACAGGGGATAAACGGCGACCAGGCACGCAAGTTGATGCTGGAAGATTTCGGCATTGAAATCGGCACTTCGTTCGGCCCGCTGCACGGCAAAGTGTGGCGTATCGGCACCATGGGCTACAACGCGCGTAAGGATTGCGTGATGACCACGCTCAGCGCGCTGGAGTCGGTACTTAACTATCTCAAATTCCCGACCACTCAGGGCGCCGCGATGCAGGCCGCGTGGGATCACTATCGCAGCGAGAGCGCGCAATGAGTCAAGCACAACGCCAGCAGGCGGACATGCAGCAGGCCGCGGCCCGGGTGTTGGCCCGCGCCGATGAGCTGGCGGCGATCAGCGAAACGCCGGACGCCCTGACCCGGGTTTATCTCTCCCCACAGCATCTTGCGGCTAACCAGCGGGCGGCGCTGTGGATGACCCAGGCCGGGATGACCGTCTGGCAGGACAGCGTCGGCAATATTTGCGGTCGCTATGAGGATGAGCAGGAGGGCGCGCCGGCCATCCTGCTGGGGTCGCATCTTGATACGGTGCGCAACGCCGGGCGCTATGACGGTATGCTCGGCGTCCTGGCGGCGATTGAGGTAGTGCATCGCCTGCATCAACAGGGGCGACGGCTGAAAAAAGCCATTGAGATTGTCGGCTTTTGCGATGAAGAGGGGACGCGTTTCGGCATTACGCTGCTTGGTAGCCGCGGGCTGACCGGTACCTGGCCTGAGAGCTGGCTGGCGCAGACCGATGCCGATGGCGTCAGCGTGGCGCAGGCGATGGTGCTGGCCGGGCTGGATCCGGCGCGCATTCACCTGGCCGCCCGCCGCCAGGAGGAGATCGCCGCGTATCTGGAACTGCATATCGAGCAGGGGCCGTGCCTGGAGCAGGAAGGACTGGCCTTAGGCGTAGTGGAAGCGATTAACGGCGCGCGTCGGCTGAACTGCCGCTTTACCGGCGAGGCGGGACACGCCGGGACCGTACCGATGAGCCATCGGAAAGATGCGCTGGCCGCCGCCGCCGAGTGGATGGTGCTGATAGAGTCTCTGACCCGCCAGCAGGGCGGAAACCTGGTCGCCACGGTGGGCACGCTGCGCTGCGCGCCCGGCGCGGTTAACGTTATCCCCGGCGACGTTACGCTGACTCTGGATATTCGCGGGCCGCACGACCAGCCGCTCGATGCGCTGCTCGAGACGCTGCTGTCGGGGGCACAGGCGATTGCCGCCCAACGCCAGCTGCAGTTTAGCGCGGAAGAGTTTTACCGCATTGCCGCCACCGCCTGCGATAGCGGATTGCAGCAGGTACTGAGCGAGGCGGCGCAGGCGGTGCAGGGGCGTTCGCTGACCCTGCCGAGCGGCGCCGGACATGACGCTATCGCCATGGCTGAACGTTGGCCGTCCGCGATGCTTTTTGTCCGCTGTAAAGGCGGCATCAGTCATCATCCTGCCGAGTCGGTCACCGCCGTCGATGTGGCGCTGGCGATTGAGGCCTATTTTCGCGCGGTGACGGCGCTGGATGCCGGGAAGTAAGCGCCGGGCGGCCCGGCGCGGTGCTTGCGCGGGCTGTCCCGTCGCGGTACGGTCCCCCACCGCTGGCGATGGGGCACAGTTTTATTTTTTGCCGTTCGGTTTCAGCTGCTCACCGGGTCTGAGCCTGAACAGCTCGTCATCTCGGGTGGAGTAGCGCACGGTTCCGTCAGCCATCCGATAAGCGCCTTCCGTGAATCCAGCGCCGTTCAGGAACGGAGCGACCGCGTCCGGCGTGTTGCGGAAGGCGGCTTCCAGGGCGAGAAGCGCATAGGGGGCGATACTATCGATACTGGCATATTCTGCCTCAGGATCATCGACAAAAAAGCCGTTGAGGCGCTGCTTGTTGATGATGTTCGCGCCGATGCGATCCGCCAGCGTCAAATAATCCCGCTGCCCGGTGGCCTGCCACAGGTCGATAAGCGCGAAAATCGCATACGGCTGATGATTCTCCGTTTGGCTATTCAGCCTGCGGTTTGTGCCGCCGGGTTCACCGATATCGCCTAACCCCTGGCCTTTCGCGATGCCGCGGGCGACCTTCCAGATGGCATGATCCGGTTCAAGCGTCCAGGCGCGGGCATAGGAGAGAAGAAATTCATTTCCCGCCGGATAGGCTTTGAGCACCGTCCCTTTTTTTCCATAATAGCCATCGCGTTTTAACGCGTAGTCGGAGAGATCCGTGCCGTTGGCCAGCATCGGGCGGAAGGTATTATTCTGCTCATCGTAAGCGTAGGTCGCGAAGGCCTTGAGGCCATCAAGAGTCCATTTTTTGAGATCGTCACCGTCTTTGCCGAGCGATTTTGCCAGGGCAAGCTGCATCAGCGCATTTTCTGAATAGAGCGTACTGGTTCGGCCCTTAAGCAGCATATTGCCTTCCAGCGCGTCCGGGCCCAGTTCCGGGCCAAACTGACGCTGCGCGCGGTCGCCGTATTTCGAATGCGTGTCGCTGTCATCGCTGGTATCGGCGCGTTTTAACGGTTGGGTAAACTGGTATACGCCCAGCCCGGTCTTCTTATCTCGCGGCAGAACGTACTGTTCGGCCAGCCGTTTTGCCCACGTCAGTGCGCCAGTGTCACCATCGTATTGATACAGCAGCGATGCGGAGTAGATCAGGTCGTTGCCGGCATTGAGAAAGCTCAGACCTTTGGTGGCGAAAAAGGGCGGCTGTTGGACAAAATCACTTTGCCAGAGCGCGCCCATCGGTTTGCCGTACTCCCCGTGGCGGCTGGTTTCCAGCGTTTTCCAGTCGTAAACATGGGCATTCCAGAAAGCCTTGATAAAGCGCGCGGTCGCCTGGTCATCGACGGCAAACATCATGTCGTAATAGGGATAGGCATTCTTAAGTTCATGAACCCGCTCTTTTTCACTTGGGCCTTGAGGCTGCAGCGTTTTTAAATCAACAAAACGATGCCCTCCCCATAGCAGCAGCCCGCTTGCATCCTGATAGTGGTCAAAGTAGTAGCGTATATTCTCCGCGACCCGCTGTTTATATTTTGTTTCGCCAGTCAGGTTGCTTAACCCTACCAGCACCCGCATCAAGTTTTGCTGGGCAGAGAAGTTCGACAGCACGGTCACTTTACCGTCCGGAAATACCCATTCCATTTGTTTGCCGGTGCGTGGGTCCACGCCATTAGCCAGCAGGGGAGAGTGATGCCCGTACCGATCGCTTGCTTTGTCCAGCACGACGTCGGCGAACTGCTTTACGCTGCTCAGGCGCTCGTTCTCCTGGGCACCCGCATTCAGTGAGAAGAGACTCAGAACGCCCAATGCCAGAGTGATTTTTGCAATCTTCATTATTTTCCTCTTAATGAAAATAAGGGTTTAATTAAACCCTTATTTATTTTCTATCTGACTGACAGGACGTTATCAGAAGGAATATTTCACGCCAACGCGATAGCGCGTTTGGCGTTCATCGGTGGATTTACTACCGGAAACGTTGCCGATGGCCATATAAGGAGACCAGTTTTTATCAAGTTTATAGGTCAGCTTAAAATCATGGGTCCAGTCATAGCTTTCGTTATCCGCTAAAATAACCCCGGCGGAGTTGGCTTTTTTATAGTCCAGCTCATAATCCAGTTGATAATCTTTGAGGAATTTCCAGGAAATAACGCTGGTCAGATTATAGCCGTTCTCCGAGGTGTCTTTAGACGTGCCAATATTGCCTGAATTGCGCTTGTAGTAAGGGCGATAGCGCAATGAGGCGCTGAGATCGTCGGTCAGATTCGCTTTACCGCGCAGATAGGGCCGATAGTTATTTGAGGACGAACTGGTATCCAGAGAGAAGCCGGGCTCAATCTGGAAGGTCTTATTTATTTTATGCACGTAGCTCGCCACCACTTCGGTGCCGTTACTCACGGTTTCATCATAGGCTTTATTTTTATCTTGCGATCCTTTCCATTTTCCTTCCAGCGATAAGCCAAAGCCATTAGCAAAACGGTGAGACATCAACAGACGATCTTTATGATTGTTCCCGGCTTTGTCATTCGTTTCATGACGATAATCAAAGGTCACCGCGTGAGCGGCAATACTGATGAAAGGAATTGTGACTAATAATAATGAGCGAAACATAGGGTGCCTCTACTTTTTTTATTTTCCAAAGGTACAAGAAATGACCTGCCGTAAAGCAGGCAGAACGATACAAATGAAATTTTTAAATGGTTGTGTGGTGCCGGGTGCCTCCCGGTGAATCAGGCGCTGACTTCCTGATCCGTCTATAAAAACGAAACGTCGATGAGGGTATTCCTCTATTCAGCATGACCCCGCCGCTTAGGGGGATTCACCACACATTATTCTTTATTCCCCGGTGATGACGAGTTTGTACTGCTTGTGATTTTATTGAAAATAACTTTTACACAAAATGAAATGATGTTTTGAGATCAAGATCTGAATATTTAAAAGAGTGATTAAATAATTTTTATGACATTTATAAAGATAATCCTAAAGAAAATTAACATTTATAATCATGTGGTTGCGGTGTTTTTGGTGTTTTATTTCTGGTCTATGCACGGCTTTAATTGAATTAACGGTAATCTTATTCCTATATTTTTAAGGGTTTATTTTGTTAAAAATTAAAAAATATTCCGGCGGTATCAATGGTTAAATCGGGGCTAATGCTTGCGATGTGCTTTAGTTAAACAAAAGCTAAACGGATAGGCTCGCGGTATTGATCTGCCTGACTGACGACATAACACTCACAAAAACGCGTCCATGTGGAAGGATAATAAAAGACGGTGACCTCGGGGCTACAAGATGACCATTTATGGAAAGGATCGTGTATTTATTTATGGAGTAGAAAAGATACTGCAGGCGCTTAGCGATGAGGCGGGAACGGAGGCAGAGAGCGATGCGGCCTGTATGTACGTCACCCATGGGATGGATATTCAGGAGATCTATGCTCTTTTCTTCCGCCACCCGCCGGAGCACTACGCCATCTTCATCACCTCCGAACGCCATTTTGAGGCGATCAACCGCCTGTTTCCGGGCCTGTTAAAGCTCTGTTTAGCTGAGCGGTTGACGGTAGACGAGCTGCATCAGGCGTTAAGGGTGATGCGCCTGTTCTCGGCGCAGAACCAAAGCGTGGCCTATTTGCCCACCAGGTTGAATTTTACCCATGCGGAGCGACAGATTATGCGGCTCAGTTTGCGCGGCCATTCCCTGGATGATATTGCCCGTATCCGTGGGGTTAGCCCCTCTACGGTCAGCGTCCAGCGTACCCGGCTGATGAAGCGTATGGGAACCAAAAGCCTGCAGGAGCTATGCTCCCTCTATGCGGCAATGCGCGCCAGCGATCGCTCACGCACTCCGGCTAAGCTGAATGAGGATCGCGATTATTGATTAATGCAGCCCGTTGGGTAAGCGCGAAAGGCGAACGCGAGATAATATTGTTTGCCCGTCAGGCGCCAACGTACCGCCCGCAGGTTGTTGCGGGCATACCGTCAGTAAACAGGAGAAAGAATGGCTGTCGATCGCAATGGCGACATTGCCCTGCCAATAGTGAACGCAATGCAGCCCGAATTCGCCCGCGTAGTGGACGGGGTCGTGGCAACGCTAACCCGGTGCTTCCCTGAACTGATGCATAGCCTTTATGTTTACGGTAGCGTGGCGCAAGGACGAGCAACGCCCGACAAGTCCGATCTCGACATGAGCGTGATATTCCACGATCGCCCCGATCGGGCCACAGCGGCGCGGCTCGCTGAGATTAAGCGTGAACTGGAAAAGAGCTATCCGGTTGTCAGTAAAATCGATTTTGATTGCGGTGTGCTGCCGCAAGTCCTGCACCCGGATCATACGCTGAGCTGGGGATACTGGCTTAAACATCATTGCGTCTGCGTGTACGGCGAAGATCTGAGCCGCCGGTTTGCTCCCTTTAAACCGGCAAAAGCTATCGCCGTTGCCGTAAATGGGGATTTCCTGCCGGTACTGGAAAAATTCATGGCACAAATACGCTCATCCGCGGATAAGAATGAAGGGTTACAGCTGCAGCGCGCTGCCGCACGCAAAATCATCCGCGCAACCAGTATCCTGCGTAGTGAGTACGACAAAGACTGGCCGGACACCCTTGCTGAGCACCATGGTAAGCTCATTGCCCGCTATCCTGAAAAAGCTGATGACATGGATTACCTGCTGGCAGTGAGTCATGAACCTCAGGGAGACCTGGCCGACTTTGAAAAAAGGATTCTGGCTTTTGCCCGCTGGCTTAACGTCGAGTTTCATCGTCGTCAAAGCTGAGCGGAAAAGCGCCCTGGCCTCATGCTCTGCTAACCATAGCCGTGATATAAAGTCCGCATCCCCAGGCCAGGTGCGTAAGCACGCTCAGCAAGCGAGCCAGCCACGGGCGCGAGGTACGCGACGCCGCCACACCAAAGCCCAATGCGGGTTGAAGAATCAAGAACGGCGCAAATAACGTTAGCACGCCTGCCAGCAGGCCTGCCGTCAGCGTCGGCTCGTTTAACCAGACGGTTCCGTTCAATGCCAGCGGGACAAAAGCAAAAATGGCCCCGGTCAGGTAGTGAAACACCCAGCCGATAACGCTCTCTCCACGCAATGCCGGCGTGGAAGCGATGGTATTATGGCAAAGCTTTCCTCTGAAAAGCCATGCAATCCAGCGACCCACCAGCGCATAGTTTAGCGGCGGCAGCTTGAGCAGGTATTTTTGGCCGAATGACCAGAGATCCATTATCAGCGTCGCGCCAATACCCGTTATGACCGTTTTTACTACCATCATCGTCTCCAGGGTGTACTCCTTTTCCAATGCATGTCAGGCTGGTAGCCAGTGTGCAACTTGAAGCGAGGTTTAAGTCAACCATGAAAGCCCTCGATATCCGGGAAATTGCCGATCTTTCTGGCATAAATCCCTCCGCGCTGCGTTATTACGAAAAAAAAGGATTAATTCAGCCTGTTGGCCGTAACGGTTTACGACGGCAATATCACCAAAATGTGCTCAATAAACTGCAGCTCATTACGTTGGGGCAGGCGGCAGGGTTTACGCTGGATGAACTTGCCGCGATGTTTGGTTCGCAAGCCGGGGTCACGATTGACCGGGGGCTGCTCCTCCAGCGGGCGAAAGAGATTGATGCCACCGTGCGCAAGCTGCAGCTGTTAAGCCGCGGGCTGAAGCACGCAGCGCGCTGCACGCAGCCGGAGCCTGTTCATTGTGAAGAGTTCAAAAGAGTGGTGGCGAAAGGGTTGAGGCTGGTTGGCTAATTAATTACTTCAGACTGTGATGAGAGCATAATAATGGACAAAAATTTTACACCTGAGCAAATCGAAATCATTAATCGTGTGGTTTTTGCGCGCGTCGAACAAATGAAAGAGCAAGTGACTGACCTTATTGCGCAGACAGAGCGCGATGCGCACCAGCAGCTGACGGATTGCGGGATTGATATGACCGATTTCTGTCCGGCTAATCAGCACTTTCTTATGATGACAATCGTCCAGGCGCTGATAGATCGGGTGCACGGCGGCGACAGGGCCCTTGCCCGGAAGATAATAACCATGGAGGCGAAGAGACTGAACGTCAGCGTTAACGTTGAAGCTGATAGTTCGAGATAGCCTTGAGGCTGAGTCTGCGGCGGACCAGAGCGTTATAAACTGCATCAGCACTGCCTTGTTTGCATAGCAGAGTCAGCCCCTTCAGCATCGGCCATCGGGCTAAAAATGGAAGACCGCTCCCGGAGTCCAGAAAAGGCCTTTCCCCCAGCACCGATTGCCACATCCTCGTAGCGTTAACTCTTTATTATTCGCGCCACTGACTTCGTCGCCATGGATTGGTAGTAGGTTGGAACATTCCGCGGGGTCAGTCCACTCTCTTCTGCTCGCTGCTGCGCATCGTCAGGCTGCGCGCCTTTAAAGTTCGCTCAATCGCTCTGCGCTGTTATGCTAAAAGTCTGGCAAGCCGCGCTGTTAAGAGACCTGACCATGCCCGAACGCGAGAAAAACATCCATATTCAACCCTCATCTTCAATCTCCCGCACCCATATTCTACCGGCGCTGCTGGCCATCGTCGCCGTGACCGGACTGTGCGCGTATATCTCGTCGCCGCTGGGGCCGTGGCGCGAAATTTTGATTAATCCCGGAATGTATATCGATCTGCTGGCGCTGCTATTTCTGCTGTTTATGCTCTGGAGCTCCACCAAAGTGCGCATGAATCACGTGGCGGTTAACTGGGTACGCTACGGACTGCTGCTGTGGATTGCCGGCGGTACGTTCGATCTGATGGATGAAATCTTTCACCAGCCGCGCTGGATGGGGTACTACTGTGAAGATCTGCTGCGCCTGTCCGGCATGCTGCTGAGCGCAGTCGGGGTCTACAAAATTATTGAGCGCATCAATCTGCTGTACGTTGATGCGCGTTCCCAATCATTAAAGGATGAGCTGACCCAACTGCCTAACCGTCGCTTCTTTATCGACACCATCCGCGAGAAGGAGGGACGCAGGCTGGGGCTAATGATTGTCGATATCGATTACTTCAAGAAAATTAATGACACCTGGGGCCATCTGGTGGGGGACGAAGTCCTCTTTGCTCTCGGTAAGCAGCTGGCTAAGCTCACCAGCGATAAGGTGCTGCCTTCGAGGATTGGCGGCGAAGAGTTTGCCATTATTGTCGACGGAATGACGGCGCAGGAAGTGGATGAACTGGCGCAGGCTATTCTGCAAAACGCCCGGGCGATCCTGATCAACCACGACTATCCGCTGTCGATCAGTATCGGCGTTGGTCTGCGTAACAAAGGGGAACCGCAAAACCTGTTCATTAAAAAGGTCGATGACGCCCTCTATAAGGCCAAAAATAACGGTCGCGGGCGGGTCGAGTGGGCCGTCTGAGTCAGCCCTGCTGCACGCTGCGGCAGTGGCGACGATATTCTGATGGCGAACGCTCGGTGTAGCGTTTAAACACCCGGCAAAAATAGTTGCTGTCGACGAACCCGCAGTTGTGGGCGACCTCTTTTACCTTGAGATCGTAGCCGCGCAGCAGCTTTTTGGCCTTTTCCAGGCGTACGCTGGTGAGAAACTCATTAAAACCGACGGAGCCGGATTTCTGGAAAATATGCGACAGGTAATTGGGCGTAATATGAAAGCGTTTCGCCACCGACTCGCGGGTCAGGGGCTGGCTGAGATGCTCTTCGAGATAGTCCTGCACCGCCAGAAACAGATCGCGACTGCGGCTGACGCGCATCTCCAGCCCCACCAGCTGCTCAAGGCAGTGGCTTAACAGGGCCGCGACCACCAGCCTGGCGGTCACCGGATCCGGCTGCAGGCAGATTTCATTAAGCGATAGCAGCAGATAGGAGCCGACGCGCGGCCCGAGGCGGGCAACGTTCTGCTTTTCCGTGCGCAGCTGCTTGCCGTCCCAGTACTGAACGCAGAATCCGAGCTTCTGGCGGCCAAAGAGGATGCTTAACGTCGATGCTGACCCGGTCCACTCCGGCAGCGTCCACTTGCCCGCCTGAACGTAGAGCACCTGCGAGGCGGAGAGCATCGTCTCCGATAGCGGCAGCCCGCTCTCCTTAAGCTCACCCTCAAGCACAATTTCCAGCCGCGGAAAGGGCACTTTAAACGCCAGCGCAGGCTCGGAGATATCCGGGTCGGGGAATCTGACGTGCAGATTATCTTTCTGATTTACTAAACGATTTAAAATATCCGCCAGATCGTCAATCATTCCGTACGCCTTAGAAGAGAACAATTATCTTGTTGATTATAATCTATTTTATCAGTGGTGATTTGTTCTGTGTCAGGCTGGGTCGCGAATGTTTGCCCTACAGAAAGAGGAAAAAAGCTGGATTTTGATAGCCATCACACTTTTCTTCCTCGCGTACGCTTGTCCAGTTTTTCGTAGTTTTGGCCTCATGTATTCCCGGTCGGTGCAGATTAGAGTTTGTTTTGTGTTATCGATAAGTTAAGGAATAGAAATATGGAACAACAATCTGCGGTTTATCTGGATGCGCTGGGGGCAAATGTTGCGCTGAGCCCGACAATGAAACAGGAACTGGATACCCTGGGCTACACCGTTGTGCATAACGTGGTGGACGCGGAGTGGCTGGCGGCGATGCGTGAGCTTATCGACGCCATCGTCGAGAGAGAGGGCGACAGTCTGGCCATTGAACACCACCAGGAAGCGACCGCCACGCGCATTGCCAACCTGATTAATAAAGGGGTGATTTGGGAAAAGGTCTGGTCGCATCCGCTGATACTTTCCGCCTGCCGGTATATTTTTCAGGGCGATTTTAAAGTCTCCAGCCTGAACGCGCGGGAAGCGTTGTTTAACGGCGGCCATCAGCCGCTGCATGCGGACTGGAAAAAACCGCGTCCTGACTTTCCGAAAGTACATCTGGTGAATACGATATGGGCTATTGATGACCTGAGCGCTGAAAACGGCGCACCGCGCATTATCCCCGGCACCCATTTGCGTCCGGAGCTACCGGAAGAGGTGCTGGACGACCCGGAGCTGGCGCATCCTGATGAAGTGGTGTTCGCCGCGCCGGCGGGCAGCGTGATGATTTATAACGCCCACGCCTGGCACGGCGGGACGCGCAACCGCGTCGGCAGCAGAAGGCGGGTGCTGCACGGCTTATATATCGACAGAGCGGATACCGCGCAGCAGGATCAGCAGCGCTGGCTGACGCCGGAAACCGCCAGCCGTTTGACCCCCGCGCAGAAATGGCTGCTGGGGGTGGCGTAAATTAAATTGCCGAAACACGGTGTTCCCGGAGGCGGTGCTGCGCACCTGTCCGGGCTACAAAATCGTTGAGCACCGGTAGCCCGGACAGACGCATCGCGCCGCCTCCGGGATTTCCCGCTCTCAAGGGATCTCAATATAAACCACCGGCTTTTTCATAATGCATTTAACCGCTTCGACAATCTGCTGCGGCTGCAGCAGAAAAGTTTTGATGCTGGTCTTAATGGTGCGGATGCCGTTGAAGCGTCTGGCATCGTCAATTTCAATATCCGTCACCAGCAGAACGACATCGGCATGGGCAATATCGTCAGCGGTAATTTTGTTCTCAACCCCCAGCGCGCCCTGGGTTTCGATTTTGATATTCCATTTCTCATGGTGGCCGACCTTTTCCAGGCGTTCGGCCGCCATATAAGTGTGAGCGACGCCGCTGACGCAGGCCGTGACGGCAACGATATTGAAATCCATAGCATCCTCCAGGCGTTATCCGCCAATGGTCACGCTAAAACCGGCCCGTTCGGCCAGCGTCTTGAATGGCTGAATCTCAGATTCTGCAGGGGCCTTAATCATCGACATCGACCATTTTTTTCCCAGTAAATGATATTTTGGTTCGCCGAACTGATGGAACGGCAGAAGATGAATTTCGCGCAGCTTAAAGGGGGCCAAAAACGCCAGGATCTGGCGGAAATTCTCTTCGTTAAGCGTAAATCCCGGAATCAGCGGCACCCGGGGAATTAGCGGGATTTGGGCTTCGACCAGACGGGTGAAGTTATCCAGCACCCGCGGCATATTCATCCGCAGCTGCTCCCGGGCCAGCGTTTCATCCATGATTTTCAGGTCGAACAGCACTTCGTCGCACGCCTGAGCCAGCGGAAAAAAGCGGCTGAACGCGGTATCGCCCGCTGTTTCAATTGCCGTTCTGATCCCCCATTCGCGCAAGCGGCGCAGAAAACGCGCGGCAAATTCGGCCTGCATCAGGACTTCGCCGCCCGACAGGGTCACGCCGCCGCCCGAGGCACGGAAGAAGATCTCATCCTTCAGCACCTCTTTAAGCAGATGATCGAGGGTAACGTCGCGGCCAATCTGCTCCCACGCGCCGGAGGGGCACTCGACCACGTCCTGCTGGCAGCGCGAGCAGCGCAGGCACTTGCTCTCCCGGCGTACGGTCTGAATTTTCGGCGAGATCGACTCCGGATTAGCGCACCACGGACAGGTATGCGGGCAGCCCTTAAAAAACACCACGGTGCGGATCCCCTGACCGTCATTCAAAGAGTAGCGCTGGATGTTAAAAATGCGCGCCTTATCGGCGCGCGTTTCCATGACCTCACAGCTGATGCGCGGTGCGGCGGATAATGTCATCCTGAATCTCCTGCGACAGCTCAACGAAAAAGGCGCTGTAACCCGCAACGCGCACCACCAGACCGGCAAAATCCTGCGGCCGCTGCTGGGCTTCGCGCAGCGTATCGGCGTTGACCACGTTGAACTGAATATGCTGTAGCCTCAGCCTGGTGAATGCCTGCAGGAAGTCGGCCAGCTTATTCAGGCCGCTGTCGCCGGCAAGCGTTGCCGGGGTGAATTTGACGTTCAGCAGCGTACCGTTGGAGAGCAGAAAGTTATCCAGCTTGCTGACCGACTTGAGCACCGCGGTCGGTCCCTGAACGTCCTGGCCTAGCATCGGCGACAGCCCGCCGTCCGCCAGCTGTTCTCCCGCCAGGCGTCCGTCCGGGGTGGCGCCGACGACCGAACCGAGCGGCACGTGGGCAGAGACGGTATAGGAACCCGGCGTAAACTGACCGCCGCGCGGGTTCTGGTATTGTTCTACCTCTTTGCAGTAAAAGCGCAGTAGATCGGCGCTGATGTTGTCCACTTCGTCAATATCGTTGCCGTATTTCTCGAAGCGGTTGATCAGGCGAGCGCGAATTTTTTCCCCTTCCGGCGTCTGGAAATTGGCTTTCAGCACTGCGATAAGTTCAGCGAAGCTGAGCCGTTTCTGCTCAAAAACCATCCCTTTTAGCGCGTGCAGCGAGTCGCTGAGGTTAGCAATGCCGATGCCCTGGACCCCGGAGAAGTTATAGCGCGCGCCGCCTGCGGTAATATCCTGACCGTGCTGCACGCAATCCTCAATAAAAGAAGAGAGCAGGGGAACCGGCGCCCAGTCGCGGTGGCCGATATCGCAAATGTTGCTGCCTTCCACCATCAGCTTAATGTAATAGCGAATCTTGTCGCGGATCTGGTTAATCAGCCCATCCCAGGTGATATCAGGATTGCTTTCGTTTTCCAGCATCACGATTTCCATCACCTTCAGCAGGTTAAACATGGCGATATCGTGCAGGCCGTAGGTGCGCCCCGGGATCGACAGCTCAACGCAGCCAACCACCGAATAATCCCGCGCGTCCTCCAGCGATACGCCGCGGTTGAGAAATGCCGGGATCACCACTTCATCATTAAAGATTTGCGGAATGCCGGTACCGAGGCGAATGGTCTCGGCGGTTTTGCGCAGGAAAGGACGATCGATGAGTTCGTTGACGCGTACGCCAAGGTTCGGCTGCGGCAGTCGAACGTTCTGGTAGGCGTCGAGGGACAGAAACGACAAAATATTAACCGCGCTGCGTCCGGTCTCGGTCAGGCCGCCGAGCAGCGCGGTATAGCCGGTCGGGAAGCCTGCAAAGTAGCGCGCGCTGCTGGTGGAGCGCAGCAGAACGATATCGTTGCACTTCACCCACAGCGACTCCAGCAGCTCCTGAAGAAACTGCGGATCCTGGCCGCGATTCAGCGAAGCCTGATAGTACGGCAGCATGTACTGGTCAAAACGTCCCAGCGAGATGGAGCTGGCGTTGGATTCATACTGCAAAATGATGTTCATATACCAGAAGAGCTGGCAGGCCTGCCAGAAATCTTCCGGGCGGTGTACCGCATTATGGCGGGAGATGTTGGCGATGGTCTCCAGCTCTTTGCGCCGCTGTTCATCAGCACAATCGGCGGCCATTTCATCGGCAAGGGCCGCATAGCGCAGAATATGGCGCTGGGAGGCTTCCAGCAGGATCAGCACCGCCTGATAAAAACTGTTCTGCGGGTGCTGCTGACGCACCGCCTTAATCTCCGTCACCAGCGCGGCGAGGCCGTTTTCCAGCAGGCGAGGGTAGTCGATAATGATATGTCCCTGGCCCTTATCGGTCTGGTTGACGCTAAAAATCTGCGTGCTGACGGCGTTTTTGACTTCATCGGTCATCTGGGCGTTGATGAAGTCCTTCATCGAGCGATTTTCCCAGTAGGGGAACAGCTCTTCGCGATAGATGCGCTTGTCTTCTTCGCTGATATTGAAACGGTCCTGCGGGCGGGTCGGGAACTGGTCCAGCTCCTTGAGCAGCCAGTAGGGGTCCATCTCCGGGGACATAATTCCGGCGCGCGGCTTGATGGTCCGGTTGCCGGCAATCAGTTCATCATCACGAATCGAAATCTGCACATGATCGAGGATCCATGCGGTCGCTTTCGCCCGGCGGATCATTACCGGCTCACCCTCCGTCTGTTTATGGCTGGCGGTGTAGAGCAGCGCCCGCTCGAGTGAGATTTCGCGCGGGTTGGCGAACAGAAGATCTTTTAAGCGTTGAGTGCGATTGGTCATGACAAACTCCATGTTATTTTGCGGGGCGCAGGGCGCGCCCCGGGCATTCAGTCAGGCATTCTGTGAAAGGTGGCTGTCGATTTTGTTCATAATGGCTTCGGCGCGCTTCACGGCATCACTGATGTTGACGCGCACGATGGTTTTACCGGCAAAGCGTTCTTCAAACTTAATGCCGATATCTTTGGTCAGAATCACCATATCGGCGCTGGCGACGTCTTCTGCGGTCAGCTCGTTCTCAATGCCGATGGAGCCCTGAGTCTCGACTTTGACCTGCCAGCCTTTGGCTTTAGCGGCGCTCTCCAGCGATTCGGCGGCCATATAGGTATGGGCAACGCCAGAGGGGCAAGCGGTAACGGCGATAATTTTGGTCATACGATATTCCTTCCACTGTTTCAGTTAATTTCGAAATCAAGATCCATCTCGTCATCGGCTTTGGCGTCTGACGTTTTCTTTTTCGCCAGGGCTTTGAGCAGAATGACGCAGGCGGCGCTGACGATGGCGCCGACCGCCAGACCGGCAACAAACCCGCCTTTACCTTCGACGACCGGCAGAACGATGAGCCCGCCCCAGCCGGCGTAGCACTGGGCGCCGAGCAGCGCGGCGGTTACGCAGCCGGTGGCGGCGCCGATCATATTGGCCGGGATAACGCGCAGCGGGTCGGCGGCGGCGAAGGGGATCGCGCCTTCGGTCACGCCAACGCAGCCCATCACCAGCGCGGCTTTCCCGGTTTCGCGCTCTTCCGCGGAGAAATATTTACGCCCAATCAGCGTTGCCAGGCCCATGCCCAGCGGCGGCACGGCGATACCGACGGCGGCGATGGCCACTACGCTGTAAACGCCTTGGGAAACGCAAATCAGCATGAAGGCGTAGGCGACTTTATTCACCGGACCGCCCATGTCGAAGGCCAGCATCAGGCCCATAATGATGGCGAGAATAACGATGCTGCCTTCGCGCATGCCCTGCAGCCAGCCGGTCAGACTGGCGGTCAGCGCGCCAATCGGCTCGCCGAGACCCCACATCATGATCCCGGCGGTTATAAAGGTGCCGATAATCGGGATAACGAAGATGGGCATCACCGAGCGCAGCACCTTGTGCACCGGGATTTTCTTCAGGTAGTAAACCACCAGCCCGCCAATGATCCCGGCAATCAGCGCGCCGAAGAAACCGGCGCCGAAGCTGTTGCCGACCCAGGCGCCGATGGCGCAGGGGGCCAGCGCCGCGCGGTCGGAGATGGAGTAGCCGATATAGGCCGCCAGAAATGGCACCATTAGCGTCAGACCGGCGACGCCGATATCAAACAGTTTTTTCAGGTTAGGGTCGGTGGCGGCATCGGGCACCGCGCCCTTGCCGTACAACATGACGGAGACTGCCAGCAAGATCCCACCGGACACGACAAACGGGATCATATGTGAAACCCCGGTCATGAGGTGCTGGCGGGTATTTTTTAATATTTGCACCAGTTCGTTCATTGTTTTTCTCCTGAGCGCTGCGTGGCCCGTGACTGAGTTGATGTCTCAACATTAGAAAAAGGGCGGCGCATAAAATAGTAGAGAAAAAGTGCATTTACTGGATATTTGTAAGGCGAGGAGAAAATTGCGATCCACCTCAAATCTTAGTTCTGGTGGGTTTTTGACGCCCTTCACGAGGCGATTTGTGACCACGAGCATAAAAAAGATTCAGCCATACAATTATCCAGTAATTACCACTTTTATCGTGTAGTGGCGGGCGGCTTCTTTCTTTACCTTTTGGCTAATACGCATTATTCAGGAGGAAGGCGATGGCTCTGGTAATTGAATTCATATGTGATTTGCCCAACGGCGTACATGCGCGTCCGGCAAGCCTGGTAGAAACGCTGTGCAATACTTTTTCATCTTCGGTCGAATGGGTAAACACCCGCACAGAAGGACGCGGAAACGCCAAAAGCGCGCTGGGGATTATTGGCACCAATACCTTAAAGGGCGACCGCTGCCAGCTTGTTGTCAGCGGTGAAGATGAACAGCAGGCGTTTAATACACTGACGGCGTTCATCACCGACGAGTTCCCGCACTGCGATGCGCCGCTGCCGGCGGCGGAGCAAATGGCCGTTCAGCCGGTTCCTGAATCCCTCTCGCGTCTTAATCCTACCCTGTTTCACGCGCTGCCGGTCTGCGCCGGCAGCGCGGGCGGCAGGCTCACCCATCTTAAGTCCCTCGACCTGCGCGATTCAGGCGCGCTGCCTGTAGCGGGCGCAATCGAACAGGAACAGGCGGCGCTGGACAGGGGCCTGACCCTGCTGGTGAAAAATATTGAGTTCCGCCTGCTGGATAACGACGGTACCGCCAGCGCGATCCTTGAGGCGCATCGCTCTCTGGCCACCGACGCCTCGCTGCGCCAGCATCTGCTGGACGGGCTGTTGAACGGTCTGAGCTGCGCTGAAGCGGTGGTCGCGACCGGCGAACATTTTTGCGCCCAGTTCAGCGCTTCCGGTAATAGCTATTTGCAGGAGCGGGTGCTGGACGTGCGCGATGTGTGCTTCCAGCTTCTGCAGCATATCTACGGTGAGGATCGTTTTCCGGCACCGGGTAAGCTGACCGAAGAGGCCATCTGCCTCGCCGATGAACTCACCCCCAGCCAGTTTCTTGAACTGGATAAAACGCTGCTTAAAGGCCTGCTGCTGCGCAGCGGCGGCACCACTTCACATACGGTGATCCTCGCGCGTTCGTTCAATATTCCTACCCTGGTGGGCGTCGATATGGAGGCGCTGCTGCCGTGGGTCGATCGCCGGGTACAGATTGACGGTAACGCCGGGCTGGTGGTGGTGAATCCCGATGAAGCGGTGGCGCGCTACTATCAGCAGGAGGCCTGGGTACAGGCGCAAACCCGCCGCCAGCAGCAGGCCTGGCTGGATAAAGAGGGCCGAACGGAAGACGGTATTCGTCTGGAGGTGGCGGCCAACATCGCCCATTCGGTAGAGGCGGCGGCGGCCTTCAACAACGGCGCGCAGTCGGTAGGACTGTTCCGCACCGAGATGCTCTACATGGACAGGCCCAGCGCGCCGTCGGAAAACGAGCTGTATAACATTTTTTGCCAGGCGCTGGAGCCGGCCAACGGGCGCAGCATTATCATCCGTACCATGGATATCGGCGGCGACAAGCCGGTGGCCTACCTCAACATCCCGGCGGAGAATAACCCGTTCCTCGGCTACCGGGCGGTGCGTATTTATGAGGAGTATCAGGCGCTGTTCCGCACTCAGCTGCGGGCGATTCTGCGCGCTTCCGCGCACGGCGCGCTGAAAATCATGATCCCGATGATCTCCTCGATGGAAGAGATCTTATGGGTCAAAGAGCAGTTGGCGGATGCTAAACAGTCGCTGCGCAGCGAACATATCCCGTTTGATGAAAAGATCCCGCTGGGCATTATGCTTGAGGTGCCGTCGGTGATGTTTATCATCGATCAGTGCTGCGAAGAGATTGATTTCTTTAGTATCGGCAGCAACGACCTGACCCAGTACCTGCTGGCGGTGGATCGCGATAACGCCAGGGTGACGCGCCACTACAACAGCCTCAATCCGGCTTTTCTGCGCGCGCTGGATTACGCGGTTCAGGCGGTGCATCGTCAGGGGAAATGGATTGGCCTGTGCGGCGAGCTGGGGGCTAAAGGTTCGGTGCTGCCGCTGCTGGTGGGGCTGGGGCTGGATGAGTTGAGCATGAGCGCGCCGTCGATTCCGGCAACCAAGGCGCGTCTGGCGCAGCTTGACAGCCGCGCCTGCCGTCAGCTGCTTAACCAGGCGATGCAGTGCCGTACTTCATTAGAGGTAGAACATCTGCTTGCCCAGTTCCGCATGACCCAGCAGGACGCGCCGCTGATTACTCCGCAGTGCATTACGCTGAACAGCGACTGGCGTAGCAAAGAGGAGGTCATTAAGGGCATGACTGATAATCTGCTGCTGGCCGGGCGCTGCCGCTATCCGCGTAAGCTGGAAGCCGATCTGTGGGCTCGCGAAGCGGTGTTCTCTACCGGTTTAGGCTTTAGCTTCGCCATTCCACACAGTAAATCTGAGCATATCGAGCAGTCGACCATCAGCGTCGCCCGTCTGGCGCAGCCGGTAGCGTGGGGCGACGACGAGGCGCAGTTTGTGATTATGCTGACGCTTAATAAGCATTCGGCGGGGGATCAGCATATGCGTATTTTCTCGCGGCTGGCGCGGCGCATTATGCATGAAGAGTTCCGGCAATCGCTGGTGACGGCGCAGAGCTGCGAGGCGATCGCGACGCTGCTGCAGCGCGAGCTGGAGCTGTAATTCGGTCCGGAGAATCTCCCCGGTGGCGCTTGCGCTTACCGGGGCTACGGGTTTCCAGCGATCTGCGGGGCGGTAGCCCGGGTAAGGCGTTTACGCCGCGACCCGGGATATCCGGGCCCGGTGCTTGAGGGAGGCTGTCCGGCGACCATTGCCGAAAGCGGCGCTTACGCGCCTGTTCGGGCGACCTGGTGTCCGGCAATAGCCCGACAAATGGCCTCGCCCACCTGCTGGGTGGAGGCGGTGCCTTTCATATCCGGTGTCTTTGGTCCGCTGGCAATAGTCTGCTCAATCGCTGCGAGAATGCCGTCATGGGCGGCCTGGTAGCGAGCGTCACCGTTGCCGAGGAAGTCGAGCATCATCGCGCCGGCCCAGATGGTGGCAATCGGATTGGCGATATTTTTGCCGTAGATATCCGGCGCCGAACCGTGTACCGCCTCAAACAGCGACGGAAAGGTGCGATCCGGGTTGAGGTTTGCCGATGGGGCAATGCCGATGGTGCCCGTACAGGCCGGGCCGAGATCGGAAAGGATATCGCCGAACAGATTAGAGCCGACCACTACGTCAAAACGCTCCGGCTGCAGCACGAAACGGGCGCACAGAATATCAATATGCTGCTTATCCCATTTCACCTCCGGGTATTGCTGCGCCATCGCTTCGACGCGCTGGTCCCAGAAGGGCATGCTGATGGCGAGGCCGTTAGATTTGGTCGCCGAGGTCAGGGTTCTGCGCGGGCGGCTTTGCGCCAGCTCAAAGGCGTAGCGCAGGATGCGGTCAACGCCGCGGCGGGTAAACACCGACTCCTGAATCACCACTTCATGTTCGGTTCCCGGATTCACATGGCCGCCAAGAGCGGAATATTCCCCTTCGGTGTTTTCACGCACCACGTAGAAATCGATATCGCCGGGCTGTTTACCCGCCAGCGGGCAGGGGACGCCGGGGAACAGGCGCACCGGACGCAGGTTGACGTACTGGTCGAATTCGCGGCGGAACTTCAGCAACGAGCCCCAGAGGGAGATATGATCCGGGACGATATCCGGCCAGCCGACCGCCCCGAAATAGATCGCATCAAAGCCTTTCAGCTGCGCGTGCCAGTCCTCGGGCATCATAGTGCCGTTTTGGGCGTAATAATCGCAGCTGGCCCACTCGAAGTGCTCGAAGCTTAACGCCAGCCCCCAGCGTTCGGCGGCGGCCTGCAGTACGCGCACCCCTTCCGGCAGCACTTCTTTACCGATGCCATCGCCGGGGATGGCGGCAATACGTAAGGTTTTATTCATCGTTATTCTCAGTTTGAGGTAAGGAAAATTGACTTCATCTCTATCCTATAATTGACTAATTCATAATTAATCCCGTCAACTGGTGAAACATAAAACACGAATCATGAATAATCTTCCGCTGCTGAACGACTTACGCGTCTTTATGCTGGTAGCCCGCCGCGCCGGTTTTGCCGCCGCTGCGGAAGAGCTCGGCGTCTCTCCGGCATTTGTCAGCAAACGCGTATCGCTGCTGGAGCAAACCCTTAACGTCCAGCTGCTGCACCGCACTACCCGGCGAGTGGCTATCACCGAAGAGGGCGAGCGCATCTACGAATGGGGGCAGCGCATTCTGCAGGATGTCGACCAGATGATGGATGAGCTCTCCGATGTGCGGCAGGTGCCGCAGGGAACGCTGCGGATCATCAGCAGCTTTGGCTTTGGTCGGCGGGTGGTCGCGCCGGCGCTCTCCGAGCTGGCCCGTCGCTACCCGCAGCTGGAGATCCGCTTCGACGTCGCCGACCGGCTGGTAGATTTGGCTAATGAAGGGGTCGATCTGGATATTCGCGTCGGCGACGATATTGCGCCCAACCTGATAGCCCGCCAGCTTGCCAGCAATCATCGCATCCTCTGCGCCTCGCCGGCGTTTGTCGCCCGCCATCCCTCGCCGAAACAGCTGAGCGACCTTGCCGCGCTACCGTGTCTGGTGATCAAAGAGCGCGACCGGCCTTTTGGCGTCTGGCAGCTGCGCGATGATAAAGAAGGTGAGCACGCCATCAAAGTGACTGGGCCGCTGTCGTCAAACCACGGTGAAATCGTCCACCAGTGGTGCCTCGACGGGCAGGGGATTGCGCTGCGCTCATGGTGGGACGTAAAGGAGAATATCGCCAGCGGCAATCTGGTACAGCTGCTGCCGGAGTACTATCAGCCCGCCAGTATCTGGGCGGTATACGTGTCTCGGCTGGCGACTTCGGCCAAAATTCGCACCACCGTGGAGTTTTTACGCCACTACTTTCAGCAGCGCTTTCCGCAGCAGTGCGGGGCGGCGATATTGCCGACGGCGGGCGCCGTCGGCCGGGGGGATTAAACGCCGAGCCGATCGCGCAGGCTATAGTAAGCCGCGCCCATGGCGGTAAACGGAATGCGCAGGCTGCGTCCGCCGGGGAACGGGTAGTGCGGCAGCTTCGCGAAGGCGTCAAAACGTTCGGCGTCCCCGCGCAGCAGCTCCGAAATTAGCCGTCCGGCGAGGTGGGTACAGGTGACCCCGTGGCCGCTGTAACCCTGCATATAATAGATATTGTTATCGAGGCGGCCAAACTGCGGCATCCGTGAGAGGGTCAGCAGGAAGTTGCCGGTCCAGCGGTAGTCGATTTTCACCCCCTTCAGCTGCGGGAAGGTTTTCAGCAGCTTCGGCATAATCAATCGCTCAACGTCGTCCGGATCTCGCGCGCCGTAGACCACGCCGCCGCCGTACAGTAGACGGTTATCGGCGGTCAGACGGTAGTAATCCAGCAGATAGTTACAATCCTCCACGCAGTAATTTTTCGGGATCAGCGAGCGCGCCAGTTCCTCAGACAGCGGTGCGGTGGTGACCACCTGGGTGCCGCACGGCATGCTGCGTTTCGCCAGCTCCGGCTCGATCTTATCGCCGAGATAGGCGTTACCGGCGACGATCACGTAGCGAGCGGTCACTTGTCCGCGCGCGGTGGTCACTACCGCCGGGCTGGTGTGCTGAATGCGGGTAACCGGTGATTGCTCGTACACCCGGCCGCCGTTTAGCCGAATGGCGTCAGCTTCGCCAATCGCCAGGTTGAGCGGATGGATATGGCCGCCGCTGCGATCCAGCAGGGCGCCGGTGTAGCGGTCGCTGTCGACTTCGCGGCGAATAGCGCTGGCATCCAGCAGCTCCAGCTGGGTATTGCCGTAGCGCTCCCAGTTGGCTTTCTGCTCTTCCAGAGTTTCCAGCTGTTTATGATTCATCGCGACAAACAGCCCGCCGGGGCGATAGTCGCAGGCAATCTGATAGCGCTGGATGCGCTCGCGAATAATATCGCCGCCTTCAAACATCATGCTGCCGAGCATTTTCGCCGCGTCCGGGCCGTAGGTTTTCTCGATAACGTCGATATCGCGGCTATAGGAGTTAACTAACTGGCCGCCGTTGCGTCCGCTGGCGCCGAAGCCGATGCGCGCGCCTTCCAGCAGCACCACGTCGTAGCCCATTTCGGCCAGATGCAGCGCCGAAGAGAGGCCGGTATAGCCGCCGCCGACGACGCAGACGTCGCAGCCGATCGTTTCTTCCAGCGCCGGGAACGGTTCATAGCGGTTGGCGCTGGCGGCGTAATAGCTGGTGGTATGTTCGGTCATGATTAAGACTCCAGGGCAATCCAGATAGTTTTCAGTTCAGTGAATTTTTCCAGCGCATGCAGCGACTTATCGCGTCCGTTGCCGCTCTGCTTATAGCCGCCGAACGGCACGGTCATATCGCCATCGTTGTAGTTGTTTACAAAGACGGAGCCGGCTTTCAGACGGCGGCTGATGCGGTGCGCGCGGGAGAGATCGCGGGTCCAGACCGCCGCGCCGAGGCCATAGCGGCTGTCGTTGGCCAGCGCCAGCGCCTGCTCTTCGGTTTTAAAACGGGTGACCACCAGCACCGGGCCGAAGATCTCCTCCTGGCTGAGCGCGGAGGCGGGATCGACGTCAACGAAAATGGTCGGGCCAACCGCCGCGGGCCACGGATTTTTGCGTCCATCCAGCAGCAGCGTGCTATGCGCTTCACCGGCGCGAATAAAGCTGTGGACGCTATCGGCGTGGCTGTTGTCGATCAGCATGCCCATGGCGGTATTCGGGTCGAGCGGATTGCCCGGCTGCCAGCCTTTGGCCTGCTCTTTAAGGAGATCGAGAAACCTGTCGGCAATGCTCTCCTCAAGCAGCAGGCGGGTTCCGGCGATACAGACCTGGCCCTGGTTGTAAAAGATACCGCCGGCGGTAGCGTTAACCGCTTTTTGCAGATCCGGACAGTCGGCAAAAACGATATTGGCGCTTTTACCGCCCGCCTCCAGCCAGACGCGTTTCATATTGCTGTCGCCTGCGTCCTTCAGCAGCTGTTTACCCGTGCGGGTAGATCCGGTAAAGGTAATCACTTCGACGTCAGGATGCTGCGCCAGCGCCTGGCCGGCTTCATGGCCGAAACCGCTCACTACGTTGAACACGCCGTCCGGCAGTCCGGCCTCTTTCGCTAAGCCCGCGAGTCGCAGGGCGCTGAGTGGGGATTTTTCCGACGGTTTGAGCACTACGCTATTACCTGACGCCAGCGCCGGGCCAAGTTTCCAGCAGGCCAGCAGCAGCGGAAAATTCCACGGCACCACCGCCGCAATCACGCCAATCGGTTCGCGGACGATCATAGCCAGTTCGTTGCCGCCGGTAGGGGCAACTTCGCCGTAGACTTTATCGATAGCTTCGGCATACCAGCGAATCGCGCGGGCGGCGCCGGGGATATCGTCGCGCAGGCTGTGACGGATCGGTTTGCCGGTGTCCAGGGTTTCCAGCAGCGCCAGCTCTTCGCAATGGGCCTCCATCAGGTCGGCAAACTTATTCAGGACCGCTTTACGCTGGGCAGGAGAGGCCTGCGACCAGTCGCCGCGCTCGAATGCGCTGCGGGCGGCCTGGACCGCGCGATCGACATCGGCCTTTTTGCCGCGCGCGACTTCGGCGAGCGTTTGCTGGGCGGCAGGGTCGATGGTGGCAAACACGCTGTTATCGGCGGCGGCGCTGTATTCGCCATTAATAAATAACCGCGTTTCAATCGCGATGTTCTTTGCTTTTTCTTGCCAGTAAGCCAGGTTGTGAAAATCCATCATGACTCCTTAATGACGTAATCGGAAAAAAAGTGGTGATTTCAGACCCTCAGGGCGCAGGGCGTCCCCGGGGTTGAGTACCGTTTAAATTGCCCATTAACAGGCGTGAATTATCCGGGGCCAGCGGAATACGTTTTTCCGCATTGCGCAAGGTGAACTGCGTTATCTTCGCGCCGCCGGAATTCACCCCGGGCGGCGCAGGCCTGAAGAAAACCTGAGAAAGGCTCAGGCTAATAAATCAGAAGGTGGTGGGAGTATGGGCGCTGATAATTCGGCAGATACCTGCCGAAGTGTTGCTGAAGCTATGCGGTATGCCGGTGTTAATGGCATAACTTTGCCCAGCCACCAGGTGATACGCCTGACCGTTAATGGTCAACACGACTTCACCCTCCAGTATGGTGCCTATCTCTTCACCCTGATGCTTGATCCTCTCCCCGGTTGTGGTTCCAGGCTGGTACGTTTCAAATATCATCGCCAGCGTGCGGTTCGGATTGCCATTGTGAACCAGCTTCATCGATACCCCCTGGCTGCCGATTTCAATCAGATCGTCCTGATTGATAACCACCTGCGGTTCAGCCGGTTTTTCTGGTTCAGAAAAGAATTCCGAGAGCGACAGCCCGTAGACTTTCAGCAGCTTTTGCAGCGTGCTGATGGCAGGACTGACTTTGTCCTGTTCTATGGTGCTGATGGCACTATGTGTTAACCCAGACAGTTCGGCGGCACGACGCTGTGAGAGACCCAGCTGTTGGCGGATCGCTGACAAACGTTTCCCTGGCGCCAGTCCGTCATCGCTCATATTTGCATTTCCTTAACGGTAGTGGTCAGAGTCGCTGTTTTTCAGCGATATAGTTCTGACAGGCGGTGATAAAACCTTCAAACAACATTCGCGACAGGGCGTATTCGCTACTGTTCCATTCAGGATGCCACTGCACGCCGAGGGCGAAAGGATGGTCGTTAACGCTGACCGCTTCCGCTAGCCCGTCCGGAGAACGCGCTTCCACGCGCAGCCGTGGACCCGTCGTTTTTGCTCCCTGCCCGTGTAACGAGTTTACCCAAAACGTGTTGCAGCCCGGTATTAACTGAGAAAGTAATCCTCCCTCCTGAACCTGAACTTCATGCGAGGGCGCGTATTGCTGCTCGACGGGAAGTTCGGGGTCTTCGCGGTGCTCAAGAAGCTCAGGCTGCTCGAACAGACGACGATACAGAGTCCCGCCGGTGGCGACAACCAGTTCCTGTAGTCCACGGCAGATGGCGAAAATGGGGATGCGCCTTTCGAGCGCGGCGTTAATCAGCGCCATGCTCAGAAGATCACGCCCGGGATCGGCGTCAGGCTCATCGCCGTTTTCACCATAAAGGTGCGGCTGTACGTTGCTCGGGCTACCGGGCAGATAAATGCCGTCCAGTTTCGGCAGTAGCGTAGCAAGCAGTTCCGGCTCGGCCAGCGCGTGCGGCAGGGCAATCGGTACGCCGCCGGCGTGAACAATCGCGTTCAGGTACTTCTCTTGCAGAGTCTGGGTCTGGTGACCCTTAAGCCTGTTTCGGCACATCACTACGCCAATAACTGGCTTGTACATTATATTTTCCATGATCGCCCTCACAAAGTGGACTAAATTATGACCGGGTTAGCGGGTAAAACGGCCATTTCGTTCAATATTTTCTCAATCTAGCAGTGGATATTGCCCTTTGCAAACTTAATTTAACATTTGACAAACAATTTGTTTGCATACACATTCGAAGGGTGGACATTATATTTAACAGTGCAATTCAGGGTCCGAAACTACAACAACGGCGGTGAATCATGGAAACCAATATCGTAGAAGTTGAGAATTTTGTTCAGCAGTCGGAAGAGAGACGGGTCAGCGCATTCACCTGGGAAGTGAAGCGCTACCTTGAGCGTTACCCCAATACGCAATACGTTGATGTGCTGTTAACCGATCTGAACGGCTGCTTCCGCGGTAAGCGGATCCCGGTCTCCAGCCTGAACAAGCTGGAGAAGGGCTGCTATTTCCCGGCTTCGGTATTTGCCATGGATATTCTCGGCAACGTGGTGGAAGAGGCGGGGCTCGGCCAGGAGATGGGCGAACCTGATCGCACCTGCGTGCCGGTGCTGGGAACCTTAACCCCGTCCGCGGCGGACCCGGAATACATTGGTCAGGTTCTGCTGACCATGGTTGATGAAGATGGCGCTCCCTTTGACGTTGAGCCGCGGAACGTTCTGAACCGCCTCTGGCAGCAGCTGCGCCAGCGCGGGCTGTTCCCCGTGGTAGCGGTAGAGCTGGAGTTCTATTTACTTGACCGCAAGCGCGACGCGGAAGGCTACCTGCAGCCGCCTTGCGCGCCGGGAACCGGCGATCGCAATACCCAAAGCCAGGTTTACTCCGTCGATAACCTCAACCATTTTGCCGACGTGCTTAACGATATTGATGAGATCGCCCAGCTCCAGCTGATCCCCGCCGACGGCGCGGTGGCGGAAGCGTCTCCCGGCCAGTTTGAAATCAACCTCCACCATACCGATAACGTACTCGATGCCTGCGATGATGCGCTGGCGTTAAAACGTCTCGTGCGTTTAATGGCGGAGAAGCATAAGATGCACGCCACTTTTATGGCGAAACCCTATGAAGAGCACGCCGGTAGCGGGATGCATATCCACATCAGCATGCAGAACAACAAAGGCGAGAACGTGCTGGCTGACGCCGACGGTGAAGATTCCGCGATGTTAAAACGCGCGCTCGCCGGGATGATCGATCTGATGCCGGCATCGATGGCGCTGCTGGCGCCGAACGTGAACTCGTATCGCCGTTTCCAGCCGGGAATGTATGTGCCGACCCAGGCGTCGTGGGGGCATAACAACCGGACGGTGGCGCTGCGCATTCCATGCGGCGATCGGCACAACCATCGCGTCGAGTATCGGGTGGCCGGGGCGGATGCCAACCCGTACCTGGTGATGGCGGCGATTTTTGCCGGCATCCTCCACGGGCTGGATAACCCGCTGCCGTTACAGGAAGAAGTGGAAGGCAATGGCCTTGAGCAGGAGGGGCTGCCGTTCCCGATTCGCCAGAGCGATGCGCTGTGGGAGTTTATGCAAAACGACCACCTGCGCGAGCGGCTTGGCGAACGTTTCTGTCACGTTTATCACGCCTGTAAAAATGACGAATTACTGCAATTTGAGCGTCTGATCACAGAGACTGAAATTGAGTGGATGTTGAAAAACGCCTGATTTTCGCCCCGCAAGGGGCGCTTTAGCATTATCACGAGTAGCATCATACGGCCTGAGCGGAGCCTGGTCGGACGTTTTTGCTGGGAGCCCAGCCATTCCCGGATGCCGCGTTAAGGAGCGCAGGCGGCAACGGGGCTTCAGTTAACGACACAGTGTGTAACGAGGTAGGAAATGATGCAGATGTTTAAATATCCGCAGGGAGAAGGGGGCCGTCATGGCCGCATGGAATGCGCCGCTACCGCCGCTCGTCGGTTCTTTTTACCTTTTGATTTGCCATTAACCCCGTTGCGAAGCAGGTTGGTTTCCCGGTCTCTACGACCGCAAGCCCAGGCGTGCAGCGGGGGAAATGGCCATGGCTATTAATCCCTCTCTCGACAACGCCTCCGGAGCGGGAAAACCGCGCCTGCGCAAATCCCTCAAGCTGTGGCAGGTGGTGATGATGGGCCTCGCCTATCTGACGCCGATGACGGTTTTTGATACTTTCGGCATTGTTTCCGGCATCAGCAACGGCCACGTTCCGGCATCCTATCTGCTGGCGCTGGCCGGCGTGCTGTTTACCGCCATCAGCTACGGCAAGCTGGTGCGCCAGTTTCCCCAGGCGGGCTCAGCCTACACCTATGCGCAGAAATCGATCAGCCCGCACGTCGGCTTTATGGTGGGCTGGTCGTCGCTGCTGGATTATCTGTTCCTGCCGATGATCAACGTGCTGCTGGCGAAGATTTATCTTTCCGCGCTGTTTCCGGACGTGCCGCCCTGGGTATGGGTGGTGACCTTTGTCGCGATTCTGACGGCGGCGAATCTGAAAAGCGTCAATCTGGTGGCGAACTTCAACACCCTGTTCGTGCTGGTGCAGATCTCGATTATGGTGGTCTTTATCGTGCTGGTGGTGCAGGGACTGCATAAAGGGGAAGGGGTGGGCACCGTCTGGTCGCTGCAGCCTTTTATCAGCCAGAATGCGCACCTGATCCCGATTATTACCGGGGCGACGATCGTCTGCTTTTCATTCCTCGGCTTCGATGCGGTGACTACGCTCTCCGAAGAGACGCCGGACGCCGCACGGGTGATCCCGAAGGCGATCTTTCTGACCGCGGTCTATGGCGGAGTGATTTTCATTGCCGCTTCGTTCTTTATGCAGCTCTTTTTCCCCGATATCAGCCGTTTTAAAGATCCGGATGCGGCGCTGCCGGAGATTGCTCTCTACGTCGGCGGCAAGCTGTTCCAGTCGATCTTCCTGTGCACGACGTTTGTGAATACGCTGGCCTCCGGCCTGGCGTCGCACGCCAGCGTTTCACGACTGCTGTACGTCATGGGCCGCGATAACGTTTTCCCGGAGCGTATTTTTGGCTACGTCCATCCGAAGTGGCGTACCCCAGCGCTCAACGTGATCATGGTGGGGATTGTCGCGCTGTCGGCGCTGTTCTTTGACCTGGTTACCGCCACGGCGCTGATTAATTTTGGCGCGCTGGTAGCATTCACCTTCGTTAATCTATCGGTGTTCAACCACTTCTGGCGGCGTAAAGGCTTTAACAAAACGTGGAAGGATCGCTTTCACTATCTGCTGCTCCCGATGGTCGGCGCGCTGACGGTGGGGGTGCTGTGGATTAATCTGGAAGCGACATCCCTGACGCTCGGTCTGATATGGGCGGGGCTGGGGTTACTCTATCTGACTTACCTGACCCGCCGTTTCCGTAAACCGCCGCCGCAGTTTGACGGCGCTAAAGCGGAACAGGCCTGGGAATCGTAACCATTTTTTACGTCGACACAAAGGCAGGCGAAAGCGCCTGCCTTCTTTTTTGTCATTCTCGTTTGAAATCAGGCGGTCGGTAAGAAATAGCAGGGGCAAAAGGTAAGAATAGTGAGGATGAATTATTTCTTTTTCTTATGAGTTGGCAGTTGCGCGGAGCGCCGATCTTTGACGTAGGAGACCAGGCTGTAGACCGCGACTCCCAGCAAAACCACCGCGACGATAAAGAGCAGGATACCTGACATAGATTAACCTAATGTTATGTTTAACATGGAGAAAAAATACCGTGATATCGGGATAATAGCATCGGGATATTTCTTAAAGATGACCCGATGAGTCGGACGAGAATAGACAGCCAGCCGAGCAATGAAATTATTATTTACATGAATAAATGTGAAGAGTAAAGCTCGACGGTGATGAAAAAATGAACGGAGTAACACTCGTTTAAGCGAATTTACAGACCACGGCCCGGCAGGTTGCTACCCTTGGCCCGCTTAAATAGGGGGCGAGAGTAATCAATGGTGAATAAGCATATCGTCGGGCTGGCTGGACTGCTGCTGATGGCGACGTCAGCAAGCAGCCTGGCCGATTCCGGCCATCAATCTATCCATGAACGCGTTGTCGAACGGATTTTAAAACCCTGCGAAGGAAAAAAAGCCGGAGATAAAGTGGTCATCGTTGACCATCACGGCGGCGAGCATGAGGCTATCTGCACTCTGGCGGCAGTACCGCTGCCGCAGTAATCCTGTTCCCTGATTTTGCGACCCTCGGTCATCGCGGAAAGCGTATTTCTTTCCGTACTTTGCGAGCCATTGCCCGGAAAAATGTCATAAATTTGTCACAATCATGGCGATGATAATCACTGACTGAGGATGAAGGGATGAGAAAAAGTCTACTCGCCGCCGCTGTGGCCGGCGCTGTTTTACTGTCCGCTGGCGTTCAGGCGCAGGAACCGGCCGCACCGGAAGGGTACCAGCTTCAGCAGGTGCTGATCATGAGCCGCCATAACCTGCGCGCGCCGCTGGCGAACAACGGCAGCGTGCTGGAGCAATCCACGCCAAAGTCCTGGCCAGAGTGGGATGTCCCCGGTGGACAGCTGACCACCAAGGGCGGAGTGCTGGAAGTCTACATGGGGCACTATATGCGCGAATGGCTGGCGCAGCAGGGAGTGGTGACCAGCGGCGAATGCCCGCCGGAGAACGCGGTCTACGCCTATGCCAATAGCCTGCAGCGTACCGTCGCCACCGCGCAGTTCTTTATCACCGGCGCGTTCCCCGGCTGCGGCGTGACCGTACATCATCAGGAAAAAATGGGCACCATGGACCCGACGTTTAATCCGGTGATCACCGATGATTCCGCCGCCTTCAGCGAAAAGGCCGTACAGGCGATGGAGAAAGAGCGGCAGGGGATGCAGCTGAGCGAAAGCTATAAGCTGCTGGAGGAGATGACCGACTACCGTAACTCCCCGTCCTGTAAAGAGAAGCAGCAGTGCTCGCTGAGCGACGCGAAAGATACCTTTAGCGCTAAATATCAGCAGGAGCCGGGCGTTTCCGGGCCGCTTAAAGTCGGCAACTCGCTGGTTGACGCCTTTACACTGCAATATTATGAAGGTTTCCCGAAAGACCAGGTGGCGTGGGGTGAAATTAACAGCGATAAGCAGTGGCAGGTGCTGTCGAAGCTGAAAAACGGCTATCAGGACAGTCTGTTTACTTCGCCGGAAGTGGCGCGCAATGTGGCCAAACCGCTGGTGAAATATATTGATAACGTTCTGGTAGGGGACGCGGCGAAGTCGGCGAAAGTGACGCTGCTGGTGGGGCACGACTCTAACATCGCCTCGCTGCTGACGGCGCTGGATTTTAAACCTTATCAGCTGCACAACCAGTACGAACGCACGCCCATCGGCGGCAAGCTGGTGTTCCAGCGCTGGCATGATAAGAGCGGCAATCGTGATTTGATGAAGATCGAGTATCTGTACCAAAGCACCGAGCAGTTGCGTAATGCCGATGCGCTGACCCTGCAATCGCCGCCGCAGCGGGTAACGCTGGCGCTGAACGGTTGTCCTGTGGATGACAACGGCTTCTGCCCAATGGATACCTTTAAAAAGGCGATGGCCGAGGCGACAAAGTAGCAGAGCATAAAAAACCCGGAGCAATCCGGGTCTTGCTGCCGATGTTTAGCCGGGTGTTGTCGCCTGGACTGGCGCAACGCGCCGCCTCCGGGAAGCTCATGCAATAAATCCAGGAGGCGGTACTGCGTACCTGTCCGGGCTACACGTTCTTGCGTTCGATGGTTTGTTCGCCCCAGAACAGCGAGTCTTTGTCGGTTTTGGCGAAGGCGCGGGGCAGGACTTCATCGCTGCCTTCTTCCCAGATTTTCTCCGCCAGCTTTTCATCATAATTGGCGAGTTCAAAAATTGCCTCGGCAATTTCAGGAGATGTATTGCGCAGACTTGCCCATTCACCCACGCGGTGGGCCTTTGCTTCTTGATTCGGCATGCTTTTCCTCCTGCTGAAGATTAACCGTGTAATTTAACTGCCAGACCTGCAACGTGTTGACCCTGATAGCGGGCAATGGCCAATTCTTCTTCACTTGGCTGACGCGATCCGTCTCCGCCGGCAATGGTGGTGGCGCCGTAAGGCGTGCCGCCGCGAACCTGCGAGACATCAAACAGCTCCTGAGCGCCGTAGCCAATCGGCACAATGATCATCCCGTGGTGGGCAAGGGTGGTCCAGGTGGAGGTGATGGTCTGTTCCTGACCGCCGCCGGTACCGGTTGAGCTGAATACGCTGGCCAGTTTGCCGTACAGCGCGCCGGATGCCCACAGACCGCCAGTTTGATCGAGGAAGGTGCGCATCTGCCCGGACATGTTGCCGAAGCGGGTAGGGGTACCAAAGATGATGGCATCGTACTCAGCCAGCTCCTGCGGTGTGGCAACGGGGGCGTTTTGTGTTTTCCCGCCTGCTTTGGCAAAAACCTCTGCCTGCATGGTTTCCGGCACGCGCTTCACGACCACTTCCACGCCATCGACTTTGTTAGCCCCTTCGGCGACGGCATGCGCCATGGTCTCGATGTGTCCGTACATTGAATAATAAAGCACCAGAATCTTAGCCATTTGCATCACTCCTCGGTTGCGTTATGCGCCAGCCAGACGACTGGCTACCTTTAAAGATAAGATCTCTGGCGAAGAGTGCAAATGTAACAATCATTTGTTTGATTTATAACAAAAATGCAAAAAATAGCGGCTGTTGCAAAAAGATACATCTTTGGCGGCGCTATTTTAGGCTGTCATAAGAGTTGCTTAGCGCAGAATGTGCGCCATAGCGGCGGTTGTTATCAGAAATCTATTTCAGGATATGACTATCTGCCTACAGCCGCTTCTGTATTCGCTAACCTTAACAGTACGCGATCGGAAAATGGGATCGCGGAGGCTAAGGCCTTTTGTTTCACCTAATGCAGCATGATGTCTAACCTAAATGGAGGTCAGTAATGGCAAACCATCGTGGCGGTACCGGCAACTTTGCTGAAGACCGTGAAAGAGCATCAGAAGCAGGTCGTAAAGGTGGCCAGCATAGCGGGGGAAACTTTAAAAACGATCCTCAGCGCGCTTCCGAAGCTGGTAAAAAAGGGGGAAAAAACAGTCACGGCAGCCGCGATAGCTAGCGCCGTCCTGATTGTCTGCCGATAGGGGTTAATCTCCAGAGCAAACCCCATCGCCCTCACCGCCGACGTGTAGTCGGCGGTTTTTTTTATCCCGATGCATGCAGATGCCGCTAAGCGGAAGTAGCCCCCGCCCTGCGGCTAATGCCTTAGCCGGGCTACGGGTTGGCGCTGTTTTGTCGCCCCGGTAAGCGTAGCGCGACCGGGGATTTCCCGGTACGGGTCTGCTGGCGTTGCACGCTTTCATACCGGGGTGACGTTGGTTTGCCCGGCCTCACGCGGACGGCGGTTAAGCAGAGCGTGGAGCAGAATCGCGCCGAAGGTGGCCGTGCCGATCCCGCCGAGGGTAAAGCCACCGAGCGAAAGCGCAAAATCGCCCGCCCCCAGCACCAGCGTCACTGCCACCATAATCAGATTCGCATTCTGGCTCAGATCCACCCGATTCTGTACCCAAATTCGCGCGCCCGCGACGGCAATCAGGCCAAACACCACGATCGATGCGCCGCCGATCACCGGTCCCGGAATGGTATGGATCAGCGCGCCGAATTTCGGTGAAAACCCAAGCAGCATCGCAATCAGCGCCGCCGCGACGAACACCAGCGTCGAGTACACTTTGGTGACCGCCATCACGCCGATATTCTCCGCATAGGTAGTCACGCCGCTGCCGCCAACCGAGCCGGAGAGCATCGTTGCCAGCCCGTCGCCGACGAACGCGCGGCCCATATACGGGTCCATATTGCGCCCGGTCATCCCGGCAACCGCCTTCAGGTGGCCGAGATTTTCCGCCACCAGAATTACCGCCACGGGAGCGATCAGTATCATTGCCTGGCCGTTAAAGGTCGGGGCGGTCAGCTGCGGCAAACCGAACCACGCCGCCTGCGCAAGCAGGCTAAAATCCAGCGGCTTGCCCAGCCCGAGGCCGTTGGCCAGCAGCGCGTAGAGGGCGCAGGCGATAATCAGCCCGACGAGGATCAGCAGCCGCTGCAGCATCCCGCGGGTAAACACTGCCACCAGGCCGATACAGAGCACGGTCAGCACCGCCATCCAGCCGTCGAACGGCGTCGCTGATACGCTGCGAACCGCAATGGGGGCCAGATTAAGACCAATCGCCATCACCACCGCGCCGGTGACCACTGGCGGCATCAGCCGCTCAATCCAGCGGGTACCGAGTTTCATCACTACCAGACCAATCAGGGTATACACCAGTCCGCAGAGGATAATTCCGCCCAACGCGACGCTAAGGTGCGGGTTAAGCCCCTGGCCGTTGAAGCCGGTGACGGCGATGACCACGCCGACAAAGGCGGCGCTGGAACCAAGGTAGCTCGGCACGCGCCCGCCGGTGACCAAAAAGAACAGCAGGGTGCCGACGCCGGACATCAGGATCGACAGGTTAGGATCTAACCCCATCAGGATTGGCATCAGGACGGTTGCGCCAAACATCGCCACCGCGTGCTGAACGCCCATCACCACGGTTTGCCCGACCGACAGCCGTTCATCGGGGGCCACGACGCCGGACGCGGCGGAGGGGGAGGTTAACTGCCAGCGAGGAAAATCGAAGAGAGCCATGATGAGATCCTGGGTTTAGGGTTAACAGGCTGGACGCATCAGCGTGTGGTAGCCGCGATCGAACCACATCAGTCCACGCGGTTCCGGATGGCGAACAATCGCCGCCACTTCGCAAAACAGAATGTCGTGCGTCCCGACGCTGACGATCTGGCTGATGCGGCAGTCGAAGCTGACCAGCGCTGCCTCCAGACGCGGGCAGCCGGTCGCGCCGGTTTGCCAGTCGGCGGCGGCGAAGCGCTCCGCCATCGGCGTTTTACCGCCGAAAAGGTTCGAGAGTCCTTCCTGACCGGCCGCCAGGGTATTAACGCACAGCGCCTGATGCTGGCTGAAGATCGGCCATACCGAGGCTGAACGATTCAGGCAGACCAGCAGCGTGGGCGGCGCGTCGGTGACGCTGCAAACCGCGCTGGCGGTAAATCCTGCGCGGCCTGCGGGACCATCGGTGGTGATAATGTTCACCGCCGCTCCGACGTGGGCCATGGCGTCGCGAAAGCTTTGTTTATCGGCAAGAGACATGCGGGCTCCTTATACCAGCTGGCAGGCATCATCAAAGGACAGACGCGGCAGGCGCGCGTACAGTTTACCGGGATCGCCGTAGCCGATATTAATCAGCAGGTTGCTTTTCCAGGCGCCGTCGGCAAAAAACGCCGCATCGACTTTTTCGCGGTCAAAACCCGACATCGGACCGGTATCCAGGCCCAGCGCGCGGCAGGCGAAAATCAGGTATGCCGCCTGCAATGAGCTGTTGCGAAAGGCGGTCTCCTCCGCCATTTGCGAACTGGAGGTAAACCAGCTGCGGGCGTCGCCGTGGGGGAACAGCTCCGGCAGCCGGTCATAGAACGCGCGGTCCCAGGCGACAATAGCGGTGACTGGCGCCTGCAGGGTCTTCGCGATGTTGCCGCTCGACAGGGCCGGGCGCAGCTTCTCTTTACCTTCCGGGGTGCGGACGAAAACGAAGCGCGCCGGGGAGCAGTTGGCGGAGGTCGGCCCCATTTTCAGCAAGTCGTAGAGTTCGCGCAGCCGCGCGTCGCTGACCGGCTTATCCAGCCAGCCGTTGTGGGTTCGGGCCTCGGTGAACAGCGCGGCGCAGGCGGCAGGGCTAATGGCTTCGCTCATAGGTTCTCCTGGGGTACGGGCAGCATCGCGGCCAGCCCGTCGCATAAAATAGGGTTAAAGGTGGCGCTATCGGTGACGTTGCAGGCGTGGCCGCCCCAGGCCATTTCCACCAGCTGGCTGTCGGGGATTGCCGCCTGCAGCAGGCGGGAGCAGGAGGCCGGGACCAGCAGATCGTCAGCGGCGCTGATAACCAGCGTCGGGCAGGCGATGGCTGCCGCCCGGCGCGAAAAGTCGGCCTGCTTGAGAGCATTCAGCCTTTTCAGCAGATTCTCTTTGCCCTGGAAATGGCTGATGGCGAGCGCGTCTTCGGCCTCCAGACGCGGCAGGCGAGAAGCCATCCACTCCGCCGGATAGAGGAACAG
This sequence comes from Klebsiella sp. HMSC09D12, assembly GCF_001808475.1. Classification (NCBI taxonomy): domain Bacteria; kingdom Pseudomonadati; phylum Pseudomonadota; class Gammaproteobacteria; order Enterobacterales; family Enterobacteriaceae; genus Klebsiella; species Klebsiella sp. HMSC09D12. Next base: position 102,520 of record NZ_KV793512.1, on the reverse strand, counting down.
CGGCTGCGCTTCTACCCACGCCTGCGCGCCACCCGCGTGCAGCAGGCGCTCGCGCACCAGGAAGCAGCGGCGGGTATGCGGGGAGAGCGTCAGCCAGCCGTTCACCAGTACCAGGGCGCTTATCGCTTCGGGATGGTCCAGCGCGAGCTGCAGGCCAATCAGCGCCCCCAGGGCGTGGCCGATCAGCGCAAAGCGCCCAATACCCGCCTCCAGCAGCGCCGCGTAGAGCTCCTGCGCCATCTGCGCCATGCTATAGCTGGCGGGCAACGAGCCGCCGTTTTCGCCGGTGCCGTTGTGGTCATAGCTCACCAGCTGGTAGTGCGCTTCCAGCGCCGAACGCTGCGGCAGCCAGTAGCCGCCCGCGCCGCCGAGCCCGGCGCTCAGAACCACCACCGGCGCGCCGGGATAAGGCGCCGGGGAGATATTCAGCTTCATCATGCCGGTTTCCCGATATGGGCGACGGTGGCGATCTCCACCAGCGCTTCGGGCTTCACCAGCCCGCACTGAATGCAGAAACGCGCCGGTTTGTCGCCGGGGAAGAACTCCGCGTAGACTTCGTTAATCGCGGCGTAGTTTTTCCAGTCGGTGATAAAGATGCTGTTGAAGGTCACATCCGCCATACTGCCCCCCGCCGTCTCGATAACGCTCCTGATGGTTTCCAGCACGTGGCGGGTTTGCGCCTTTGGGTCGCCGATGTAAACCACGTTATTTTGCTTATCGAACGGCAGGGTGCCGGAGACGTAAACCACGCCGTCGGCCAGCGTGCCGGGAACAAACGGTGCGATAGGCGCGGTGGTGCCTGGCGGAATAATCACCTGTTTAGGCATAACGTTTCTCCTCGGTAAATGCGTGCGGCGCGGCGGGCTCAAGGGCATTACAGAAGCTGGCGACATCGCTGACCCAGCCAAAGAAGGTTTCGATATTAAACAGCGCCGCCTGCTGGGCAAACGCCGGACCGGCCTGGTGCGTAGCGTCCTCCAGCACGATGCCGAAATATTCGAGGAAAAAGCCGTCGCGCAGGGTTGATTCCACGCAGACGTTGGTGGCGATGCCGGTAAACACCAGATGGCGGATTCCGCGGCTGCGCAGGATGCTGTCGAGCGCGGTATTAAAGAAGCCGCTGTAGCGCGGTTTCGGCAGCACGATATCGCCGGGCTGCGGCTTAAGCTGATCGACCAGCTGATAGTCCCAGCCGCCTTTCGCCAGCAGCTTGCCCTGTAGCTCCGGGTTCTGGCGCATGGTTTTCAGCGCGTTGGATTTATGAAAATTGGGCGAACCGGGGCCGCCGGCCTCCACGTACTGGTCATCCCAGCCGTTCTGAAACCAGATAACCAGCATCCCGGCGGCGCGCGCGGCGGCCACGGCGAGGTTGATATTGTCGATAACCGGTCGGGTGGTGGAAACATCAAAGCCGGCGAGGTCGAGATAGCCGCCCTGGCTGGCGTAGGCGTTCTGCATATCGACGACGATCAGCGCGCTTTGTAGCGGCGCGAAGGTCAGGGATTCCGGGCGAGCGGGCAGGGTAATCATCAGGCAACCTCTTGAGTCATGGTGGCAATATGGTCGCGGCAGCGCATCAGCGGCTGAATGCGCTGTCCAAAGGCTTCGATACCGATAAGGAAATCATCAAACGTCAGCAGCACGCCGTCGGTGCCGGGAACCGCCGCCACCTCGTCGAGCATTCGGGCGACATTGGCGTAGGAGCCCACAAGAGTGCCCATGTTGATATTGACCGCCGAGGTGGGATCGGCCATCTGGCGCACATTGGTGTCGCTGCCGGAACGGGTGTCTTTCTGGCTCTGTTCGGTCAGCCACGCCAGCGCCTCGTCATCCGCGCCGGCTTTGTAATGCTCCCATTTGGCCCGGGCTGCCTCGTCGGTTTCGTCGGCAATCACCATAAACAGGACGTAGGAGCCGACGTCGCGGCCGGTTTTTTCCGCCGCCTGCATCATCCGGGCGGCGGTGGGGGCAAAGGCGGCAGGGGTGTTCACGCCTTTACCGAAGCAGAAGTTATAGTCAGCGTGTTGGGCGGAGAACGCCATACCGGCATCGCTTTGCCCGGCGCAGATGACCTTCATCGGCTGCGACGGCTGCGGGCTGACCCGGCAGTCATTCATGGTGAAGTAGTCGCCTTTGAAGTCGCTGCGCCCGGTTCCCCACAGGTCGCGCAGGACCTGGACATATTCGGTGAGGTAGTCATAGCGGCTGGCAAAATAGTCATCGCCCGGCCAGATGCCCATCTGCTCGTACTCCGGCTTTTGCCAGCCGGTGACCAGATTGACGCCAAAGCGGCCGCCGGAGATAGAGTCAATGGTTGAGGCCATGCGGGCGACGATCGCCGGGGGCAAGGTCAGGGTGGCGGCGGTGGCGTAGATCTGGATGCGTGAAGTCACGGCGGCCAGTCCGGCCATCAGGGTGAAGGACTCCAGATTATGATCCCAGAATTCGGTTTTGCCGCCGAAGCCGCGCAGTTTGATCATCGATAGCGCGAAATCGAAGCCGTAGTGTTCGGCTTTTTGCACGATAGCCTTATTGAGCTCAAACGTCGGCATGTACTGGGGAGCATGGGTGGAAATCAGCCAGCCGTTATTACCAATCGGAACGAAGACACCAATTTTCATACCTACCTCTCTGCATGTCGTTGAACAAGAAGGCGCGGCGCTGCATCCTGCATCTCCCTCAATCACCTCGCCTGAAAGATAAAGCAAAGGCGATGCCAGTTTTACAAAGGCCAATGTTATTAATGTGTTGCGTTATGGTTGCTGAAAATGGCAGCAATAAAAGTGGACTGAATGGTCAAAATCGGTGCACGAAAAAGCCGCAGTCGTGCGCAATCGGGGTGCACAGAGTCGTGCCGGCGCTGGGCTTTTGCTATGCTGATGGCGGGAAAAGAAGGAGATAATGCATGGCACAGGGCGGCGTGAAAAAGATCGGCAAACGTTCACAGGCGGTGAGCGCAAAAAAAGAGGCTATTCTGGCTGCCGCGCTGGACGCGTTCTCGCAGTATGGCATTCACGGCACGCGGCTTGAGCAGGTTGCCGAGCTGGCCGGGGTGTCGAAAACCAATTTGCTCTATTACTACCCCTCGAAAGAAGCGCTGTATATCGCGGTGCTGCAGCAGATCCTGGCTATCTGGCTGGCGCCGCTCAAGGCGTTTCGTGAAGACATCAGTCCGCTGGTGGCCATCGGCGAATATATTCGCCTTAAGCTGGAGGTTTCCCGCGATCACCCGCAGGCGTCAAAGCTGTTTTGTCTGGAGATGCTGCAAGGTGCGCCGCTGCTGATGGGCGAGCTGACCGGCGATCTGAAAGCGTTGGTAGATGAGAAGTCGGCGATTATTTCCGGCTGGGTTGAGAGCGGCAGGCTGGCGCCCGTCGACCCGCAGCATCTGATCTTTATGATCTGGGCGACTACGCAGCATTACGCCGATTTCGCCACTCAGGTTGAGGCGGTAACCGGCGCGACGCTGCGCGATGAGGCGTTTTTTCAGCAAACCGTCGATAACGTCCAGCGGATGATTATCGAAGGGATTCGGGTGCGTTAATTGGCGGGCGGCAGCGGGCAGCTCTGATCGCCATCCTCGCACTGCAGCAGCGAAGCGAGATACGACTCGCGCTCGACGGTTTTATCGGACATGCACTGGTTGATCAGCATCGGCTGTACGCTGCCGCCTTCTGCGCCGGAGGCGAGGAATTGACAGTCGGCGTCGCGCAGGGCAATCCACGTCAGCTGCGCTTTTTTCAGCAGTTCCTGCTGTTTTTCAGAGGCGCGCTTCAGCGCTTCCTGATACGTTTCATTTAATTTTTTGTCGTCAGCCTGGTACTGCTCGGCGGTGCACTGGTTCATTTCCGTTTGATTGCTGGCGTTGCTACATTCGTCCGCCAGCGCATGGGTGCTTGCCAGCAGCGCGGCAAAAGCGAGTAAAGTGCGTTTCATTGGTCAACTCCCATAAAAAAAGCTCCCGTCCGGGAGCCTTAATTAACCACAGCCTGCGTCTGGTGTCATTAGCTGACGTTGTGCCGTCTGCTTTCCCGGGGGCGGCGCGGAGCGCCTTGCCCGGGCTACTGATAGTGCGGGCTGTGGTTGGGTAGCCCGGGTAAGGCATCAGCCGCAACCCGGGAAGCAGGCTTAGCCAATCGTCATCAGGCTGGCGTTGCCGCCGGCTGCGGCGGTATTGACGCTGAGCGAACGTTCAATATAGAGCCGCTCCAGCAGCAGATTGCTCTCGCCGCGGGCGAAGCCCTGCACCGAAACAATCGCGCCATCGCGCGCCGCTACCTGTTCACACAGCTCACGCAGCTGATCGGAATCGCCGTGGTAGATAACCGCATCGAAAGGCTCGCTCGCCAGGGTTTCCGCTTTGGCAAAGTGGATCCGTTCGCTGACTTCGCGCGGCAGTTTTTTCGCCAGCTCGCGCTGCAGAGGCGCGTCAGGCCACAGCACTTCGCACCCCACGGCGGTCACGCCCGCCAGCTGGGTGAGCGCGTCCTGCTCGTTATCGGCGACGCACAGCACGCGGTCGCGCGGCATAAAGGTCAGGGTGTTGCGCTCACCGGTTGGGCCCGGAAGCAGACGCTGGGTACCGGCCTGCGCCTGTTCGCTGAACTGTTGGCACAGGGCCTGCAGTTCCGGGCGGTCTTTAGCCCACTGCTGTAACGCGAGCAGCGGTTTCTCCAGCAGCGTTTTCAACTGCGCGTCCAGCGGGTACTCCGCATCCTGGCGGGCGAGGGTGATCCCGACTGCGTTCTGCGGCCGGCTGGAGAGCAGTCGGTACAGATACAGCGGGCCGCCGGCTTTTGGACCCGTACCCGACAGGCCCTCGCCGCCGAACGGCTGCACGCCGACCACGGCGCCAACCATATTACGGTTGACGTACAGGTTGCCGACGTTGGCGTTGCCGGTGACCTGCGCGATGGTTTCGTCGATACGGGTATGCACGCCCAGGGTCAGGCCATAACCCGAGGCGTTGATCTGCTCAACCAGCCCGTCCAGCTCGTTGCGGTTATAGCGCACCACGTGGAGCACCGGGCCGAAGACCTCTTTTTTCAGCTCGTCGAAGCTGTCGAGTTCGATCAGCGTCGGTGGAACGAAAGTACCGCTGGTCCACTCGCGCGAATCTTCACTGGTTTCGCGCACCGCCTGGAAGACTTTGCGCCCTTTGGCGCGCAGCGTCTGAATATGGCGCTTAATGTTCTCTTTGGCTTCGGCGTCAATAACCGGCCCGATATCGGTGGTCAGGCGGCCCGGATTGCCCATCCGGCACTCGGCCATCGCGCCGCGCAGCATCGTCAGCGTATGGTCGGCGATATCATCCTGCAGGCAGAGCACGCGCAGCGCAGAGCAGCGCTGTCCCGCGCTGTCGAACGCCGAGGCAAGAACGTCGATCACCACCTGTTCGGTCAGGGCGGAAGAGTCAACGATCATCGCGTTCATGCCGCCGGTTTCGGCGATGAGCGGCGTCGGGCGACCCTGAGCATCCAGGCGGCTGGCGATATTGCGCTGCAGTAGCGTGGCGACTTCGGTTGAGCCGGTGAACATCACGCCGCGAACGCGCTCGTCGGAAGTCAGCGCCGCACCGACGGTTTCTCCGCGGCCCGGCAGCAGTTGAATAACCCCTGGCGGTACGCCCGCTTCCAGCAGGATAGCGACGCCCTGAGCGGCGATCAGCGGCGTCTGTTCCGCGGGTTTCGCCAGAACGGTGTTGCCGGCCGCCAGCGCGGCGGCAATTTGGCCGGTAAAGATTGCCAGCGGGAAGTTCCACGGGCTGATACACACTACCGGGCCGAGCGGACGATGGGTTTCGTTATCAAAATCCGCGCGCACCTGGCCTGCGTAATAGTGCAGGAAATCCACCGCTTCACGCACTTCGGCAATGGCATTGCTGAAGGTTTTTCCCGCCTCGCGCACCAGGATACCCATCAGCGTTGGCATCTGGCCTTCCATCAGTACCGCAGCGCGTTCGAGGATCGCCGCGCGCTCCTGCGGCGGGGTGGCGAACCAGATCGGCGCGTTGTTGACCGCGCTGGTCAGCGCCAGCTGAACTTCAGCCTCGCTGGCTTCGCGCACGTGGCCGACGATATCTTTTGGCTCCGCCGGGTTGATGACTGGCTGCATTTCGCCTTCGGCAACCGGCTGTTCCAGCATCGGCAGCGCCTGCCATTTATGCAGCGCGCTGTTTAAGAGCGAGGAAGAGAGGGAGGCCAGGCGATGCTCGTTGGCCAGATCCAGACCGGCTGAGTTACTGCGCCCCTTGCCGTAGAGATCGCGCGGCAGCGGGATTTTCGGATGCGGCAGGCCAACCTGACCTTCCTGCTGGGCCAGTTTTTCCACGGCGGCGACCGGGTCAGCAACCAGCTCATCCAGCGGCAGGGTGCTGTCGGCGATGCGGTTCACGAACGAGGTGTTAGCGCCGTTTTCCAGCAGGCGACGCACAAGGTAGGCCAGCAGCGTTTCGTGGGTGCCCACCGGCGCATAAATACGGCAGGGACGGTTGAGTTTGCCATCGGCGACTTTGCCGGTCACCTGCTCATACAGCGGTTCGCCCATGCCGTGCAGGCACTGGAACTCATACTGACCGGGGTAGTAGTTTTGTCCGGCGAGCTGATAAATCGCTGCCAGGGTGTGGGCGTTATGCGTTGCGAACTGCGGATAGATCAGGTTCGGCACCGCCAGCAGCTTTTTCGCGCAGGCCAGATAGGAGACATCGGTATAAACCTTGCGGGTATAGACCGGATAGCCTTCGAGCCCGTCCATCTGCGCGCGTTTGATTTCGCTATCCCAGTAGGCGCCTTTTACCAGACGAATCATCAGGCGGCGACGGCTGCGGGTAGCCAGGTCGATCAGGTAGTCAATGACAAACGGGCAGCGTTTCTGATAGGCCTGGATCACAAAGCCAATCCCGTTCCAGCCCGCCAGCTCCGGCTCAAAGCAGAGTTTTTCCAGCAGATCGAGCGAGATCTCCAGACGATCGGCCTCTTCGGCGTCAATGTTGATACCGATATCGTACTGGCGCGCCAGCAGGGTTAGCGATTTCAGGCGCGGGTAAAGCTCATCCATCGCGCGATCGTACTGGGCGCGGCTATAGCGCGGATGCAGCGCGGAGAGTTTAATCGAAATGCCCGGCCCTTCATAAATACCCCGGCCGTTCGAGGCTTTGCCTATGGCATGAATAGCCTGCTGATAGGAAACCATATAGGCTTGGGCATCGTCGGCGGTCAGCGCCGCTTCTCCCAGCATATCGTAGGAGTAGCGGAAGCCTTTGTCTTCCAGCTTGCGGGCATTGGCCAGCGCTTCGGCGATGGTTTCGCCGGTGACGAACTGCTCGCCCATCAGGCGCATCGCCATATCGACGCCTTTACGAATCAGCGGTTCGCCGCTCTTGCCGATAATACGGTTCAGCGAACGCGACAGGCTGGTTTCGTTATGGGTTGAGACCAGCTTGCCGGTAAACAGTAGCCCCCAGGTGGCGGCATTGACGAACAGCGAGGGGCTGCGGCCGATATGCGATTGCCAGTTGCCGTTGCTGATTTTGTCGCGGATCAGGGCATCGCGGGTGGCTTTGTCGGGAATGCGCAGCAGCGCCTCCGCCAGGCACATCAGGGCCACGCCTTCCTGCGACGAGAGCGAGAACTCCTGCAGCAGGCTCTGCACCATTCCTGCGCGGCCGCTGGCGGTTTTCTGGTTGCGCAGCTTCTCCGCCAGCTGATATGCCAGCTTGTGGGCCTGCTCGCCGAGATTCTGCGGCAGGCGAGCCTGCTCCAGCAGCATCGGCACGGCGTCGGTTTCGGCCCAACGCCAGGCGGCGGTAATTGACGCGCGGGAGACGGACTGCGGCAGGATCTGCTCAGCGAATTCGAGGAACGGCTGCCAGGGCTCATCGCCCGGACTGCCCGTTTCATCGCTTTCGTTAGCCGCGCCGGAAAGTAACGCCGGTAGCTCAGGCAGCGTCTCGTCGTTTTCCAGCTTTTCCAGATAATTGAAAATGGCCTGCTTAATCAGCCAGTGCGGCGTACGGTCAATACGGCTCGCCGCGGATTTAATACGTTCGCGCGTCGCGTCGTCAAGTTTTACACCCATGGTGGTGGTGCCCATGTCAGGAACTCCTGTTATTGGTCATTCGCTTTATCCTTCAACCCGCCTCTTTATTGGCTGCATTACCACGCTCCGGCCACAAGGTTAACTATGTCGCCGGATGCTGATAAATTTGCCGCCCGGACGCCGAGTGATTGATTTGGCGAAGTTCGCTTCTGTGCAGTGATGAGGTTGCGTAGAAATATCTACCATGTTGCAACTTTGTGCAACCTTGTTAATTGAGAATTGTGCTGCAGGCCTGAAATTGCCGTAATTGTTAAATTGTATGGCGTTAATAGCAGCTATTCATTCCCTTTATATTTGGGGTTTTATCTGCGTGACTTAACACTTTTACGTGGTGCAACCGATAAAAACGTGAGAGAGTGCAACCTATTACAAAATGAAGTTTGGTCCCCGATGCATTTAGTGTAAATGCTGTGTTAAATCATTTGTGAAAAAACAAAGCTTCCGTCAGGATACGGTCGCCCAATACAACCAATAGGCCATTGCCCCGTTCCGGTAGTGGATAAAACGACAAATCTGGACGCTGTCGACAAAAAATTCTGGAGATTTTTACATGGCTATTAGCACACCCATGTTGGTGACTTTTATTGTTTATATTTTTGGCATGGTACTCATCGGTTTTATTGCCTGGCGTTCGACAAAGAACTTTGATGATTATATTCTCGGCGGCCGCAGCCTTGGCCCATTCGTCACCGCGCTCTCCGCCGGCGCTTCAGATATGAGCGGTTGGCTGCTGATGGGGCTGCCCGGCGCAATATTTATCTCCGGGATTTCCGAAAGCTGGATTGCCATTGGCCTGACGCTAGGCGCATGGATTAACTGGAAGCTGGTGGCGGGGCGTTTGCGGGTACACACCGAGGTGAATAATAACGCGCTGACGCTGCCGGATTATTTCACCGGCCGTTTTGAAGATAAAAGCCGGGTGCTGCGAATTATCTCGGCGCTGGTGATTCTGTTATTTTTCACCATCTATTGCGCATCCGGTATTGTGGCCGGAGCGCGTCTGTTTGAAAGCACCTTTGGCATGAGCTACGAAACCGCGCTGTGGGCCGGCGCGGCGGCAACCATTATTTATACCTTCGTCGGCGGTTTCCTTGCGGTGAGCTGGACCGATACCGTCCAGGCCAGCCTGATGATATTTGCCCTGATCCTGACGCCGGTCATGGTGATTATTTCGGTCGGCGGCTTTGGCGAATCGCTGGAAGTTATCAAGCAAAAGAGCATTGAGAACGTTGATATGCTGAAAGGGCTGAACTTCGTGGCGATTATTTCGCTGATGGGCTGGGGGCTGGGCTATTTTGGCCAGCCGCATATCCTGGCGCGCTTTATGGCGGCGGACTCGCACCATAGCATCGTACACGCCCGTCGTATCAGCATGACCTGGATGATCCTCTGCCTGGCGGGGGCCGTAGCCGTTGGCTTCTTCGGCATCGCTTACTTCAACAACAACCCGGGCGTGGCGGGCGCAGTTAATCAGAACGCTGAACGCGTCTTTATCGAACTGGCGCAGATTCTGTTCAACCCGTGGATTGCCGGGATTCTGCTGTCGGCGATCCTGGCGGCGGTCATGTCGACCCTGAGCTGCCAGCTGCTGGTTTGCTCAAGCGCCATCACCGAAGATCTGTATAAAGCGTTTTTGCGTAAAAATGCCGGTCAGCAGGAGCTGGTATGGGTTGGCCGCTTTATGGTGCTGGCCGTGGCGCTGGTCTCCATTGCCCTTGCAGCGAACCCGGAGAACCGTGTGCTGGGGCTGGTGAGCTACGCCTGGGCCGGCTTCGGCGCTGCGTTTGGTCCGGTGGTGCTGTTCTCGGTGATGTGGTCGCGAATGACGCGTAACGGCGCGCTGGCCGGGATGATCATCGGCGCTGTCACGGTGATTGTCTGGAAACAGTTCGCCTGGCTGGGCCTGTATGAAATTATCCCGGGCTTTATTTTCGGTAGCATCGGAATTGTGGTCTTCAGCCTGCTGGGTAAAGCGCCTTCCGCAGAGATGCAAAAACGCTTTGCCGAAGCGGACGCCCATTACCACTCCGCGCCGCCGGTGCGCGCGACTGCCGAGTAATGCTCTGTCGCATCATCAAGCCCGCATCATGCGGGCTTTATTGTTTGTGACTCTTGCTAATCGATTGAAAATACGCTGATATCTGAGCATAAATATCAATGAGGGTAGCAAAATGAGTGTCAAACAGGGTGCGATGGCGTTAGTACTGGCAGGGATTTTAAGCGGCTGCGTAGCGCCCGCCGCGAAGATGGCCCCGGCGGCGGATGCTGATGCCTGCCCGGCGGATAACGCCATGGTGCAAACCACGCTTTATTTTGGCTTAAGCCGTCCGGCCGGGAAGGACATTACCGCCCAGGAGTGGCAGCAGTTCGTTGATCGCGACGTGACGACGCGCTTTCGCGATGGCCTGACGGTCTTTGACGCGCGCGGTCAGTGGCTCGGCAATGACGGAACCGTGGCGCGCGAGCAGAGCAAGGCGCTGATGCTGATCCATGGCAAAGATGCGAAGAGCGAAGAGGGGATTGAGGCGCTGCGCAATACCTATAAATCGCGCTTTGCACAGGAGTCGGTCATGCGCGTTGACCAGCCGGTCTGCGTGCACTTTTAATTGGCATCTGATGAAAGGCCCGGGTTGCGGATAACGCCTTACCCGGGCTACGCAACCTCAGCTCGTACGAGCTGCCTGCCCGGGCAAGGCGCTCTGCGCCGCCCCCGGGATCACAGGCAATAACTGCGGTTACAGTACCAGACCAGCAAAGCTGGCAGAGAGCAGGCTGACCAGCGTTGCGCCATACACCAGCCGCAGGCCAAAGCGGGAAACGATATTCCCCTGCTGCTCGTTCAGACCCTTAATCGCCCCGGCGATGATGCCGATAGAAGCGAAGTTGGCGAAGGAGACCAGGAACACTGATAAGATACCCAGCCCGCGCGGCGTCATGCTGGCAGCGATTTTTTGTAGCTCAATCATGGCGACAAATTCATTGGCCACCAGCTTAGTCGCCATAATACTGCCGGCGCTCAGCGCATCGCTTAGCGGGATACCAATCAGCCACGCCAGCGGATAGAAGACATAGCCGAGTATCTGCTGGAAGCTCAGGCCAAACAGGGTGGCGAAGAGCGCGTTAATGGCGCTAATTAAGGCGATAAAGCCAATCAGCATCGCCAGAATAATCATGGCGACTTTGAATCCGGCCAGAATATATTCACCGAGCATTTCAAAGAAGCTCTGCGATTCATGAAGCTTCTCAAGCTTGATCTCTTCCTCGCTGCCTGGTCGCGTCGGATTAATGATCGACAGCACAATAAAAGTGCTGAACATATTCAGGATCAGCGCGGCAACGACATATTTCGCGTCGAGCATACTCATATAAGCGCCGACAATGGACAGCGAAACCGTCGACATTGCAGTGGCCGACATGGTGAACAGGCGGCGCGAAGAGAGGTCGCCGAGCACGCCCTTATAGGCAATAAAGTTCTCTGATTGCCCGAGGATCAGCGAACTGACCGCGTTGAAAGATTCCAGCTTACCCATACCGTTAACTTTCGATAACAGGGTACCAATCAGGCGAATAAAAATCGGCAGAATACGCCAGTGCTGAAGAATACCGATGAGCGCGGAGATAAAGACAATAGGGCACAGCACGCCAAGGAAAATAAACGCCAGCCCTTTTTCACTCATGCCGCCAAATACAAAGTTGGTGCCTTCGGCAGCGAAGCCGAGCAGTGATTCAAAAAAGGATGCAATATTTTTCACTAGCCACAGGCCGCTTTCGGCGTGGAGAAAAAAGAAAGCCAGCGCAACTTCAATAATAATTAACTGGATAATATAGCGAATGCGGATTTTTTTACGGTCGTAGCTGGCAAGCCAGGCGAGCGCGAGGATAACCGCCAGCGCCAGCAGGAAGTGCAGGAATTGAGTCATGTTGTTCATTTCGCAGTAAATAAGGCCGCCATTTAGCCACAGCTCTTCGGCCGGGTAAATATCCGGCGCAAAAAATCCCCTTATCCTGCAGGAATGCCTTAAGGCAGAGAAATAATTCCGTAGCTCATTATTTGTTAGCGATTAATTTACAAATCGTCATCATTCCCTACACATTTCACTTGTGTTTCTGATTATTGTAATGATAATCACTATCAGAAATATTTACCTAACTTTGCATCAATTGACTGCGGTTCACATTTAAGGGTTTTGGTATGTTTGTCCCATTTCTCATCATGTTACGTGAAGGCCTCGAGGCCGCGCTGATTGTCAGCCTGATTGCCAGCTATCTGAAACGCACCCAGCGCGGGAACTGGATTAGCGTTATGTGGATTGGCGTTTTCCTGGCGGCGGCGCTGTGCCTGGGGCTGGGGATCTTTATCAACGAAACGACCGGCGAATTCCCGCAACGCGAGCAGGAGTTATTCGAAGGCATTGTGGCGGTGGTGGCGGTGTGTATTCTGACCTGGATGGTCTTCTGGATGCGCAAAGTGTCGCGCAACGTCAAACAGCAGCTTGAACAGGCGGTTGATAATGCGCTTAAGCGCGGCAACCACCACGGCTGGGCGCTGGTGATGATGGTGTTTTTCGCCGTCGCTCGCGAAGGTCTGGAGTCCGTATTCTTCCTGCTGGCGGCGTTCCAGCAGGATGTGGGTATCTGGCCGCCCATCGGAGCGATGCTTGGGCTGGGAACGGCAATCGTTTTAGGATTCCTGATCTACTGGGGCGGTATCCGCATGAATCTCGGCGTCTTTTTCAAATGGACCAGCCTGTTTATTTTGCTGGTTGCCGCAGGTCTGGCGGCCGGGGCTATTCGCGCTTTCCATGAAGCCGGATTGTGGAACCATTTTCAGGACGTCGCCTTCGATCTCAGCAACGTGATTTCGACGCATACGCTCTTCGGGACGCTTCTGGAGGGGATTTTCGGCTATCAGGAAACGCCGACTATCAGCGAAGTGGCGGTCTACTTTATCTATTTGGTTCCGGCGCTGGTGCTGTTCGCGCTGCCGTCGGGCAATAACACCACCGCATCCCGAGCCGCGTAGTCGGGCATCGCGAATTCAAATAGTTACAACATACTTATCGAAAGGGATGGTCATCATGATGAATCATTTTCGTCGCACTGCGCTGCAGCTTACCGTTGCCGCGCTATTCAGCTCTGCATTTTACGCCCAGGCGGCCGATATTCCGCAGGTAAAAGTTACCGTTACTGATAAACAGTGCGAGCCAATGAACGTCACCGTCAAAGCGGGTAAAACTCAGTTCATCATTCAGAACCACAGCCAGAAAGCGCTGGAATGGGAGATCCTGAAAGGCGTGATGGTGGTTGAAGAGCGCGAGAATATTGCCCCCGGCTTTACGCAAAAGCTAACGGCAAACCTGCAGCCGGGTGAATATGATATGACCTGCGGCCTGCTGACTAACCCGAAAGGCAAACTGACGGTGACCGGAGAGGCGATCCAGGGTGCCGCGAAAGCCGATGCGCTGCTTAGCCTCGGCGAAGCGATTACCGCCTATAAAGCCTGGGTTAGCGCCGAGACTGCGCAACTGGTGAGCAGCACCAAAGCCTTTACCGATGCGGTGAAAGCAGGCGATATCGAGAAAGCAAAAGCGCTGTATGCGCCAACGCGTCAGCACTATGAACGTATCGAGCCGATCGCTGAGCTGTTCTCTGACCTTGATGGCAGCATTGACGCCCGCGAGGATGACTACGAGAAAAAAGCCGAAGATCCAAAATTCACCGGTTTCCACCGGCTGGAAAAAGCGCTGTTTGGCGATAACAGCGTCAAAGGCATGGATAAATACGCCGATCAACTGCACGCTGACGTTATTGAGCTGCAAAAACGCATCAGCGAGCTGGCGTTCCCGCCGTCAAAAGTGGTTGGCGGCGCAGCCGGTTTGATTGAAGAAGTGGCGGCCAGCAAAATCAGCGGTGAAGAAGATCGCTACAGCCATACCGACCTGTGGGACTTCCAGGCCAACATTGACGGCGCGCAGAAAATCGTCGACCTGCTGCGTCCGCAGCTGCAAAAAGAGAACAGCGCGCTGCTGGCAAAAGTGGATGCTAACTTCAAGAAAGTTGACGCCATCCTCGGTAAATACCGCACCAAAGAGGGTTTTGAGACCTACGACAAGCTGACGGATGCCGATCGTAACGCGCTGAAAGGCCCGATCACCACCCTTGCGGAAGATCTGGCCCAGCTGCGCGGGATCCTCGGTCTGGATTAAGTCGATGGCAGAGCAAAAATACCCTATCAATGAACCGTCGCGTCGGCGGTTACTCAAAGGGATCGGCGCGCTTGGTGGCGCGCTGGCCTTGACCGGTGGCTGCCCGGTGGCGCATGCGGCAAAAGAGAAAAGCTCACCGGGTACGGTCTCCCCCGATGCGCGCATGGAAGCGCAGCCGTTTTATGGTTTGCACCAGGCCGGCGTGCTGACGCCGCAGCAGGCATCGATGATGATCGTCGCATTTGATGTCCTCGCCGGTGATAAAGCGGATCTGGAAAGGCTGTTTCGTCTGCTGACCCAGCGGATCGCCTTTCTGACTAAGGGGGGGCCCGCGCCGGAGACGCCGAACCCGCGGCTGCCGCCGATGGACTCGGGCATTCTTGGGCCGTGGATCGCCCCGGATAACCTGACGATAACCGTTTCGGTGGGGCATTCGCTGTTTGACGAACGCTTCGGTCTGGCCAGCCATGCGCCGAAGAAGCTGCAAAAAATGACCCGTTTTCCTAACGACTCGCTGGATGCGGCGCTCTGTCACGGCGATCTGTTGCTGCAAATTTGCGCCAATACTCAGGATACGGTGATTCACGCGCTGCGGGATGTGATTAAACACACGCCGGATTTACTCAGCGTGCGCTGGAAGCGGGAGGGATTCATCTCCGATAGCGCCGCGCGCAGCAAGGGTAAAGAGACGCCGGTGAATCTGCTGGGCTTTAAAGACGGCACCGCGAATCCATTGAGTTCGGATACTGCGTTAATGGACAAGGTGGTGTGGGTAACCGCCGATCAGGGGGAACCGGCATGGGCGACGGGCGGTAGCTACCAGGCGGCGCGGATTATTCAGTTCCACGTTGAGTTTTGGGACCGCACGCCGCTGAAAGAGCAGCAGACCATTTTTGGCCGCGAAAAACTGACCGGAGCGCCGCTGGGGATGGAGCACGAGCACGATGTGCCCGATTACCGTAACGATCCTGACGGCGAAATCATTGCGCTCGACAGTCATATTCGGTTGGCCAACCCGCGCACTCCGGAAACGGCCTCCAGCCTGATGATGCGTCGGGGCTACAGTTATTCGCTGGGGGTCACGAATTCCGGCCAGCTGGATATGGGGCTGCTGTTTGTCTGCTATCAGTACGATCTGGAAAAAGGCTTCCTGACGGTGCAAAAGCGGCTGAACGGAGAAGCCCTGGAAGAGTACGTGAAGCCGATTGGCGGCGGATACTTTTTTGTTCTGCCGGGGGCCGTTGACCCTCAACATTACCTCGGTCAATCGTTAGTCGAAGCCTGACGTACCTGCCCTCCGGGGCAGGGCGTTTTCTGCTGTTTTTCCATTCATTTTTTGTATTTCCTGCCTTGTTTCATTTTTCTGTAATCTTATAGTCGGAAACTCTCCCGAGCCGCCTTGAGAATTATTTGTTGTCTGTATGTGAAAAATAAGTTGCGCTTAGAATTATTTCTGATGTACTTATTACAGACGCGGTAGTTCTCGGCAGCAGTATCGTTTCATTATGGAGATCGCGAATGCCCGATTGCTGTAACGGAAAACGTCAAACCCGATACCGTACTCATCAGCACGGAAGCCCCACTTCCGGCCGCGATTTTCTCACCGCCAAATCATCCCCCTCTATCACAGAATATCTGAACCCAGGCAAGGTTATCGGTGCGCGTAGCCGTGACCCTCTGCCAATTCGTCAGGCAAGCAATGGCTTACAAGGAAGCCAAACCTCAATCGTTAGTGCGCATAATCGCGTCGAACGTGGCGCGTGTGATGTAAACCAACAACGCAAGGTGCTATCCATGGGAAGACAAAAAGCAGTGACCAGAGCTCGTCGTGAGGCCAAACGTGTGCTGAGACAGGATTCGCGAAGCCATAAGCAGCGCGAAGAAGAATCGGTCACATCGCTTGTGCAAATGAGTGGCGTAGAAGCCATTGGCATGGCGCGGGATAGCCGCGATCTATCGCCAATTGAAGCGCGCAATGAGGCTCAGGCGCATTATTTGAACGCCATCGACAATAAACAGCTGATCTTTGCCACGGGCGAGGCCGGGTGCGGTAAGACCTGGATTAGCGCGGCGAAAGCTGCTGAAGCCCTGATTCATAAAGATGTGGACAGAATTATTGTTACCCGTCCCGTTCTGCAGGCCGACGAAGACCTCGGCTTCTTACCGGGAGATATCGCCGAGAAGTTTGCTCCCTATTTCCGCCCGGTTTATGACGTGCTGGTGAGAAGGCTGGGGGCTTCCTTTATGCAATACTGCCTGCGCCCGGAAATCGGCAAGGTGGAAATCGCGCCGTTCGCCTATATGCGCGGACGTACATTTGAAAATGCGGTGGTGATTCTGGACGAGGCCCAGAACGTGACCGCGGCGCAAATGAAAATGTTTTTGACCCGCCTCGGGGAGAATGTGACGGTTATCGTCAACGGCGACATCACCCAGTGCGATTTACCTTCAGGCGTGCGGTCGGGTCTGGCCGATGCGCTGGCGCGTTTTGAGGAAGATGAAATGGTGGGGATCGTGCGCTTTACGACGGACGATTGCGTGCGTTCGATGCTTTGCCAGCGCGCGTTGAAAGCCTACTACTGATAGTTTCTTAGTCTGCAAAGCCCGGGAAACCGGGCTTTGTTTTTGCTTAATTACAGCAAGGCCTGCAGTGAAGGGCTGGTCATCGTGGCTTCAAAGGGAATGATATCAGCCTTCGCGACGCCAGATTGCTGAAAGGGGTCCAGGCTTAACCGATTTTGCAGCGCAGCCATATCATCGCCTTTAGCCAGAATCACGCCTCCGGACCTGGGGATTTTACGCCCCGACGCGAGAAATATTCCCTCAGCATACCCTTGCTTAAGCCATTCCACGTGTGCGGCAAGCTGGGCATCTACTTCTTCAAGCGGTTTAATGTAAGTCAGAACAACAACGGCAATAGTGCTCATATTCCTTCCTGGATAGTGAGTGGTAACGCTTCGGCAGTTTATCATTAGCGTGGATAGTGTTTCAGGCTCTTTTATCACCTTTAGCAGGAGTGCGCTATGAATGAAAATAACAGCGGTTTGCTGAACTATATTGAATTGCTTAAGTCGCATGAAGCGGCTTTAAAAAACAAATTACTCGCCGGCGATAAAAGTAAATCTGACCGGTGGCTATTTATCGGGTTAGAGGGGATGGTTCTGGTTTCCTTTGGCGCAATGGGCGGGTATATGCTGATCAAGCCCTCAGGCCGCTGGCTTATTGATTTGTCGATCGTACTCATAGCACTTTCCTATGTAGTGCTGATTCTCATGCCAATCATTAAAATCTACCAGCAGCGAAACACGATAAAATACTTCTTCACCATGCCGCTCAGCGCCAGCGTAGAACAAAATATTAAAAAAGAGGCCTTAACCGACGAGCGTTTTCTTGCGGATTTTGTACGCTTAGGCAAGCCTACCCTGGAGTTGGGGCTGCTCGAGATAAAGCACGAACGTGAGTTTCTGAGTAAAAGAATCAATCTTATTGTCGGCCCCGTCGATAAACTTGGTATTCTGCCAGGGATAATCTCTATGGTTATTACGTTAGCAAAACCTGTAGCAGGTCATGATTGGGTTATGGGGCTGGCATATGGCTATATCGGTCTGGTCGTTCTCTCTTTGTCGTTTATAAATTTATTGGTGAAGTACGACCGCGTCATATCGTTAACCGAGGTTGCTCTTTCGCGCTGCGATGAAGTGAAGGGCGATGTGCAGGGGTTAGGGCGGTCATAAAATGGCGGTGAATGATATGTAGCGAGAAGGATGGCCGCGCCGTGACTCTATTTCGGCCGGTCGGGGCTTCTCATCCCCCCGGTGGCGTGCAATAGACGAAAAAAAAGCCCGTACTTGCGTACGAGCTCTTCTTAAAATATGGCGGTGAGGGGGGGATTCGAACCCCCGATACGTTGCCGTATACACACTTTCCAGGCGTGCTCCTTCAGCCACTCGGACACCTCACCATATTTTCTTTCCCGTTATTGTCGGGAACGGGCGCTAATTTAGGGAAATACGTATCGCCCGTCAATCAACTTTTTAAAAAAATCGCGCGTTTAGCCAAACTTCAAGCAACTTGCTCCTTAAACGCGCGAGAATCGTTTTTTTTGTCACCATTCTCTTTTTCACACGCTCCCCGAACGAAATTTGCTATGCTGGCAAACCAATAGAAAACAACGAGTAAAACGCGGCGCTAACCTAACCTGCCTGTAGCGTCGGCTATCAGGAGCCTTTATGGATATCATTTTTTACCACCCGACCTTTGACACCCCTTTCTGGATTGCGGAACTGGAAAAACAGCTCCCCGGCGCGCGAGTTCGCGAGTGGAAATCCGGCGATGAACAACCCGCTGACTATGCGCTGGTCTGGCATCCGCCGGTAGAAATGCTGCAAGGCCGCGATTTAAAAGCCGTCTTTGCTCTTGGCGCCGGCGTCGATTCCATCCTGAGCAAACTGCGTGAGCATCCGGAAATGCTGCCGTTGTCGACGCCACTATTCCGTCTGGAAGACACCGGCATGGGATTACAAATGCAAGAGTATGCGGTGAGCCAGGTGCTGCACTGGTTCCGTCGTTTTGATGACTATCAGGCTTTAAAGCAAGAAGCGCGCTGGCAGCCGCTGGAGGAGTATCAGCGCGAAGACTTTCCCATCGGGATTATGGGGGCGGGCGTGCTTGGCGCAAAGGTCGCCGAAGCTCTGCAGTACTGGGGATTCCCGCTACGCATCTGGAGCCGCAGCCGCAAATCCTGGCCGCAGGTCACCAGCTTTGCCGGGGAAAAGGAGCTGAACGCCTTCCTGAACGGAACACGAGTGCTGATTAACCTGTTGCCCAACACGGCGGAAACCGTGGGAATTATTAACAGCTCGCGCCTGGCGCAGCTGCCGGATAATAGCTATGTGCTGAATCTGGCCCGCGGAGTACATGTGGTTGAAGACGATCTGCTGGACGCGTTGAATAGCGGTAAGTTGAAAGGCGCGATGCTGGATGTTTTCAGCCGTGAACCGCTGCCCGAAGCGAGCCTGCTGTGGCGCCATCCGCGCGTGGCAATGACGCCCCACGTGGCGGCCGTTACCCGGCCTCTGGAAGCCATTGCTTTTATCGCCAAAACCATCGGTCAAATGGAACGGGGTGAAACGGTCAGCGGGCAGGTCGATCGCCAGCTGGGATACTAAGCGTCAGCCCCGCCTGCGCGGGGTTTTTGCTGCTCTCAGGCGCAGATTCCTGCTATTCTTGCCACAAACAGAGAAGGAGATTGTGATGTATCCTGTTGACCTGCACATGCATACCGTCGCCAGCACCCACGCTTACAGTACCCTGCACGACTACATTGCGGAAGCCAAGCGCAAGGGGATCAAACTCTTTGCCATTACCGATCACGGGCCAGATATGGCCGATGCGCCGCACCACTGGCATTTTATCAATATGCGTATCTGGCCGCGTCTGGTGGATGGCGTTGGTATTCTGCGCGGTATTGAAGCCAACATTAAAAATACCCAGGGCGAAATAGACTGTACCGGCCCGATGCTCAATTCGCTGGACCTGATTATTGCTGGCTTTCACGAGCCGGTGTTTCCTCCGCAGGATAAAGCCACGAATACTGAGGCCATGATCGCCACCATCGCGAGCGGTACGGTGCATATCATCAGCCATCCGGGGAACCCGAAATTTCCCGTTGATATTCCGGCTATTGCCGCCGCCGCGGCGAAGCACCATGTGGCGCTGGAAATCAATAACTCATCTTTTGTCTCGTCACGCATTGGCAGTGAAGATAATTGCCGTGCCGTCGCGGCGGCCGTACGGGATGCCGGCGGTTGGGTGGCGTTGGGCTCAGATTCTCATACGGCATTCACGCTCGGTGATTTTACCGAATGCCGTAAAATCCTTGATGCCGTAGATTTTCCGCAAGAGCGGATTCTAAACGTGACGCCCCGGCGTCTGCTTAATTTCCTTGAATCGCGTGGGATGCCAGCGATTGCGGAATTTGCTGAACTTTAATTTGAATAACTGGAATAACTGAATGAACGAGTTTTCAATCCTCTGCCGCGTGCTGGGCTCTCTCTATTACCGTCAGCCGCAGGATCCGCTGCTGGTTCCGCTATTTACCCTTATTCGCGAAGGGAAGCTGGCGGCAAGCTGGCCGCTGGAGCAGGATGAACTGCTGGAGCGCCTGCAAAAGAGCTGCGATATGCAGGCTCTGGCTGCTGACTACAACGCGTTGTTTGTCGGTGAAGAGTGCAGTGTAGCGCCATTTCGTCGCGCATGGGTAGAGGGCGCTACGGAAGCTGAAGTTCGAGCTTTCCTCAGCGCGCATGGCGTTCCCACGGGTGAGGGCGCGGCGGATCACTTAGGATCCTTACTGCTGGCCGCATCCTGGCTGGAAGATCACGCGGCAGAAGATGAAAGCGAAGTTCTGGAAACGCTGTTTGCTGAGTATATTCTCCCCTGGTGCGGCGCATTCCTTGGCAAGGTTGAAGCGCATGCGACTACGCCGTTCTGGCGCACGATGGCTCCGCTAACTCGTGAAGCGCTTTCAGCCATGTGGGATGAACTCCAGGAAGAAGGTGAACAATAAATTGTGATTTAAATCACAATTAAAATGCAACGAGTGATTTCTTAATTCATTTAGTGTGTTCCATATCTCATTTGGCCG
This sequence comes from Klebsiella sp. HMSC09D12, assembly GCF_001808475.1. Taxonomy (NCBI): domain Bacteria; kingdom Pseudomonadati; phylum Pseudomonadota; class Gammaproteobacteria; order Enterobacterales; family Enterobacteriaceae; genus Klebsiella; species Klebsiella sp. HMSC09D12. Next base: position 81,571 of record NZ_KV793512.1, on the reverse strand, counting down.
GCGCGTTTCTGCTATGATACGCGCCATGAACATACTCTTCGCAATCGCATTAACGACGGGCTTACTCTCTGCAATTTGGGGATGGGTAGCGGTCGCACTGGGTCTGCTGAGCTGGGCGGGATTTCTCGGCTGTACGGCTTACTTTGCCTGTCCGCAAGGTGGGTTAAAAGGGCTGGTTATTTCCACCTGTACGGTAATGAGCGGCGTAGCGTGGGCGCTGGTGATTATTCACGGTAGCGCGCTGGCGCCTCAGCTGGAAATAGTGAGCTACATCATGACCGGTATCGTGGCGTTTATGATGTGCATTCAGGCGCGCCAGCTATTACTCTCTTTTGTGCCGGGCACCTTTATCGGCGCCTGTGCGACCTTTGCCGCCAGCGGCGACTGGCGTTTGGTTTTACCTTCACTGGCGCTGGGGCTGGTCTTTGGCTACGCCATGAAAAATAGCGGCCTGTGGCTGGCGACGCGGGCGGAAAAGAATAAATCCCTGGCTAACGAAAGTCGTTAACCGCGCTTCGCTCATACTGCTTCTAAACCTTCCCTGTATTCATGTGTTAAAAGAGCCCTACGGGCTCTTTTGCTGTTTTTGGCAGAATATCGTCCATAGCCTTCTCCTTCCTTAGTTTATTTTCCTCTATAAATCAGCACGATAAGCTGTACTGATAGTCAGTGAATCGATTTTGTAATCATATTTATATAAATGCTGGTTATTTGTTTTTAAAATGTTAATACAATTGGGCTGAGGTAAAAAAATGTAACTCGATGCGCTCATGGATGGCTGTGCTTTTTTTAATAGCTAGACCAACAAGCAGAGGGGTTTTACAATGAAAACAATTAGATACATATCACTTGCGGCCCTGTTTTTTTTACCCACGAGTTTCAGCCCGGCGATTGCCGAACAGACAGTCGCCGGTGTTATTCATTTCTATGGAAAAGTTGTGGAAGCGCCCTGTCAGCTCAATGCTATCAAGAATCAGGTGGTGATGGATTGTCCGAGGGCGGAAACGGTGCGGATCTCTGCCCGTCAGCTGGAGAAAGGGGATGTTCACAATGAAAATATCCGTTCCGCGCAGTTGAGATATATTAACCCACAACGGACACTCGCTATTCTGGACGTTGATTATCGCTAACCTCCGGCGCCCCCATGCTTTCGTCCCGGGGGCGATCGTGCCATATTATCCTCGTTTATCTATTTCAAGACGCATGCCGACAGGAGGAGAAATGGCTGTTCAACCTGAGGTAATTCTCGGCGACATTACCACGCTGGCGGTCGACGTTATCGTCAATGCAGCAAACCCTTCGCTGCTGGGCGGAGGAGGCGTAGACGGCGCAATTCACCGCGCAGCAGGCCCGGATCTGCTGGCTGCCTGCAAAGTTGTGCGCCAGCAGCAGGGGGAGTGTCCGCCGGGCCATGCGGTGATAACGACGGCAGGAAATCTGCCCGCCAGCGCGGTCATTCATGCCGTCGGGCCGATCTGGCACGGTGGTGACAGGCAGGAGGCGGAATTACTGGCGGACGCCTATAAAAATAGCCTGCAGCTGGCCTCGGCGAACAATTACCGCTCTATTGCTTTCCCCGCTATCAGCACCGGCGTTTACGGCTACCCTAAACACGCTGCCGCCGAGATAGCCATTAATACGGTGAATGCATTTCTTACTCGCTACCATCCTCTGGAACGCGTTTGTTTCGTCTGCTTTGATGCCGAAACCGCCAGTATCTATAACCGATTACTGGAGGAGAGTCGGGCACAACTCGGTCGCCATAATAAGTTATGATAGCTTCCTCCGATCGCGGGGATCCATCATGACAGGAGATTTATCGGTGGCTGAAGGGAAGGTTCTACAAAAACAACGGCTTCGCCGGACGGAGATTGTGGTCGCGGCGCAAAAATGCTTTGCTGAAAAGGGCCTGCACGGCGCCTCAGTGGCGGATATCGCGCGCCGGGCTGGTCTGAGCGTCGGCCAGCTTTATCGTGTTTTTGCCAGTAAAGAAGAGATTATCGAAGTCATCGTCAGCGAGATCGTGAATGCCAGAGTTGGCGAGATGGTTGCCGGGAATCATGATTTGGCCCGCATGGCGTCGGTTTTAGCCGGCGCGATCCCGGCGAGCGAGAATACGAAAAATGATAATTATCTGCTAATGGAGATTAACGCCGAAGCCTCCCGAAATCCGCGCCTGCGAGAAATCATGAACCAGGCCGATCGACGCCTGAAGGAAGAGGGGGGAAAACTTACCCGGCACTACCACCCCGAAATGACCGCTGAACAGATTAGCGTCGCCTGCGAATTTATCGCGATATTAACCGAAGGGGCGGCGTATCGCTGCGACCTGGCGACTGCCCCGACGGTGGATAAAGCGGCGATGGAAACGCTTTATCGCGATGTCTTTAACCTGGTGTTCACGCGAAAATAGCGCTGCTGTGCTCAGATAGCGCAGCAGCGTAATTTTTAACCGGCAGAAGTCTGCGGCTTCGCCGTTTTTTGCTGGAATTTTCCGGAAAAAAGAAAGCGCAACAGCGGTATTCGCAGGTGGATTTCATACAGGACCAGCGCAATAACCACCACAAATACCAGCCCGGTAATAAATCCCAGCGTATTGGACTTAATTATCGGCGTGATCCACGCCCCGTAGAGCAGAGTCAACGGATGGTGCACTAAATAGATAAACAGCGATGCGTTGACGAAATAGGTTACCCGCGCGGACTGGAAATTTAGCAGACGGTGGCCAAACGAAAAGACCACGTTGACCATCCATAGCCCCAGCACCATGGTAATGACGGATTCTGTTTCATACATCCAGCCATCGCCGGAACCGTACTGCTGATTCAGACGATAGGCGATAAAACCCAGTAGCGCTGCGGTATAGCACCAGGGGGAGGGCGTAGTGAACATGAGCTTCAGGCGTGAATTGATAAACGTCTGCGCGCCGAGAATAAAGAAAGGCAGATAAAACAGCGTCTGCATAACGACGAAATTGAACAGGCCGTTGCTGAGAATGGGCGGGTAAAGAATAAAAAGGGTGCGGCGAATGACCGCATACAGCACGCCCAGGGCAAGAAAAATCATCGATAGCTGACCTAATGTGACGGTGTCACCGAAGGTTGGCGCAGCGGCAGAACGCTGGCGCGTCAGCCATTTAAACATCACCACGCCCAACGAGGTCAGGACCACCAGGACGAGCAGAAACCACAGGTGGGAAATCAGCTCCCAGGCAAGGGTATTGAATTTGTCATAGCCTGAAAGCGTGTGCCAGTTTTCCGCTTTTCCGTTAACGTACTGCAGCATAATAAACTGTGGCAACGTCAAAAGAGGGATGGCAGTTAACATGGGAATGCCTACCCGCTCAACGCGAACTTTCCACCATTTCTTCAGCGGATAGCGTAGAAAAAGCATGTAGGAAAAATAGCCGGAAATAACAAAGAAGACCTGCATGCGAAAGGCATGGATGAAGTCGTTGAACAACGTCAACCACCACGACGGCTCTGCGCTGTTGACGTGCCAGCTGTGGCTGGAGTAAATAAGCGAGATGTGAAAAGGGATCCCCAACAGCATCAGCCAGGCGCGGATGCTATCGAAAAAATATTCACGCTGTACCGGAGTATTATTCATACAATATCACTACATTCTCAGACAAATCGTCTTATCACTCAACGTGATAACGTTTAAATTCTCTGCAACCCTACATGAACTCTGGTTATCTGTCTCCAGGATAAGCACGCAAAGTGCAATCGGGGCAGTGAACTGCGTATTCCCTGTGCCGCCAGGCCGAACAATGCAGGGATTATGTTGTCGGAATGCCTGAGTTTCCATTAAAATAGATCGGATCGATTTAAGCACACAAAGGGGGAAGTGCTTACTTATATGAAACATAAACCACAGATGATGAAAATGCGTTGGTTAAGCGCAGCCGTAATGTTGTCCCTGTGTACTTCATCTGCATGGGCATTCAGCATTGATGACGTCGCAAAAGAGGCACAAACGTTAGCCGGCAAAGGCTTTGAAGCGCCTAAAAGTAACCTGCCCTCTGCCTTCCGCGATATGAAGTATGCGGACTATCAGCAAATTCAGTTTAATCACGACAAAGCTTATTGGAATAATCTGAAAAGCCCATTCAAGCTCGAGTTTTATCACCAGGGGATGTATTTCGATACGCCGGTCACCATTAATGAAGTGACGGCAACCAGCGTACGTAAAATTAAATATAGCCCGGACTATTTTAATTTTGGCAACGTCCAGCACGACAAAGACACGGTTAAAGACCTCGGCTTTGCGGGCTTCAAAGTCCTGTATCCGATCAACAGCAAAGACAAGAATGATGAAATCGTCAGCATGCTCGGAGCCAGCTATTTCCGCGTGCTTGGCCAGGGTCAGGTATACGGTCTTTCCGCTCGTGGGCTGGCGATTGATACCGCGCTGCCTTCCGGCGAAGAGTTCCCGCGTTTTCGTGAGTTCTGGATTGAGCGTCCAAAAGCGACCGATAAACGCCTGACGATTTACGCCCTGCTTGATTCCCCGCGCGCAACTGGCGCCTATCGTTTCGTGATTATGCCCGGCCGCGACACCGTAGTGGACGTGCAGTCTAAGGTCTATCTGCGCGACAAAGTCGGCAAGCTCGGCGTGGCGCCGTTGACCAGTATGTTCCTGTTTGGGCCACATCAGCCGTCGCCGACCACGAACTATCGTCCGGCGCTGCATGACTCCAACGGCCTGTCCATCCTGGCCGGCAACGGCGAGTGGATCTGGCGTCCGCTGAATAATCCAAAACATCTTGCCGTCAGCAGCTATGCGATGGAAAACCCGCAGGGCTTTGGCCTGCTGCAGCGTGGTCGCCAGTTCTCCCGTTTTGAAGATCTCGATGACCGCTACGATCTGCGCCCCAGCGCATGGATTACGCCGAAAGGTGATTGGGGTAAGGGCAAAATCGAACTGGTCGAAATCCCGACCAATGATGAAACCAACGATAACATCGTCACCTACTGGACGCCCGATCAGCTGCCCGAACCCGGCAAAGAGATGAATTTCAAATACACCATCACTTTTAGCCGCGATGAAGACAAGCTGCACGCGCCGGATAACGCTTACGTTATGCAGACCCGCCGTTCTACCGGCGACGTCAAGCAATCGAACCTGATTCGCCAGCCTGATGGCACCATTGCCTTTATTGTCGATTTCACCGGCGCCGAGATGAAAAAGCTGCCCGCAGATACGCCAGTGACTGCCCAGGCCAGCATCGGCGATAACGCTGAAATCGTTGAAAACACCGTGCGTTATAACCCAGTGACTAAAGGCTGGCGTATGATCCTGCGCGTCAAAGTGAAAGATCCTAAGAAAACCACGGATATGCGCGCTGCGCTGGTCAATACCGACCAGACGCTGAGCGAAACCTGGAGCTATCAGCTGCCTGCCAATGAATAAGATAACGAAGTACATCGATGCATTGCCGCTGTCGGATGCAGAAAAGCGCGCGTTACCTGACGCGAGTCTGCAGGCCGTACATCAAGCACTGGACGCTGAACATCACGTTTATAAACGGGAAGATGACTCCCCGCTGGGGTCGGTGAAAGCCCGACTGGAGCATAGCTGGCCAGATTCACTGGCCGGTAATCAGCTGGTTAAGGATGATGAAGGGCGCACGCAGCTGAACGCCATGCCGAAAGCAAAACGTTCCTCTATGTTCCCGGACCCATGGCGTACTAACCCGGTCGGGCGCTTCTGGGATCGTCTGCGCGGACGCGATGTGACTCCGCGCTATCTCTCTCGCCTCAGTCAGGAGGAACAGGCGAGCGAGCAGAAATGGCGTACCGTCGGCTCTATTCGTCGCTATATTCTTCTGCTGCTCACCCTGGCGCAGACCGTCGTGGCGACCTGGTACATGAAAACCATTTTGCCTTACCAGGGCTGGGCGCTGATTAACCCGGCGGACATGGTGGGACAGAACCTGTGGATCTCCTTTATGCAGCTGCTGCCGTATGTGCTGCAGTCCGGGATCCTGATTCTTTTCGCCGTGCTTTTTTGTTGGGTTTCTGCGGGTTTCTGGACTGCGCTGATGGGCTTCCTGCAGCTACTTATCGGCCGCGATAAGTACAGTATCTCCGCGTCAACGGTCGGGAATGAGCCGTTGAATCCGGAGCATCGCACCGCGCTTATCATGCCTATCTGTAACGAAGACGTTGACCGCGTATTCGCGGGCCTGCGCGCGACCTGGGAGTCGGTAAAAGCCAGCGGTAATGCCGAGCACTTTGATGTCTATATCCTGAGCGATAGCTACAACCCGGACATCTGCGTGGCGGAGCAAAAAGCGTGGATGGAGCTGATTGCCGAAGTGCAGGGCGAAGGGCAGATCTTCTACCGCCGCCGCCGCCGCCGCGTGAAGCGTAAAAGCGGTAACATTGATGACTTCTGCCGTCGGTGGGGGAGCCAGTACAGCTATATGGTGGTGCTGGATGCCGACTCCGTAATGAGCGGTGAATGTCTGAGCGGCCTGGTGCGCCTCATGGAAGCGAACCCGAATGCCGGGATCATTCAGTCTTCACCCCGCGCGTCGGGTATGGATACGCTCTATGCGCGCTGCCAGCAGTTTGCTACCCGCGTCTACGGCCCGCTGTTTACCGCCGGTTTGCACTTCTGGCAGTTGGGGGAATCCCACTACTGGGGTCACAACGCGATTATCCGGGTGAAACCGTTTATTGAGCACTGCGCGCTGGCGCCGCTGCCGGGCGAGGGCAACTTCGCCGGGTCAATTCTGTCGCACGACTTCGTGGAAGCGGCGCTGATGCGTCGCGCCGGGTGGGGCGTATGGATTGCTTACGATCTTCCCGGCTCTTATGAAGAGCTGCCGCCAAACCTGCTGGACGAGCTGAAGCGCGATCGCCGCTGGTGTCAGGGTAACCTGATGAACTTCCGCCTGTTCCTGGTTAAAGGGATGCATCCGGTTCACCGTGCAGTGTTCCTGACCGGCGTGATGTCATACCTGTCGGCACCGCTGTGGTTTATGTTCCTTGCGCTCTCTACCGCTCTGCAGGTAGTGCATGCCTTGACCGAACCGCAGTACTTCCTGCAGCCGCGGCAGCTGTTCCCGGTCTGGCCGCAGTGGCGCCCGGAGCTGGCTATAGCCCTGTTTGCTTCGACCATGGTGCTGCTGTTCCTGCCGAAGCTGCTGAGCATTATTCTGGTTTGGTGTAAAGGGCCTAAAGAGTACGGTGGCTTTATCCGCGTCACGCTCTCTCTGCTGCTGGAGGTGCTGTTTTCGGTGCTGCTGGCGCCGGTACGTATGCTGTTCCATACCGTCTTTGTGGTCAGCGCGTTTCTCGGCTGGGAAGTGGTGTGGAACTCGCCGCAGCGTGACGATGACTCTACCCCATGGGGTGAAGCGTTTATGCGTCACGGATCACAGATGCTGTTGGGTCTGGTCTGGGCGGTGGGCATGGCATGGCTGGATCTGCGTTTCCTGTTCTGGCTGGCGCCGATCGTGGTCTCGCTGATTCTGTCGCCGTTCGTGTCGGCTATTTCCAGCCGCGCCACCATTGGCCTGCGCACTAAGCGCTGGAAGCTGTTCCTGATCCCGGAAGAGTACTCTCCGCCGCAGGTGCTAAAAGATACTGACGCTTACCTGACGCTGAACCGCCAGCGTTCTCTGGGCGATGGCTTTATGCATGCGGTATTCAACCCGTCGTTTAACGCGCTGGCAACAGCGATGGCTACCGCGCGCCACCGTCACGGGCATATTCTGGATATCGCTCGCGAACGTCACGTTGAACAGGCGCTGAACGAGACGCCGGATAAACTTAACCGCGATCGTCGTCTGGTCTTGCTGAGCGACCCGGTGACCATGTCGCGTATGCATTATCGCGTGTGGGCCGCTCCGGAGAAATACTCTTCGTGGGTGGCAGCTTATCAGCAGCTGACGCTGAATCCGCTGGCGTTAAAAACCAAGTAAGCCGTACCTTAAGGAAAATACCGGCAATAGTGCCGGTATTTTTTTGACCTGAGAATAGAGGTTGTTGATGAGAGTTTTGCTGGTTATCGCAATGACGCTGCTGCTGAGCGGCTGCGGGAGCATTATCAGTCGCACGGTGCCAGGGCAGGGCCATGGAAATCAGTACTATCCCGGCGTGCAATGGGATGTCCGTGATTCCTCATGGCGCTACATCACGATCCTCGATCTGCCCTTTTCGCTGGTGTTCGATACGCTTCTGCTGCCGCTTGATGCCAGCCATGGCCCCTACAACTAATTAGCGTTCATCCCATTCATCGGCCGCAGCCTGGCCCTCTTCGGTATCGAGCGAGGGTTCAAGCTGAAATTCACCTTCATCCCATTCATGCAGCGTGTTCTCTTCCAGCCACTCCTGGCGCAGCTCAATCTCATCATAATCACCGTCAAAGACGCTTTGCGCAGCCTGGCCGCTGAGTACTGGCAGGCATTCTCCCTGCTGATCTTCGTCGGCAAAAAATTCTGCCTGCCAGGCAATATCACCGTCCTGAAGCACGTACTTCTGGATATTTAACTGCTCAATGCTGGCGCTTTCTTCGTCGCTGTCCGGATTATTAGCCAGAAACTCCTCGCGGGCTGCATCGATTGCTTCTTCGAGCGTGGCATAGAACATCGAATCCTTTGGCATGGCTAACCTCCTAAGAAGAATAGAAATGAATACGATTCAATCTATAGAAGGCGGTTGGCAATGCGTCAAGGAGGGAGCATTAATTTACCGAATGATTGCCGGAACCCGGATTGTCCGTAGCCCGCTGACGACGAACGCGGCCAAGGGTCAGAGTTGAGTAAACCGCGTTAAAGAGCACCACAAATGCGGTCACCAGAAAGACCGCCCGAAAACCGTAGTTGGCGGAGACCGACGCGCCGATCAGCGGTCCAGTGACGTTGCCGATATCGCGAAACGACTGGTTATAGCTGAATATTCTGCCCGAGATTTGGCTGGTCGAGTTATACACCAGCAGCGTCTGTACCGCCGGCAGCAGCGCGCCGTCAGCGGCGCCTAGCAGGAAGCGCAGGATCCCCAATTGCAGCGGCGTCTGGACGAACGACATAGGAATCAGGAGCAGGACTGAAATCACCAGCGCGACGATCAGGATCTTCTCCGGACCAATACGATCGCCGAGCTTCCCGAGGCGAGGGGCGCTAAGCAGGGCGGCAATGCCGGGGACTGAAGCTATCATACCGCTGATAAACGCAATATTACTTACGTTGCCGGCAAGATCGCGCACGTAAAGCGTCAGAATCGGAGCGATGGAACCGGTAGCGACCTGGATAATCAGTGATGTTACAAACAGGCTCAGCACCAGCTTTGGACTTTTAAGCGACGAAAAGACGTCTTTCGCGCTGAGCATCTCTTTTTTGCTGACCGCGACAAAATTCTCGCGGATGAGAAACAGGGTAAATAAGAAACAAATAAACAGTACGCTTGCTGTCATAAAGAAGACGGTGCGTAACCCCCAGTGGTCGGCCAGGAAGCCGCCAGCCAGCGGCCCCAGCAGCGCGCCGCTAACGGCCCCCGTAGAGAGGGTCCCCAGCGCCCAGCCGCTCTTATGGCGGGGGATTTGCGTTGCGATCAGCGCATTGGCGTTGGGAATAAATCCGCCGAGCAGGCCTAACAGCGCGCGTAGGATCAGAAATTGCCAGATATTCTGCGCCAGCCCCATGAGCAGCATGACGATAGCCATACCGAGGGCTGAGCGCAGCAGCATTATTTTGCGCCCTTTGCGGTCCGCGAGTCCGCCCCAGAAGGGAGAAGCTACGGCTGAAAATAAAAAGGTAATGCTGAAAACCAGCCCTGACCACATATTCAGGGCACTGTGGCCGGTGACGCCGAGCTGTTCAACGTACAAAGGGAGAAATGGCATCACCAGGCTAAAGGCCGCCCCGGTTAAAAAGCAGCCGAGCCAGGTGACGGTGAGATTACGTTTCCAGTTAATAGGGGTATCAGCAGACGACATAGGATTCCACTGGCCTGCAGCGCAGGTCAAATAATTGAAAATATGAGCATGCTAATTATGCGCCTGAGAAATGACTGCCGCAATGCAGGAGAGCTTTTAAAGCTAAAGGAGGGGACTAAACAAGGCGACATATCCCGCATCCGTGTTCAGATGCGGGATAACCAGGCGGAAAATGGAAAAGATTTAATAACGAGAAGGAACGCCTTCCGGACGCGTTTTAAAGCGGCGGTGCATCCACATATACTGCTCCGGCGCCATTAATATGCATTTCTCAACAACTTTATTCATCCACAGAGCGGTCGTCTCCGCATCGTCCAGCGGCGGATCGCACTCTGGCGGCAGGATGATCAGCTCATAACCTTTACCGTCGGGTTTACGGCGCGGAACGAAGGGAACGATGCAGGCTTTTGACATCTTTGCCAGCATCCAGGTGCCGGAGGTCGTCGCGGCCTGGTCAACGGCGAAAAACGGCACAAACACGCTGGCGGCGGGGCCATAGTCGTGGTCCGGCGCGTACCAGATCACTTCTCCCTTTTTCAATGCGCGGATCATACCCTTGAGATCTTTACGATCGATCATGTCTTTGTTGGAGCGCAGCCGTCCCCAGGTCTGTAGCCAGTCGATAACCGGGTTATCATTAGGGCGATAAACCCCGATACCCGGCTCATTGATGCCGAACATGCGGGCGCCCATTTCCAGGGTCAGAAAATGAATGCCAATAAGCAAAATGCCGCGCTTTTGCGCCTGTACATCGCGGATATGCTCTACGCCGATGGAGTCCGTCCAGCGCGCAATACGCTTCGTCGGCCAGAACCAGGCCATACCGGTTTCCATCAGCCCCATACCGACGGATTCAAAGTTTGCCACGACCATCCGGTGACGCTCTTGCTCGCTTTTATCAGGAAAACAGAGCTCCAGATTGCGATGGGCTATTTTGGCCCGGCGCTTCATTAGCCGCATGGCGATACGGCCAAGACCAGTACCGAGGCGATAAATCAGGGGATAAGGCAGCTGAACTACCAACCACAGCAGGCCGATTCCTAACCAAAGCAACCAGTAACGCGGGTGCAGCAACGCTGCGGAAAATTTAGGTAAATGGGTCATCTCATACCTGTTTAATTAAGCAACGTGTTCTATTATCGCATTTTTTTATGCCTCAGCCAAAATACCGGCCTCAGATGGCATTTAATGTTAATGCATGCAAATATGGGTGAGAAAAATGTAGCGCAAAATGTAGGGATGTAAATTAAGCGTGTTTGCTATATGATGCCCGCCGTTTATTTTACTCATTGACTATGCCGAGCAGGTACACCATGCCAGTGTTACATAACCGCATTTCAAATGAGACGTTAAAAGCGCAAATGTTGGCTGAAACCGAGCCGCGCACGACGATCTCGTTTTATAAGTATTTCTCTATTATTGACCCGAAAGCCACGCGCGATGCGCTGTGGATTGCGCTGACTAAGCTTAATGTCTTTGGCCGAATTTATCTGGCTCATGAAGGGATTAACGCGCAAATCAGCGTCCCGCAAAGCCGGGTCGATGCGCTGCGCGAATTCTTATACGGTTTTGACCCCGCCCTCAATGGGCTCCGCCTGAATATCGCTCTGGACGATGACGGCAAATCATTTTGGGTTCTGCGCCTCAAGGTTCGCGATCGGATCGTGGCGGATGGAATTGACGATCCGACATTTGATGCCTCGGACGTGGGGGATTATCTGAAAGCCGCAGAGGTTAACGCGATGCTGGACGATCCCAATGCGGTCTTTATTGATATGCGCAACCACTATGAGTATGAGGTTGGCCATTTCGAGAACGCACTGGAGATCCCGGCGGATACTTTTCGCGACCAGCTACCAAAAGCCGTGGAGATGATGCAGGAACATAAAGATAAGAATATCGTGATGTACTGCACCGGCGGTATCCGTTGTGAAAAAGCCAGCGCCTGGATGAAGCACAACGGATTTACTAAAGTCTCGCATATTGAGGGCGGGATTATCGAGTATGCGAGACGCGCCCGCGAGCAGGGGCTGCCGGTACGCTTTGTCGGTAAAAACTTTGTCTTCGATGAGCGGATGGGGGAGCGTATCTCAGATGACGTTATCGCCCATTGCCATCAGTGCGGCGCTCCGTGCGATAGCCACACCAATTGCCTGAATGATGGTTGCCATCTGCTATTTATCCAGTGTCCTTCCTGCGCGGAGAAATTCGCCGGCTGCTGTAGCGAAGCCTGCATGGAAGAACATAAGCTGCCGGAAGAGGAGCAGAGAAAACTGCGCGCCGGACGGGAAAATGGCAATAAGATTTTTAATAAATCCCGCGGTCGTCTGAATACTAAGCTGGGGATCCCCGATCCTGAGCCGTCAGAAAAACCATAACCAGATAAGATCGATAAACGCCAGCAGCAGCCACAGCGCCAGGTAGATCATAAAATGTTCGCGGACGTTGTTAACCAGTAATTCAAACAGGCGACGCATCATCTCTCTCAGTTATTAACGGCCTCAAACGAGGCCGTTTCTTTAGCGTAGTTGTGACGTTGGGCAGTTATTTATTAAACCGCGCCAGTGAAAACGCAGATAGATCAAATCCAAAGGGTTCTTCAAGCGCGAACCGTGTGGCCAGTTCGCCTAAAACCGGAGCAAATTTAAAGCCGTGACCGCTCAGGCCGGTGATCAGCAGCGTATCCGGCTGGCCGGGTAGCATATCAATAATAAAGTCTTCGTCAGCAGTATTGTCATAGGTGCAGGATGCGCCGTGCAGGCAGCCGCCGATACCGGGCAACACGTTACGCAAGAAGCTAAAAGATTCTGAACCGTCCGTAGCAACAGAGCCAAACGGCTTGCGCTCCTCCGGAGTGGAAATAAGCTGCCCGCCGTTATGCTTACCGATTTTTAATTCGTTATCTTCTGCCGGGAAACCGTAAAACTGATCGCCATTAGCTAACTCGCCGGTAAACGCCGGGAAGTTATTTTTGCTGCTGTAGCGACCATCGGCCTGAAACCAGGCGAAAATTTTACGTACCGGTTGGACTGGGAGTTCTGGCAACAGACGCGTAACCCAGGTACCGGCGCTGACAAGGAGTTTTTTGCCGCTGTACTCGCCATCCAGCGTCTCAACGGTTACGCCGTCCGGTTGGTGGTGAATAGCAGAAACCGGGCAGTTGAACAATTGCGCGGCTCCCGCTTCGCGTGCCAGACGGATCCAGGTTTCAACGGCCAGTTCGCTGCGCAGTATCCCGGATGCGGGTTCAAATATCGCCCGGTAATCGTCAGGAATACGAATTTCCGGCCAGCGAGTCATCACTGTCTGCGCATCCATTTCTTCAATATTGAGCTGGAACTCGCGCGCGCTGCTGGCCACGTTGCGCAGAAAGTCGGAGTCGGCAGGCCCGAGGTTAATCACCCCTGTACGCTCAAAAACGGCTTCCCCACTGGCGGCGGCAAATTCATCCCATAGCTTCTGCGCGCGTAGTACCAGAGGGACGTATCTTTCGCCTTCGCCGTAAGCATGACGTATCAGGCGGGTGCTGCCGTGATGGCTACCTTCCTGATGCGGAGGCTGATGGGCATCAATCATCAGTACGTTAAGCCCTGCCTGGCGAGCATAATAGCCTGCGGCAGCGCCGACGGAGCCGCTACCGATAATGATAAGATCGTATTGCATGGTGAGTTCCAGGTTATTGCTTTATTAGCAGGGTAATTAACAACCTGCTGATATACAAGCCCGAAAATAGTTCAGGCACCCGAAGGTGCCTGTTAGGTGAATATTAAGACATTTTGCTAAATCTTAATGCCTTCGATACTCATTTTCCTGGTATTCGCCTGATTCAATCTTCGCAATACCTGCTTCCAGAATAGAAATAAACTGACGTGCGACGTCCGTCGTTAGCCATAGCGTCTGGCCAATCTCTGCGTCTCTACTGCTTTCTTGAGCGGGGTTTTGGTAGTGCAGGCGCAACATCAGCGCATCGTAACTATCTACGGTGCTGATGTCCCATCCAACGAGGGGATGGGTCTGGATGACTTCATTATTCTTTTCCATCATAACCCCTTATTCATATGTTAAAAGACAACAGTTCTCGAGGTTTAATGCGTGTTTTTTGAAGCAAGTTAATTATATCAGCAGTCAAGAATAAACTCGAGAAATTAAATGAAAAAGAGATACATACGCTGCTGATTGCTGATTTTTTACGCAAACACAATTCAGTTATACGTTATTTTTGAAGGCGCTAAGCAAAAGCAATAGGGGAGAGTCTGAGTATCAAAAAAATAAAAAAGCCGGGGCGACCCGGCAAAAAGTTGCACAATGAGGGAGCAAATTTAATTGACTAGTCGCGGACAAACCAGTCGTCAGCGCTTTCCCAGGTTTCTTGCAGGATTTCGCTAATCCGGTCTTTGTCTTCTTTCAGGCCGCCGATAACCGACAGATTGTTATTAGCCGCGTAGCGAACCGTCACCTGGCTTGACGTCGAGGGGAACTGCTGTTCGATACGGCGGGAGAGTTCATTGTTCAGCGCATCTAAAGCGCCGTTGGGTAAGGCTGTCGATTTGGCGATAGAGACTTCAATACGCATAATTGCCCCCTGTGTAATGTACTGTTTATTTATACAGTATTGTTGTCGCATTTACAACAGGGGGAGAGGTATTTATTTCTTCATGCTCCAGCGCACGGTTTCTCCTGCCAGGAACGGCACCAGCGCGTCGCCAGGCAGAGCGATACTCTCTACCACCAGGCTCTCTTCGCGCACCAGCTCAACGTAGCCTTCATTGACCGGCAGACCATAGAAGCGAGGGCCGTTAAGCGAACAAAAGGCTTCAAAGTGCTGCAGGGCGTTCATCTCCTCGAACACCGTTGCGTAGCTGCCCAGGGCGGTCGGGGCGTTAAAACAGCCTGCACATCCGCAGCTGGCTTCCTTACGATGGCGGGCATGCGGAGCGGAATCAGTACCGAGGAAGGCGCGGTCAAAACCGCTGGCCACCAGTTCGCGCAGCGCCTGCTGGTGAATATTGCGTTTAAGGATCGGCAGGCAATATAGATGGGGACGCACGCCGCCAACCAGCATATGATTGCGGTTAAACATCAGGTGCTGCGGGGTGATGGTCGCCGCCAGCAGCTCATTGCCGTCGCGTACGTATTCAGCGGCATCTTTGGTGGTGATGTGTTCGAACACCACTTTCAGACCCGGCAGGCGCCGACGCAGCGGCTCCATGACGGTTTCAATGAACCGCGCTTCTCTGTCAAAAATATCGATGTCCGCGTGAGTGACCTCACCGTGCACCAGCAGGGGCATTCCCAGCTTTTCCATGCGCTCCAGTACCGGCATGATTGCATCAGTGCTGGTGACGCCGTGGCTGGAGTTGGTGGTCGCATTGGCCGGATAAAGTTTGGCGGCGGTGAAAACGCCCTCGTTGAATCCGCGTTCCAGCTCAGCAGGGTCGAGCGTATCCGTCAGATAACAGGTCATCAGCGGCGTAAAATCGTGGCCCGCCGGGATTGCCGCCATGATGCGCTGGCGATAGGCAAGGGCGGCTTCGACGGTGGTGACAGGGGGTACCAGATTCGGCATCACGATCGCCCGGCCATAAAACTCACTGGTGTAAGGCACGACGGTTTTTAACATATCGTCATCGCGCAGATGGATATGCCAGTCGTCAGGGCGGCGGATTTTCAATACCTGGGATTGTGCTGTCATGGAAGGCTCCGGCTAAATAGGGTCAGTCATCAGGGCTGTTTTTGCCGGGCACTAAGGATAAGCGTAAACGTTTTCCTTTGCATCAACTTCTGTAAAAAAACGGGCGCTTCTGCGCCCGAGCCGTTAGTTAGTGAACGGGATAATAATCTCACCCGGCTTAACCTCAATCCCTTTAGCATACTTTTTCGCCAACGCTTCGCCCGCACTGGCGTCTTCGCGCAGGACGTAGGCAGGCTGCTGATTGAAGTAGCTACGCAGCGACTGATTCAGGTAAGGAATGAGCGTCTGTACCACGGACTGCAGTTTTTCAGGTTGAACCTTTGCGTCCACCACCTCCATCTCCTGCAGGAAAATGGCGCCTTTCTCTTTGTTGAAGGTCGGCAGCGCTTTTAACTTCAGGTCAATGGTCGCTTTCTGGTTCCCGAATAGTGAATTCAGATCTAAATTAGCAACGCCGCTTAGCGTCACTTTATTGGGTTCTTCACGACCAATCGCGCTGGTCAGGTTTTGTAGTTCAATATGAGCATCCGCAACGCCGGGCAGGCCAATATCCTTGGCGAAGTGGTTACGTTTCTGCAGCGCCTGGTTGATCTCCTGCTCACTCACGGAATATTGCGTAAGCTGATTACAGCCGCTCAGCAGGCCGCTGACGATAAGCGCGGCCGCGATAAACATCTTTTTCATTGGATTCCTTAATGTCATGCCATGGGTTCATCCTGACACAAAGCAGCATGACCCGCCAGCGCAGGAGGTGCTAGCGGAAAAGACTTAAAAAGCGGGGGGAGGCAGCGAAGGACACTACCTTCCGCTGCCCTGAGCTTAAATAGCCATTGAGGAAAGCAGATTGATTTGCGTCTGTTTAGCCATATTGTCGCGATAGGCGGCCACGCGGCTCGGCCAGTTCACCCCGGCAACCAGCGTCAGATTCCGCAGGAGTGGGAAGAGATGAATATCATCTTCAGACAGCTCTCCGTTGACGGCGTTTGGCTGGACGATAAGTTTATCCAACGCGCGCAGATCGTCGCTGATGTTCTTAACCAGACCGGTAGAATGGGCGAGGTGATCGGCAAAGCTACCAATAGCCGCTTCCTTCTTATTCACAAAATAAGCGCGCGCCTCTGGGGTTGAGAATTCATCAAATGCGGATTTGGCGAAACGCGGGATCAACAGACGATTCGCGTAGACGTTGACCTTGCGCAGCCAGGTTTCAATAGCCGGGTTACGCGCTCCGGTCAGTAGCGGTTTTCCATCAAGTTTATCGACATAGTGCACGATATCCATGCTTTCTGGCATATAGCGACTATCGTCTTTTTGCAGGATGGGCGCCATTTTCTGGCCGATCATGCGGGTTGGGGTTGATTCATCATCGTTCAGGAGCGTGATCAGTTCGACAGGGATATTTTTCAGGCCGAAAATCATGCGGGCTTTCAGGCAGAACGGGCAGTGATCGTAGATATATAACTTCACGTTTCTCCTCCATTGTTGCTGAACTTCCTCAATTCAGTATGGAGGAGAAACGACGGTCCGGCAAATCAGGTGCGCGGCTCGAGCATACCGGACGTTGAACGTTTTGGACTGAACTGCCACCACAGAGCAACAAACGTCGCAAGACCGATCGCGCCCAGCATCAGCCACGGCAGCTCCGGCTGACCCGTGGCCTTACCGGCATCGAACAGCCAGCCGCCGCCTGCGTAGCCGAAAGCGCCGCCGAAGGCTAATCCCAGACGGCTAAAGCCCATATAGCTGCCGCGCGCTCTGGCATCCGCCAGCGAAGCGCCAAGCGTCTCGCGCGCAGGCTCGGCGATGATGGACCCGATATAAAACACGCAGATCAGCGTAAACAGCTGCTGCAGATTGCTGCTCAGGCCAATCGGCATCATTGCCAGCGTCATAATCAGCAGTCCGGCCATCAGCCGATGCTCAAGGCGAAACCGTTTTTCACTCCAGCGGGCAATCGGATAAAGCAGCGTCAGTGAAATGGTGGCTTCGATGGCATACATCCATTTTACCGCCGCCGGAGAACCCGCAATATCGTTAACCATAATCGGCAGCATTAACATGACCTGTACTGCCAGCATGTAATATCCGGTTAGCGTCAAGACGTAGGTGACAAATCGTTTGTCACGCAGCACGCGGCCCAGCCCTTCACGAACCGGCGTTTTAACCGTTGACAGCTTCCAGGCCGGGAGATACCAGGCATTGAACGCCGCGCAGGCGATAAACAGGGCCGCTCCAGCGCTGCACACCAGACGAAAATCATACTGCAGCAGCCAGCTACCCAGCAGCGCGCCGATCACCGCCCCGGCGCTGTCCTGCATCATCAGAATGGAGAAGAAACGCCCGCGCTGGTGTGGGCGAACCAGCTTAACCACCAACGCCGCCCGCGGGGGATCGAACAGCGTGCCGCCGAGACCGGAGAGTATGCAGGATAACCACAGGACCCATGGTTCATGGGCGACGGCCATCGCGGCGAAACCGGCAGCTCGCATCAGCATGCCGGTGACGATCATCGGTTTGGCGCCAAAACGGTCGGCAATCGCACCGCCGAATATCCCTAAACCTTGCTGCACCAGTTGACGCAGCCCGAGCGCAATGCCGACCATTAGCGCGGCCCACCCCATCTGATCGACAAAGCGAATAGAGATGAGCGGGAACACGACGAAAAAGCCGAGTACGACCAGCATGTTATCAACTAACAGGAAATATTTACCCAGGCTCCTTGCCTGCGATACGCGGGACATTTCCCCTCCCGGGAAAAATAAGAATAAGCTCTGATATTTTGCGGGGTTAATGGCTATTTTCCCAGCTAACTCGCGACAATATTTTTTTATCAAAATGCAAGAACGATAGAGGCTATTCATCGAAAAGCAGAGATGGTGCAGAAAATGGTATGTTGCTGTTTTCACACATCCCTGCAGGACAGGTATAGTAAAGTCAGCAAGTATTGCGTCAGGGGAACAGGAGAGGGGAATGTTTGGCTATCGCAGTAACGTACCGAAGGTGCGTTTGACGACGGATCGGCTGGTGGTGCGGCTGGTACACGATCGTGACGCCTGGCGTCTGGCCGATTACTACGCGGAAAATAAAGGGTTCTTAAAACCCTGGGAACCAGTGCGCGACGACAGCCACTGTTATCCTTCCGGCTGGCAGGCGCGTTTATCGATGATTTCGGAGTTTCACAAGCAGGGTTCGGCATTCTATTTTGCGCTGCTGGACCCCGAAGAAAAAGAGATTATCGGCGTGGCGAATTTTTCGAACGTGGTGCGCGGATCGTTTCATGCCTGCTATCTCGGTTACTCTATCGGAGAGAAATGGCAAGGGCAGGGGCTAATGTTTGAAGCGCTGACGTCGGCAATTCGCTATATGCAGCGCACGCAACATATCCATCGCATAATGGCAAACTATATGCCGCATAATCAGCGTAGCGGCGATTTGCTGGCGCGTCTGGGTTTTGAAAAAGAGGGTTACGCCAAAGATTACCTGCTCATTGATGGGCAGTGGCGCGATCACGTACTGACGGCGTTGACGACACCGGACTGGACCCCGGGTCGCTAAGGAGACATCATGAAATATCAGTTAACCGCGCATGAGGCGCGAGTCATTGGCTGTCTGCTGGAAAAGCAGGTCACCACGCCGGAGCAGTACCCCCTGTCGGTCAACGCGGTGGTGACCGCCTGTAATCAGAAAACGAACCGTGAACCGGTGATGTCGCTCAGCGAAAATGACGTGCAGGAGCTCCTCGATACGTTAGTTAAGCGTCATTTTTTGCGTACGGTAAGCGGTTTCGGCAATCGGGTGACCAAATATGAACAGCGCTTCTGCAACTCTGAATTTGGCGACCTGAAATTAACTCCAGCGGAAGTGGCAATTATTACCACGTTGCTGCTGCGCGGGGCGCAGACGCCCGGAGAACTGCGCGGGCGGGCGCAGAGAATGCATGAATTCAGCGATATGGCAGAGGTGGAAAGCGTCCTCGAAAATTTGGCTACGCGAGACGACGGCCCCTATGTTGCACGTCTGCCGCGGGAACCCGGGAAGCGTGAAAGCCGCTATATGCACCTGTTCTGCGATGATATGGATTCGCTGATTACCGCCGTTGAAGCCGTTTCGCCGGCGGGTGACGATCTCCAGGCCCGCGTTGAGGCGCTGGAAGCGGACGTCGCTGAACTTAAAGCGCGTCTGGATTCACTGCTGCCTCATTCAGGAGATTAAGCATGTCGGCGAAACTACGCATCGGCGTCGTTGGTTTAGGTAGCATTGCGCAAAAGGGCTGGCTGCCGGTGCTGGGAGCAGCGGATGGCTGGACGCTACAGGCGGCGTGGTCGCCGGGAAAAGAGAAAGCGCTGCGCATCTGTGAAACGTGGCGTATCCCCTATGCGGATACTCTGGAACAGCTGGCGGCGCAGTGTGATGCTGTATTCGTCCATACTTCAACGGTTTCACATTATGAAGTGGTTAGTCGGTTACTCAATGCCGGAGTTCATGTCTGCGTTGATAAACCGCTGGCCGACAAGCTTAGCGATGCGGAGACGTTGGTTGAGCTGGCGGCCCGCCGCCGTCTTACTCTTATGGTCGGATTTAATCGCCGCTTCTCCCCTCTCTATCGCGAACTTAAAGCTCAGCTCGGTAACGCGGCTTCGCTGCGGATGGATAAACACCGTAGCGACAGCGTGGGCCACGATCTGCGCTTTACGCTGCTGGATGACTATCTGCATGTCGTCGACACCGCACTATGGCTGGCGGGCGATAAAGCCCGTTTAAACGGCGGTACGCTGCTCACGACGGCCCAGGGTGAAATGCTTTATGCTGAACATCATTTCAGCTGCGGGATGATCCAAATGACCACCAGTATGCACCGCCGCGCTGGAAGCCAGCGGGAGTGGGTGCAGGCGGTAACCGACGGTGGATTATATGAAGTCCGTGATATGCGGGAGTGGCAGGAGGAGCGGGGGCGCGGCGTGATCCAGCGTCCGGTCCCCGGCTGGCAGACCACCCTTGAGCAACGAGGATTCACCGGCTGCGCCCGGCATTTTATCGAATGCGTGCAAAATCAGACGGTTCCTGAAACCTCCGGCGAACAGGCGCTGCTTGCTCAGCGTATCGTGGAGAAACTCTGGCGCGAAGCAATGAGCGAATAACCCGTTGTAACAACTGGCAGTAGTAATTCATTATGAACCCGGTAGACTATCGCCACTTTCCAGCGCCCGCCTGAGCGGGCGTTTTACTCCAGGGTTGTGGAATAACACGTTAATGAATCTTTTAAAATCACTGGCGGCCGTCAGTTCGATGACCATGTTTTCGCGCGTGCTGGGTTTTGCGCGCGATGCGATTGTGGCGCGTATTTTTGGCGCAGGGATGGCCACCGACGCCTTCTTCGTTGCTTTCAAACTTCCGAATCTATTACGGCGTATTTTTGCTGAGGGCGCGTTCTCACAGGCTTTTGTGCCGATTCTGGCGGAATATAAAAGCAAGCAGGGTGAAGATGCGACCCGGGTTTTCGTCGCCTATGTTTCGGGCTTGCTGACGCTGGTGCTGGCGCTGGTGACCATCGCTGGTATGCTGGCGGCACCGTGGGTGATCACCATCACCGCGCCGGGATTTGCCAATACGCCCGAAAAGTTCGCCCTGACCACTCAGCTCTTGCGCATCACTTTTCCCTATATTCTGCTGATCTCCCTGGCTTCACTCGTGGGCGCCATCCTGAATACCTGGAACCGCTTTTCGGTGCCTGCTTTTGCTCCGACTTTCCTGAACGTCAGCATGATTGGTTTTGCGCTGTTTGCCGCGCCCTACTTTAATCCGCCGATGCTGGCCATGGCGTGGGCGGTGACGGTTGGCGGTATTTTGCAGCTTGCCTGGCAGCTGCCGCATTTGAAGAAAATCGGCATGCTGGTGCTGCCGCGAATCAACCTCAAAGATGCTGGCGCGGTGCGGGTGGTGAAACAGATGGGGCCGGCGATCCTCGGCGTCTCGGTTAGCCAGATTTCCCTGATCATCAATACCATTTTTGCCTCGTTCCTCGTCTCCGGCTCGGTGTCATGGATGTACTATGCCGATCGCCTGATGGAGTTTCCGTCCGGCGTACTGGGCGTGGCGCTGGGGACCATTCTGCTGCCTTCTCTGTCCAAAAGTTTTGCCAGCGGCAATCACGACGAATACTGCCGTTTGATGGACTGGGGATTGCGCCTGTGCTTTCTGCTTGCGCTACCGAGCGCCGTGGCGTTAGGGATACTGGCCAAGCCGCTGACGGTCGCGTTATTCCAGTACGGAAAATTTACCGCCTTTGATGCCGCGATGACTCAGCGCGCGCTGGTCGCTTATTCCGTTGGCCTGATGGGACTCATTGTGGTGAAGGTACTGGCTCCCGGCTTCTATTCGCGTCAGGACATTAAAACGCCGGTGAAAATTGCCATCGTCACGCTGATCATGACGCAGGTTATGAACCTCGCCTTTATTGGTCCGCTAAAGCATGCCGGTCTGTCATTGTCGATTGGCCTGGCGGCCTGCCTTAACGCCGGGCTGCTCTACTGGCAGCTGAGGAAACAGAAAATTTTCACCCCTCAGCCCGGCTGGTTCCTGTTCCTGCTGCGCCTGGTGATTGCCGTCATCGTGATGTCTGCGGCGCTGCTGGGCGTGATGTACCTGATGCCGGAGTGGTCGCAGGGGACGATGCCGTTCCGCCTGCTGCGTTTGATGGTAGTCGTGGTAGCGGGTGTCGTCGCCTATTTCGCGACGCTGTTGCTGCTGGGCTTCCGCGTCAAAGAGTTTGCTCGCCGCACGGTCTGAGTTCTCTTCCTGACACAAAAGCCGCCCTGTATTGCCAGCAGGGCGGCTTTTTTTTACCTGACGGTTCGTTGCGCCGAAACGACCCTCGCGCTTTCTATCAGGCGGATGCCGAGGGCGATAGCGCCGGTAATGACGGCGAGAGTCACTACACCGCTCCAGCCTGCTATCACATACAGTTTGCTTCCCAGCACTGAGCCGAGCGACATTCCGATAAACACGCCGGTAAACAACAGCGCATTGAGACGACCGCGCGCCTGAGGCTCCAGACCATACACCAGGTTCTGGTGCGCCACGAGGCTGGATTGCAGTCCAAGGTCAAAACCGACGGCCGAGATGGCAATCAGGATCAGCTGGCCATGCGGCGGTAGCGCAGGCAGCAGAAACATCAGGGCAAAAGAAACGGTAACCAGCGCCGCGCCCATTTGCGTGACTTTTTCGGCTCCGAATTTATCGGCCAGGCCGCCAGCCAGCGGGGCGGCGAGCGCCCCGGCAGCGCCTGCAATACCAAAGCCGCCGGCTACCGCGCTGCCCATTTGATAGTGCGCCAGTAACATGACCGCCAGGGTGGACCAGAATGCGCTGAAGGCGATAGAGAGGAACCCCTGGGCGAATGCGGCGCGACGCAGTGCCGGATAGCGTTTCCACAGGTGGGCCATCGATTTTATCAGCTGCGGATAAGTCAGGTTTGAGTGAATTTCAAAGCGCGGCAGCACGCGCCACATCAGCAGACCAATCAGTGCAATACTGACCGCAGCGGCCTGATACATCACCCGCCAGCCGAATAGCGCACCCACCAGCCCGCTCACCGTCCGTGACAGCAGGATCCCCAGCAGCAGGCCAGTCATGACCGTACCCACCATTTTCCCTTGTTTACCCGCAGGAGCCAGAATCGCGGCAGCTGGTACGATATCCTGCGCCATTGTCGCAGCCATCCCGATCAGCAAACTAACCATCAACAGAGAGGTGAGCTGACCGGTAAGGCTGCAGAGCAGCAACAGGACCGCCAGCGCGGCGCTTTTCATCAGGATCAGCTTTCTGCGATCGTGACGGTCGCCAAGCGGTAGAAGGAAAAGTATACCCAGCGCATAGCCCGCTTGAGTCAGGGTCGGAACCAGACCCATACCCTCAACGCTCAAATGCAGGTTTGCTCCCATTAGCGGCAGCAGCGGCTGCGCGTAATAGATAGCGGCAACGCTGAAGCCTGCGCCGAGCGCAAGGATAAAAATTACCCAGCCGGCTGCGCGGGAGGTGAGTGGTGTCGGTGTCATGAATGATTCCTCTTAGAAGCGATGGCGCTATTTTTCCCGTAATGAGGCTGGCGCGGTAGATAGCCCGGTGGTAAAACGGTTATACGCTAAACGTATAGGCAGAATAAAAATGAAGAAGCAGGAGCGTATAGATCGTATCGAATTGATGCGTACGTTCATTCGGATTGTCGAAGCCGGGTCTCTCTCCGCTGCGGCGGTCCAGATGAACACGACCCAGGCGACGGTAAGTCGACGACTCCAGTCGCTGGAAGGGCTGCTCGGCGCAAAGCTGATCCTGCGTACCACCCATGCGATGAAGCTGACCGATGACGGCGAGCGCTGTTACCAGCATGCCCGACAGATCGTCGATGCGTGGCTGGCGCTGGAAGACGACCTGCGCATCACCGATGACCGTCCGGTGGGGATATTAAGGGTACGGGCGCCGCATGCGTTTGGTCAGCAGCAGCTGCTGGGGCCGCTGGTGGACTTTCTGCAGCGCTATCCCCAGCTATCGGTCGAATGGATGCTGAATGATAAAAACGTGGATTTCCTGAGCGATGGCATCGACTGCGCGATTCGCGTGGGGGCTGAGGTGGATCCGGCTACGGTGTCGGTCCTGCTGGCCGAGGTGCCGCGCAGCGTAGTGGCATCGCCGTCGCTGCTGGCGAACTATCCGCCGTTAACCGAGCCGCAGGAGATGTCGCTGCTGCCCTGGGTAGCCATCAGCACGTTCTATCAGCATGAGGTGATGCTGCAATCAGAGGTGGATGAGCAGCTTACAACCTTTAGCATTGCTCCGTGCCTGAGTACCGACAGCGTACATGTCGCCCGCAATACCGCGCTGGCGGGGCTGGGCGCGGCGATTGTTTCGAGCTGGGCGGTAGCGGAGGATATTGCCGCCGGGCGGCTGGTGGAGCTATTCCCGCAGTGGCGTGCCTCTCCGCTGCCGGTACATCTTGTCTATCCCTGGGCACGCTATTATCCGACGCGGTTGCGTAAGTTTCTCGATTTGATGCGCGAGGTTATGCCGCAGATTGCGGGGATGCAGCGACCGGAAGGGGAATAAAAAAAGACCGGCCGCTGGGGCCGGTCTGGTAGGCGTTACTCTACGGGCTGCGGACGGGTAGGCCCGGCAGCGGCTTTATGGGTCGCGCTATGGCCACCAGCAGCGCCCTTACCGTCAAAATCAAAGCTCGGGCGAACCCAGTCGCTTTGACGAGGCGCTTCAGGGACGTAGTCTGGCGCAGGCGCGCGGGTCATCGGCGCGGTGGCGTGACGATTGGCGACCTTAACGACCGGCACAGTCGTGACAACAGGTTGAGTCTTCACTACCGGCTCTGCCGCCGGTGCCGGCTCAACCACCGGTTCGGAGACGACAGGCGCTTCTTCAACAGCGGCCGCGGCTTCTTCAACCGCAGCAGGTTCAGCGACCGCTGCTTCCGGCTCGACAGCCTCTTTCGCCACGACGTCGACAGCTTCTGCGACAACCTCTTCGGCGACGGTTTCATCAGCCTCGGCAATCAGCTGCGGCTGTTCATCAACCGGTGCGGCGATAGCTTCCGGGTGCGTGGTTTCGACAACCGGAGCTTCAGGTTCGTTCATCATCGCCACAGGCTCAGAGATGACGACCGGCTCAACAACGCGCTCTTCAACTATCTCCGGGGCAACCACTTCAGAGACAGCCGGTTCAACGGCGGCCGCAGGGGTGATAACGGGGTCAACCGCGGTGGTAGCGAACTCCTGTACCTGCGCTTCTTCTTGCTGCTGGTCCTGCGGGCGAACGACAGGGTAACGGATCCACACTTTACCAGATGCCATTTCCGGCGATGCGCAGGCTACGGTCAGCGGCATCGGGGATTGCGTCGGGTAACGCTCATCACGGTAGCGACGACGGCGTTGGCCGCTTACGCGCAGGTGACGAGGGGAACGGCGCGAACGACGCGGCATACCGTTAGCTTCGCGTGCTTCGCCAGTATCGTCATGTTCCGCAGCGGTTTCAACAACTGCCGGCAGGTCGACTTTCGCCAGTTCCGTGCGCGGAGCTGCGGCCTCGGGTTGGACGGCTGGCGCTTCGATGACCTGAGGCGCGGCTACCGGCTCGACAACCTGCTCAGCGGCAGCAGATTCAATACGTACCTTCTGCGACAGCTGGCGCGGCTTGCGGCGCGGCATGGTCTGCACGCGTTCTTCCTGCTCGCTATCCTGTACGACCGGTTCTTCACGAGTTTGCGCTTTAGCTTCCTGCTGAACCTGACGCTTCTCGTCGTTACGACGGCGATTGCGTTCACGGCGCGGCGGTTGATCATCGCGAGCTTTGCCTTTATCGCTATCTTCTGCCGTTGTCTGGCGGATGTCGCGAGGTTCGACGTTCTGCTGCTTCTCGCGGCGGTTACGGCGGTTTTCTTCGCGAGATTCACGAACTTCGCTATTCTCGGCACGATTGTCGCGGTTGTCACGATTATCGCGGTTATCCCGATTATCGCGGCGGTCGTTGCGATCGCGGCGGTTGTTGGCGCGCGGTTTGCGACGTTCCTGCTGGCGCTCGGATTTCTCCTCCGCTTTTTTCTCAACCTGGACTTCAGCCGGCTTAGTTTCTTCTGCGCCGGAGAAGATATTTTTCAGGGCGCTGAAGAAGCGTGCAACCAGACCCGGCTGCGCTGGCGCTGCCGACTTAGGTGCGGAAGCGGCTGGTGTTCCGACGGCAACCGTAGCTTTAGCAGGCTCTTGCTGAGCCGGCGCTGGTGGGGCATCAGGCATGACAAAAGCGGCCAGCGCCGGTTGCTCCGGAAGTTTACGCTCGGCCGGCTCTTCATCAGAAGGCATAGCCATCTCTTCTTCGTGCAGTTTCGGCAGCAGATAGCTCAGCGTGGAGGTCTCTTCACCCTTACGTACGCGCAGAACGGAGTAGTGCGGCGTTTCCATCTGATCGTTTGGCACGATGATGACGCGTACATCGGCCTGGCGGGTTTCAATGGCGCTTACCGCAGCACGTTTTTCGTTCAGGAGGTACGAAGCAATCGGCACCGGAACGATAGCGTGAACTTCTTTAGTGTTCTCTTTCAGCGCTTCTTCTTCGATCAAGCGCAGAATGGAAAGCGACAGCGATTCGTTATCGCGTACGGTACCCGTTCCGCTACAGCGCGGGCAGACGTGATGGCTGGACTCGCCAAGCGACGGGCTCAGACGCTGACGCGACATCTCCAGCAGGCCAAAGCGTGAAATGTGGCTGATCTGGATGCGCGCTCTGTCCTGGCGTACGGCTTCGCGCAGGCGGTTTTCTACCGCACGCTGGTGACGTACCGGGGTCATATCGATGAAGTCGATAACGATCAGACCGCCGAGGTCGCGCAGGCGCAGCTGGCGAGCAATTTCATCGGCCGCTTCCAGGTTGGTGTTAAACGCCGTTTCTTCGATGTCGCCGCCGCGGGTAGCACGGGCGGAGTTGATATCGATAGCGGTGAGCGCTTCGGTGCTGTCGATTACGATAGAACCGCCGGAAGGCAGGCGCACTTCACGCTGGAAAGCGGATTCAATCTGCGACTCGATTTGGTAGTGGCTGAACAGCGGAATTTCACCGGTGTACAGCTTGATTTTGCTGCTGAAATCCGGACGCCCAAGAGCCGCGATATGCTGGCGCGCCAGCTCAAGCACTTTCGGGTTGTCGATAAGAATTTCGCCGATATCCTGACGCAGATAGTCGCGGAAAGCGCGCACAATCACGTTACTTTCCTGATGGATCAGGAACGGAGCAGGGCGGCTTTCAGCGGCTTTCTGGATGGCTTCCCAGTGCTTCAGGCGGAAGCTTAAGTCCCACTGCAGCGCTTCGGCGGATTTGCCGACGCCAGCGGTGCGAACGATAAGTCCCATGCCATCCGGCAGCTCAAGGCTGGCCAGCGCTTCTTTCAGCTCGGTACGATCGTCACCCTCGATACGGCGTGAAATACCGCCAGCGCGTGGGTTATTCGGCATCAGTACCAGGTAGCTGCCCGCCAGGCTGATAAAGGTGGTCAGCGCGGCGCCTTTATTGCCGCGCTCTTCTTTATCAATCTGCACAATCACTTCCTGACCTTCACGCAGCACGTCCTTGATGTTAGGGCGGCCGTGGGAACTGTAGTTGGCAGGGAAGTATTCGCGGGCAATTTCTTTAAGAGGGAGGAAACCATGACGTTCGGCGCCATAATCAACAAACGCGGCTTCGAGGCTAGGTTCAATACGAGTGATTTTGCCTTTGTAGATGTTCGCTTTTTTCTGTTCGTGCCCGGGGCTTTCGATATCCAGGTCGTACAGGCGCTGCCCATCAACAAGGGCGACGCGCAACTCTTCCTGCTGAGTTGCGTTGATTAACATTCTTTTCATCGTAACTTACTCATTATTCTTACATTGACGACTAAGCTACGGGCAGAGTAACGCCTTACCGGGGGAAACCGATGGCCTCGTGTCTGTTTCACGTCGCCAACCTCACGGTTGTCGCGCGCTTAAGAGGCGCAGAGTGTCGGTCGCCTGTATTTCAAACGGAAACACAGCGCAATTATCAGGGGAACTGCCTGGGATGTATCACCAGAGAAGATTCCATTTATACCCATCGTTTTTCAAGCAGCAGGCGTGGCGGCTTAACCTGCTCATTCTAATCATTTGATCGAAATGAGCGCCGGGATATCCCAGTGTGAACGCCTTCCTGCGACGTGAAATCCATAGAGCCTGTACCGGTAAGGACTGCAACCCGCAGCCCGCTAACTGTCTGAAAGATCAATACGTCTTACGCCATTGCTGCGTTGATGATCGGTCAGACAAAATTGGTCATTCCGCTAATTTCTTGTTCTAACAAGTTTCAGCACGGAAAACGGCATCATTATTCCATTGCTAAGCTCGTTATAGCAAGTTGACTTTCACCTTTTATCACCCGGTTACCCACAGTTTTTTCACCCGCGTATACGGATTGTTCTAATAACAAACAAAACGATGATGAAGCATGCGGCGAAAACCGGATGATAATAAATATAAGCATATAAAAATGAGTGGCGCTAATGCGTCGGGCTATTTAGAATCGCGCACCATGAAAACTGAGATCCCAAGCGTAAAAATGGTTGCCATTGCTGATGATGAAGCAGGGCAACGTATCGACAACTTTTTGCGTACGCAGCTGAAGGGCGTACCAAAGAGTATGATTTATCGCATCTTGCGAAAAGGCGAGGTGCGGGTCAATAAAAAGCGCGTCAAGCCTGAGTATAAGCTGGAAGCCGGCGACGAAGTGCGCATTCCGCCGGTCCGCGTCGCGGAGAAAGAAGAAGAGGCGGTCTCTCCCCACCTGCAGAAAGTTGCTGCGCTGGCCGATGTGATTTTATATGAAGACGATCATATTCTGGTGCTTAATAAACCTTCCGGGACAGCGGTACACGGCGGCAGCGGGTTGAGCTTCGGCGTGATTGAAGGTCTGCGCGCGCTGCGCCCGGAAGCGCGCTTCCTTGAGCTGGTGCATCGCCTCGATCGCGATACCTCTGGCGTTCTGTTGGTCGCCAAAAAGCGTTCCGCGCTGCGTTCCCTGCACGAGCAGCTGCGCGACAAAGGAATGCAAAAAGACTACCTGGCGCTGGTGCGCGGGCAGTGGCAGTCCCACACTAAAGTGGTGCAGGCTCCGCTGCTGAAGAATATTCTGCAGAGCGGTGAACGCATCGTGCGGGTTAACCAGGAGGGGAAACCGTCGGAAACGCGTTTTAAAGTCGAAGAGCGTTATCCCCATGCGACCCTGGTGCGCTGCAGCCCGGTAACCGGGCGTACCCATCAAATCCGCGTGCATACCCAATATGCCGGTCACCCTATCGCTTTTGACGATCGCTACGGCGACCGGGAATTCGATAAGCAGCTGTCAGGCACCGGCCTTAACCGGCTGTTCCTGCATGCGGCGGCGCTGAAGTTTACGCATCCGGGTACAGGGGAAGTGATGCGTGTTGAAGCGCCTTTAGATAACCAGCTTAAGCGTTGCCTGCAGGTTTTACGTAACGCGAAGTGATACGGACTTGCTCAGGGCTTGAGCCACTTATCAAGCCAGGGGAACACTTCATCCTGCTGTTCTTGATAAAAGACGTGGCCCAGTTCCGGCCACGTTCTGGTCTCCAGCTTATCCTGCGCGTTCTGTGACGCCCATACGTTATGCACCTTAGCGAAGGCGTCATTAACGGCTGCAGCGGGAAACAGCTTATCCTGCCCGCCGCTATAAATCAGCATCGGCCTGGGCGCTGCAATGCTGGCGATGTCGGGAATATCAAGATGTCCGGCCAGGCCCGGATGAAGCATATAAAACGCCGATTGACCGCGCAGAACGTTGTTGCCTGGCTGCATCAGGCCGTTCCAGGTACCAAACCAGGAGATCGCGGCAGTGGCGGCGACTTTGTCAGTCAGGGCGGCCAGTTGCCAGGCGCGAAAACCACCCATTGAAAAACCCAGTACCCCGATGCGTTTATTATCAACCTCTTTTAACGTACTGACGAAATTCACGGTTCGCAGATCTTCATAGGCGACTTCCCCTGCCAGCGAGCGCCCAAGGTTAAAATAGTTACTGGCCAGCGCCTGCTGCTGCTCGTAGGTCATGGGGCCGCGATCCCCCCAGCCCGGGCTATCAATAGCGATGACAACATAACCGCGCTGCGCCAGCTCATCGCCGATGAACCGACCGCTGAAAAATTTATCTGCCCATGCCTCGGCGCTGGCCAGGCGTGCGGCATCCCGCAAAGGACGAATCAGTTTCTCCTTGCCTATGTCAAATTTTGAGCCATGGTCGTGCAGCAGGACAATGGCCGGGTGAGGGCCTGCTGATTTGGGCGTTAACATCAGAGCGGCAATCCGGTTTTCATCTGTGACGTTAAATGCCAGTTTCTCGGCGCGATAGGTGCCCCGATCTTCGCTCATCAGCGTTTGCGGGGTGAACGGGCTTGCTGATGTCGGCGTTAGCAGGGATTGCCGAAGCAGCGTGCGGGCGTGCTCTCGCCATTGATCGAAATGACGATAGTTTCCAGAGAGCCACGAGTCCGGATACGTCATCTGCGCTTTCAACTGCTGCCAGGAGGCGGGTAAATTGCCTTCTACGACGCCCTGGCGCTGCCAGTCGTTCGCGTTGACGCTGGCGGCGGCCAGCAGGGTGAGGGTCAAAAGCGTAGCGCGAAAAGGCATAGTGGCTCCATTTTTAAAATAAAACGTTGTTTTATTATTTTAATGGTGCGGCAAAAATAAACTGTGACAGGTAAGGCATTACTGTTGTGGGGGAGTACGCGTTGAACTGCTGCGTGGCGTTAAACAAACCCGACGCGGATGGTTCTGTGACTTAAGTTCTTGATAAACGGCGTTATGGCATCGGGAAAAACACACTCTCTCCGATGCCATGCGTCATTATGTTCAGGTGAGCAGGGGATTGAATCCTTCCCGGCGCAGCATTTGACATAACGCGATGAGCGGTAAACCGACCAGCGCGTTAGGATCGCGGCCCTCGAGTCTCTCGAACAGCGTGATGCCTAATCCTTCGCTTTTGAAACTGCCGGCGCACTGCAGCGGATTTTCTTTGCGGATATAGCTTTCAATTTCCCGATCGCTTAAATGGCGGAAGTGGACGTCAAAGGGTTCACATTCAGTTTGTAGATGACCCCTGGCAGAGTTATATAGCGCGAGGCCGGTGTAGAACGTGACGATGGTGCCGCTGGCCTTTCTCAACTGGCGATGGGCGTTCTCTTCGGTATGCGGTTTGCCGGTAATTTCACCGTCCAGGACACAAACCTGATCGGAGCCTATAATGAGGTGCTGCGGATAGCGTGCGGCGAGGGCCTGCGCTTTTGCCTGCGCCAGACGCATCACCAGCTGGCGGGCGGGCTCGCCGGGCAGCGGGGTTTCATCTACGTCCGGCGCCGCGCATTCAAAAGGCACCGACAGCTTTTCCAGCAGCATTCGCCGCCAGGGCGAGGTTGACGCGAGGATCAGTTCAGACATATTTTTTCATCCACATATAGCGCTTCGCAGAGCATCATTTTAAACTATGCGCCGCAATGTGTGCGAATAAATGGCAAAAGGCAACCTGAGGCTGCCTTTTTCTTTGACTCTATGACGTTACAAAGTTAATATGCGCGCCCTATGCAAAAGGTAAAATTACCCCTGACTCTCGATCCGGTTCGCACGGCTCAAAAGCGCTTAGATTACCAAGGTATCTATACCCGTGATCAGGCTGTGCGCGTCGCTGATTCTGTTGTCAGCGTGGACAGCGATGTGGAATGCAGCATGTCGTTCGCTATTGATAACCAGCGTCTTGCCGTTTTAAGCGGCGATGCGACGGTGTCGGTAACCCTCGAATGTCAGCGTTGCGGGAAACCGTTCCCCCATCATGTTCACACAACGTATTGTTTCAGCCCCGTCAGAAATGACGAACAGGCCGAGGCACTGCCGGAAGCGTATGAGCCGATTGAGGTTAACGAATTCGGTGAAATCGATCTGCTGGCGCTGGTTGAAGATGAAATTATCCTCTCCTTGCCTGTAGTTCCGGTGCATGATTCTGAACACTGTGAAGTGTCCGACGCGGACATGGTCTTTGGTGAACTGCCTGAAGAGGCACAAAAACCAAATCCATTTGCCGTATTAGCCAGCTTAAAGCATAAGTAATTGAGGAGTAAGGTCCATGGCCGTACAACAGAATAAACCAACCCGTTCCAAACGTGGCATGCGTCGTTCCCATGACGCTCTGACCGCAGTCACCAGCCTGTCTGTAGACAAAGCTTCTGGTGAAAAACACCTGCGTCACCACATCACTGCCGACGGTTTCTACCGCGGTCGCAAGGTTATCGCTAAGTAATCACGCATTACTCCATGGATTTCGCGTTGCAAGAAGACGCAAGCGAGAGAAGCGCCGGGAGCATAGCTCACTATGTGACTGGTGTGAACGAGCGCAGTCAACGCACTTGCAGCGCGAAAGACGAAGAGTAAAAGCGTGATGAAGCTTAGTGAGGATCTCCCCGGGTAACTGGGGAATAACCGAACCGAGCAGCGACGATACCTTGACACGTCTAACCCTGGCGTTAGATGTCATGGGCGGGGATTTTGGCCCTTCCGTGACAGTGCCTGCAGCATTGCAGGCACTGAACTCTAATTCACAGCTCACACTTCTTTTAGTCGGCGATCCCGACACTATCGCGCCATTACTTGCCAAAGCTGATTTTGAACAACGTTCACGTCTGCAGGTTATCCCTGCGCAGTCAGTTATTGCCAGTGATGCCCGGCCCGCGCAAGCGATTCGCGCCAGCCGCGGTAGCTCAATGCGCATTGCGCTGGAGTTAGTAAAAGAAGGGCGGGCGCAGGCCTGCGTCAGCGCGGGTAATACCGGAGCGCTAATGGGGCTGGCGAAGCTGTTGCTCAAACCCATTGAGGGGATTGAGCGCCCTGCGCTGGTTACCATGCTGCCGCACCAGCTGAAGGGCAAAACGGTGGTGCTGGATTTAGGCGCCAACGTGGATTGCGATAGCACTATGCTGGTGCAGTTTGCCGTCATGGGGGCGGTCCTTGCGGAAGAAGTTATTGGTATTAAGGATCCCCGCGTTGCGCTACTGAATATCGGCGAAGAAGAGATGAAAGGTCTCAGCAGCATTCGCGACGCGGCGGCCGTTTTGAAAACTTTGCCAACCCTCAACTATATTGGGTATCTGGAAGCCAACGAGTTGTTGACGGGTAAAACGGATGTGTTGGTTTGTGATGGATTCACGGGCAACGTCACATTAAAAACGATGGAAGGTGTTGTCAGAATGTTCCTTTCACTGTTGAAATCACAGGGAGAGGGGAAGAAAAGGTCGTGGTGGCTGCTTTTATTAAAGCGTTGGTTACAAAAAAGCCTGTCGAGGCGATTCAGTCACCTCAACCCCGACCAGTATAATGGTGCCTGTCTGTTAGGATTACGCGGTTCCGTGATCAAAAGTCATGGGGCTGCCAATCAGCGCGCTTTTTGCGTGGCGATAGAGCAGGCAGTGCAGGCTGTGCAGCGGCAGATTCCTCAGCGAATTGCCGCTCGCCTGGAATCTTTATACCCTGCAGGTTTCGAATTGCCTGAGGACGGCAGAAGCGGGAACGCCAGGCCTCAAAGCCCGGTGACCGGAAACGACTGACGCCTCGCAGTTTGAGTTAACCAGGTATATTACCCAAGAGTGACTGAGCGTACATGTATACGAAGATTATTGGTACCGGCAGCTATCTGCCTGAGCACGTGCGTACGAACGCTGAACTGGAAAATATGGTCGATACGTCAGACGAGTGGATTGTCACTCGTACCGGTATCCGTGAGCGTCGTATTGCCGCGCCGAACGAAACAGTTGCTACCATGGGCCTTGAAGCCGCTAAGCATGCGCTGGATATGGCGGGCGTAAAGCCGGAGCAAATTGGTCTGATTATTGTTGCGACCACCTCCGGTACCCATGCGTTTCCCAGCTCGGCTTGCCAGATTCAATCAATGCTGGGTATTAAAGGTTGCCCGGCCTTCGACGTCGCTGCGGCCTGCGCGGGTTTCACCTACGCGCTCAGCGTTGCCGATCAATACGTGAAAAACGGCGCGGTCGATTACGCGCTGGTGATCGGCGCTGATGTTCTGGCGCGTACCTGCGATCCTGCCGATCGCGGAACCATTATCATTTTCGGCGACGGCGCAGGTGCCGTGGTGCTGGGGGCTTCCGAAGAGCCGGGTATTATCTCTACGCATCTGCATGCGGATGGGAGCTACGGCGAACTGCTGACGCTACCGAACGCCGATCGCGTCGATCCGGAAAACCCGATCTTCCTGACCATGGCGGGCAACGAAGTCTTTAAAGTGGCCGTGACCGAGCTGGCTCATATCGTCGATGAAACTTTAGCTGCGAATAATCTCGAGCGTTCGTCGCTGGACTGGCTGGTACCACATCAGGCTAACCTGCGTATTATCAGCGCCA
Source organism: Klebsiella sp. HMSC09D12 (assembly GCF_001808475.1). Classification (NCBI taxonomy): domain Bacteria; kingdom Pseudomonadati; phylum Pseudomonadota; class Gammaproteobacteria; order Enterobacterales; family Enterobacteriaceae; genus Klebsiella; species Klebsiella sp. HMSC09D12. Next base: position 46,961 of record NZ_KV793512.1, on the reverse strand, counting down.
CGGCGAAGAAGCTGGGCATGTCGATGGACAACGTCGTCGTCACGCTCGACAGGCACGGTAATACTTCAGCCGCTTCTGTGCCTTGTGCGCTGGATGAAGCCGTGCGCGATGGCCGCATTCAACGTGGTCAGCTTATTCTGCTGGAAGCCTTTGGTGGCGGTTTCACCTGGGGTTCCGCGCTGGTTCGTTTTTAGGATAAGGATTTAAACATGACGCAATTTGCTTTTGTTTTCCCGGGACAGGGCTCTCAGAGTGTCGGGATGCTGTCAGATATGGCGGCCGCTTACCCGGTAATCGAAGAGACGTTCCGTGAAGCCTCTGCGGCGTTGGGTTACGATCTGTGGGCGCTTGCACAGCAGGGCCCGGCGGAAGAATTAAATAAAACCTGGCAGACCCAACCGGCGCTGCTGACCGCTTCCGTTGCGCTCTATCGCGTCTGGCAGCAGCAGGGCGGAAAAGCGCCGATGATGCTGGCTGGCCATAGCCTTGGCGAATATTCAGCGCTGGTATGCGCGGGCGTTATCAATTTTTCCGACGCCGTTCGCCTTGTTGAACTGCGCGGTAAGTTCATGCAGGAAGCGGTTCCGGAAGGTACCGGGGCGATGTCTGCGATCATCGGTCTTGACGATGCTGCGATTGCGAAAGCCTGCGAAGAGTCTGCCGAAGGGCAGGTGGTTTCTCCGGTGAACTTTAACTCGCCGGGTCAGGTCGTTATTGCCGGTAATAAAGAGGCCGTAGAACGCGCAGGGGCGGCCTGTAAGGCTGCAGGCGCTAAACGTGCTCTGCCGCTGCCGGTCAGCGTCCCATCCCACTGCGCGCTGATGAAGCCCGCAGCGGAGAAACTGGCCGTTGAGCTGCAAAAAATAACCTTCAACGCGCCAGCTATTCCAGTCGTGAATAACGTTGACGTGAAAAGTGAAACGACGCCTGAAGCTATTCGCGATGCCCTTGTCCGTCAGCTGTATAGCCCGGTTCAGTGGACCAAAACCGTTGAATTTATGGCATCACAGGGCGTAGAGCATCTGTATGAAGTTGGCCCGGGTAAAGTCCTCACCGGTCTGACTAAACGTATTGTTGACACCCTGACCGCTTCCGCGCTTAACGAGCCGGCAGCTATGTCTGCGGCGCTTGAGCAATAAAAGAGGAAAACCATGAGTTTTGAAGGAAAAATCGCGCTGGTTACCGGTGCAAGTCGCGGGATTGGCCGCGCAATCGCTGAGACGCTCGTTGCCCGTGGGGCAAAAGTTATCGGTACTGCGACCAGCGAAAGCGGCGCGCAGGCGATTAGCGATTATTTAGGTGCTAACGGGAAAGGCATGCTGCTGAATGTGACCGATCCTGCATCTATCGAATCTGTTCTGGGAAATATTCGCGCAGAATTTGGTGAAGTTGATATCCTGGTGAACAATGCCGGGATTACTCGTGATAACCTGTTAATGCGCATGAAAGATGACGAGTGGAACGATATTATCGAAACCAACCTGTCATCTGTTTTCCGTCTGTCAAAAGCGGTAATGCGCGCTATGATGAAAAAGCGTCATGGACGTATTATCACTATCGGTTCTGTGGTTGGTACCATGGGAAATGCGGGTCAGGCCAACTACGCTGCGGCGAAAGCGGGTCTGATTGGCTTCAGTAAATCACTGGCTCGCGAAGTTGCGTCCCGCGGTATTACTGTAAACGTTGTTGCTCCGGGCTTTATTGAAACGGACATGACGCGTGCGCTGACCGATGAGCAGCGTGCGGGTACGCTGGCGGCAGTTCCTGCGGGGCGCCTTGGCTCCCCAAATGAAATCGCCAGCGCGGTGGCATTTTTAGCCTCTGACGAAGCGAGTTACATCACTGGTGAAACTCTGCACGTCAACGGCGGAATGTACATGGTCTGACCGAGATTTGCGCAAAACGTTCAGGAACCGCGCAGTCCGTGCGGTTCTCTGTAATGTTTTGTACAAAATCATTTGCGTTATGAGGGCAAACAGCCGCAAAATAGCGTAAAATCGTGGTAAGACCTGCCGGGATTTAGTTGCAAATTTTTCAACATTTTATACACTACGAAAACCATCGCGAAAGCGAGTTTTGATAGGAAATTTAAGAGTATGAGCACTATCGAAGAACGCGTTAAGAAAATTATCGGCGAACAGCTGGGCGTTAAGCAGGAAGAAGTTACCAACAATGCTTCCTTCGTTGAAGACCTGGGCGCTGATTCTCTTGACACCGTTGAGCTGGTAATGGCTCTGGAAGAAGAGTTTGATACTGAGATTCCGGACGAAGAAGCTGAGAAAATCACTACTGTTCAGGCTGCCATTGATTACATCAACGGCCACCAGGCGTAAGTGAACATCTCCAGGCGGTCACTCGACCGCCTGAGTTTTATCCATATTTTGTCCCACAAGAATCTATTTTCCCTCCCTGGAGGACAACCGTGTCTAAGCGTCGTGTAGTTGTGACCGGACTGGGCATGTTGTCTCCTGTCGGCAATACCGTAGAGTCTACCTGGAAAGCTCTCCTTGCCGGTCAGAGTGGCATCAGCCTGATCGACCATTTCGATACTAGCGCCTATGCAACGAAATTTGCTGGCTTAGTAAAGGATTTTAACTGTGATGACTTCATCTCGCGTAAAGAACAGCGCAAGATGGACGCCTTCATTCAATATGGAATTGTCGCTGGCATTCAGGCCATGCAGGATTCTGGCCTTGAAGTGACGGAAGAGAATGCTACCCGCATCGGTGCCGCTATTGGTTCCGGTATTGGCGGACTTGGCCTGATCGAAGAAAACCACAGTTCGCTGGTAAAAGGCGGACCGCGTAAGATCAGCCCGTTCTTTGTTCCTTCCACAATCGTTAACATGGTGGCCGGGCATCTGACCATCATGTTTGGTCTGCGTGGACCAAGCATTTCCATCGCGACCGCTTGCACCTCTGGCGTCCACAATATTGGTCACGCAGCGCGCGTTATCGCTTATGGCGATGCTGACGCAATGGTTGCCGGTGGCGCAGAAAAAGCCAGTACCCCTCTGGGCGTAGGCGGCTTTGGTGCAGCACGAGCGCTCTCCACGCGCAATGACAACCCGCAGGCGGCAAGCCGTCCATGGGATAAAGAGCGTGATGGTTTCGTACTGGGCGACGGCGCAGGCATGGTCGTGCTGGAAGAGTACGAACACGCGAAAAAACGCGGCGCGAAAATCTATGCGGAAATCGTCGGTTTTGGTATGAGCAGCGATGCCTACCATATGACTTCACCGCCGGAAGATGGCGCTGGCGCAGCGCTGGCGATGGTTAACGCTATTCGCGACGCGGGCATTGAAGCAAGCCAGATTGGCTACGTCAACGCTCACGGAACTTCTACGCCAGCAGGCGATAAAGCAGAAGCGCAGGCGGTGAAATCCGTCTTCGGCGACGCTGCCAGCCGCGTAATGGTCAGCTCGACTAAATCCATGACCGGCCACCTGCTGGGCGCGGCGGGCGCAGTAGAGTCTATCTACTCCATCCTCGCGCTGCGCGATCAGGCCGTTCCGCCAACCATTAACCTGGATAACCCGGATGAAGGTTGTGACCTGGACTTCGTTCCGCACGAAGCGCGCCAGGTTAGCGGAATGGAGTATACCCTGTGTAACTCCTTTGGCTTCGGTGGTACCAACGGCTCGCTGATTTTCAAGCGCGTCTAGCGGTCGATGCAGTCAATAAAAAACGGCACGTTTATACGTGCCGTTTTTTTATGTCTGACGTTAGAGGGCAGAGGCATTCGCTATCAAGGCGTCAGCATAATGTTATTTGTAGGTCACAGTAAGTAACAGGGTTGAATGAAAACTCCCTCCGGTGACACGATCGGAGGTGGCAATCATTCGAGAGGACAACTCTATGGTCCTTCCTGTTTCATAAGCAGTTCCAGTCATTCCACCAAAGCAATTTTGCAAATAACCACCATCTTTGCCAAAGGCCGATTGCAGTGCAATACCTGTGGCACTTCCGTCATTTTTTGCCAGACATTTATTGGATGGATCTGGCGTACCGGAGAAGTTAACAATTATGTCCGTTGTTGACGGTGGGCAAGAGGTGAATACGATGGTGTAATTCTGCCACTCGCTGGCATCCCCTGCCCTGGTAAAATCAGATGTCTTTGAATCCGGGAATGTAATGGTCTGATTGAGCGAATGTGCAGTATCTACCGTGCAGGCAGAGGCGACCACCGTCCCCGTCAGATTAATGTTTGTCGCAAATGCCGGAACGGCGGTCATCATTATCCCGAGCGCAGCCGTAAGGCATGAAATAACCTCTATTATTCGCAGTCTCATTATTTATATCCGGTCTCTTAAGTTATCCTACGGATAGGTGATGGTGGCCTGGACTTGAGCTGAAATGGTGCCCGGCAGAGGATTCCATTTAGAGACGGCACGGGCGCGCAAGTTGATTATGTAGACTCCTCCTACTTCGAGATTTTCCAGCGTGGTCCCATTTTTGTAAGCGGTTTCTGACAGGGTATTGGTTAATTCAACCATGACGCGTTGAGCGGTACCGGTATTTTTGTAATAAGCCGGATCGTCATCATCGCTAGTACCCGTGAAGGTCACATTAAAGAATCTGGCCGAAGGGGGGCAAACAAGCTCAAGATCTGCGGTTTTCCATTCACTGCCGCTACCTGGTTCAAAAATATCTCCGGCCCGAATAGAATCTCCCAGATCAATGGAGAGGGTTTCATTACCGCCATTGACCTCGCAAGGAGAGGCGATAACTTTTCCCGTGATATCGATATTGACCGCGTGGCTTAAAGGCGTGAATAATCCGCAGCTGGCGGTAACTAAGGTTGCCAAAAGTCCTTGTTTAATTTTCATTTCCTTTCCTTGTTTAGTTATAGGTTAATTTGAGTTCGATAGCGGATTTCACTTCGCCAGCCGTCACGCTTTCAATATTCTCAATATAATAAGCAACTTTAAATTCAGGGATTTCATATTCACCTGAACCTGCGTAATCACTGAGTGCTATTGAACTATTAACCGTATGGGGGGTTCCGTCGGCATTCTGGACCTGAATGTAAACGTTTTGCGCGTAGCCATCGCCATTAACGGCGTTGAGTATTCCATTTGAGGCATCGCGCGCGCCGTAAACGGCACTAAAGTTATAAGAAATACCGTCAATCGCGCCGGGACAGTTGATTAATTTGATGGTCGGAGCTTCAGTAATAGTTTGCGCACCATTTTTCAGCTTATTACCGTAAAGCGCAGGAAGCTTTATTTCCGTCGGTGCGTCTACCGTGCAGGAAGTTGTTTTAGGTTGCGACGCAATCGTTGAGCTATAAATACCGTGAGTGAATACAGCGGTCCCCCTTCCATCTGGGTTGTAAAAAGTGGCAGTTACCTGCGGTGCGCTGGTAATTTTACCGGCAGGGATCTTATTTGTCAGCCTGACAAGTCGGTATTTTACGTGGACGTAAGTGCTTATATCTGCAGCGACCTGCTGCCCTAAATTGAAGCGACTATTCGGAGTCGATTCTGTGCCTCCACCCGCATCAGTCAGTGTATCCACGCTCGTTTTATATTGAATGCCAATACCCGGATTGCTGGTCGCGTAGATATTGTCACCGACCAGGGGTCCGTTAATTGAAAGGGCAATATAAGAGCCGGTTGTATCACTCCTCGATACCGTTGTCGGCAGCGAACCCGCTTCTTCCCAATAGGTCGTTTCTCCAGGATTAGCTGGCAGCGTGAAATCACCAAATTTATAGTTCATTACGCTTCCCCTGACCGCATCAAAATAGTCTGCATGCGCGGGGAAGAGGGCAAAGAAAGTGATTGCCGCGATGGGTAAATAGAGTTTTGCGTTCATCTCGTGGCGCCTTTTCCTTTCTATTGGCAGGAAGATGTTAGTTCAGCGACCCCGCTTGCGGGGACGACGTCAGGTAGCTGCCAGAGAAACTCGCACTGTTCTGACGCTGTTTGCCCCCATTTTGCCGTAGCGGTACCGTTAGTCGGCATGCCGGTAAGATAAACTTGCCCGCCGTCGCCGACGATAGAACCGGACGGCTTGTCGACGCCGTTGACTGAGACCATTGCGCCAAAGGGGACGACGTCACCGCTGCGGCGAATGAGCGTCATTAACACTCGTTTGCCGACGTGAGCCGCAAAGTGGGTGCGGACGATGGCTCCACGAGTGGGCGTAACGGTTTGTGAGGTCAGCTCTACGTCGGCATTATCCGGTAGCGTCGCCGTATCCAGGGAAATCACGCTTTCACGATAGGGGGAGACATACGGAACAATGGTATAGCCGCGATAATCGGTTTTTACCCCTGTTTGATTCATTACCGTCACGCCATCTGCGCCGGGCGCTTCGACCAGGGCTGCAGTTTCGCCTAACTCCTGACTGAGCGTCAGGCCGTGAGCGTGGGCGACGATTCCGCCGTCAATACCATAGTTGACGCGGCGCTGATCGCGGTCATAGCTGTACGCCGAATTGACCCGGGCATAGGTGCCCTGATAGTCAAGACTGGCATAACCACCATTGCCTTCACCGTGATTTGTCTGGCTTTGCTGGATGTTCCAGTTCAGATTGTTGTCTGCCAGCGTAGAGCCATTCATCCCCAGATTATGGCTGGTGCTGCCGTGCTTACTGGTGTTCAGACTGTAGGTAGCGTAGTTATTACCTGACCCGAGATCGAAAGGAACGTTGATGTTAAATGAGAAGATCTGATCTTTGTCATAAACTTTTTTATTGTCGGTATCGGTGGTGTTTTCGTTATAGCTATAGTTGAGGTTGTAAGTTACTCCTGCCCAGTTGTTACTATATCCCACGCTGATGGAGCGCATTTTACGCTCGCTATTCCAGTAATCCTCACTCATCATGTTGAGGGTGAGCGAACCCAGGTTTTGGCTGATATTCTGGTTAAGCTGAAGCTCGGCGCGATTGCGGCGGCGATCGTTTTGACTTTTCCAGTCGTTATCGCGCCACGTGTCCAGTACCTCTGACAGGCTATAGTAGCCCGAGGTTGAGTATCGATAGCCCGCAATTGAGAAATTGGTTCCCGTTTCAATAATGTTCTTACTGTAGCGTATGCGCCATGATTGACCACTTTCTTTGCTTTCGTCCTGTTTTCTTGACCATGCCTGCGCGCTGTCTATCGATAGCGCTCCCAGCATTCCTAAATTTTTACCTGCACCCAGAAGGACGGACTGGTAATGTTGAGAGAACTGACCGCCGCTATAAACGGTAAAGCCTGCCGGTAGACCGTAAATGACGGTCCCTTGCGTAAACGTGTCTTTATTAATATCGCTGTCATAAGGGCGGTACTGGCCGCTGGTCAGACTATATTTCAACCGGCCTTCACGCTGCAGTACGGGAAGGGAGGCAAAGGCGATTTTCTGATGTTGTTCGCTGCCGTCAGCTTCTTTAATCGTGACGTCAAAATCGCCGCTGCTGCCGGTGGGGTACATGTCAGCGATCTCAAACGCTCCCGGAGATACATAGCTCTGATAGATGGTATAGCCGTTCTGTTTAACGATCACCTGAGCGTTAGTGCGTGCAATACCGCGAATTACTGGCGCATAGCCGCGGAGGCTATCGGGAAGCATATCGTCATCGGAGGCGAGCTGCGCACCGCGGAAGGGGACGCTGTCAAAGATGTCCGAAGGCGCGGTGCTGTCGCCAATTGTGAGCTGGCTTTTCAGGGCGATGATATTGCGCTGTGCATAGGTATAGAGTGAATCCCAGCTCTCCTGTGCTTGCCCACCGCTGCTGTTACGGTTCCAGGTCGTGTAGTTGCGGATTCGCCAGGGGCCGATATTAAAACCGGGTCTTAAGTTCAGATAATAGCTGTTCGAGTCTTCTGCGCCGCGTTGACGAGCTTCGGTATTGGCGCCGCTAAAGTTGTAGTTCAGCAGTAGCGCATTAATTCCTTCGTCTAGCCGCTCTGGAGCCACATAGCCGCGGACATGGTTGTTTAATGCAGCTTGTGGAATAGAGAGGCGTAGCTGCTGGCGATCGAAGACAAATTCCGCATTGGCCTGTGGAATAACCTGTAAGTTGGCGCAATCTTTACCGTCAGCAAGCTGGGGAAATGACTGTGTACGGATACCAAATTTTTGTAATGCCTCAAGGCTAAGACAGGGCTGGAGCGTAGCGTTGCCCTGGCTATCTTTTTGCATTACAAAATCAATATCATATAGACCGACTGATGTTTTATTGACGATAACGTCAACATGATAGTTTCCCGGTATCTGGCCGATGCCTTCTTCAAAAGCAGAGAGGTCGGTCAGATCCTTTCCCGGCCCATCGATCCCGAGAAAGGCCGGATTAAAATACTCGCGAGCTAATGCGGTATTATGAATAGATAAAGCACACTGCAAGGCAATAAAGCAGGCGATACGACTGAGCGTTATTTTCTTTTTGTAGGCGTCTACATTCATCCCGATATCCTTTCGGTGCTAACACTGGTTAGCGTTATAAACGTGCTCGATGCTCTTTTCCGACGGAGCCATAATCAGTAATCAGCGTCCATACCACATCGCCGCTCGCGCCGGCAGGAATGGCAAAGCTAACCGAGCTCTTCGGTGCAACCCAGGCGGCATTTTTTACCGAAGTATTGCCCATTTTGATGGTACTGAAGTTCATGTAGTACGCTGTAGGATTGCTAACGATCAGAGTATTACCGTTACGCTGCCAGGTTAATTTTTCGGCAATATCTTCCGGCATTTTGATAAGCGCCTGGGGGCGATATATTAACTTGATGCGCGTTTTTATGGCTATTTGCAGGCTATTTACATTATCCTGCTTCTCCGTCGAAGGAATAGATTTAATATTCATCCAGTACAGAGACTCCCGGTCCTCAGGTAAGTTACCGCCGGTGCGAATTATTCTTAGCGTGTTCTCTTGTCCAGGCCCGAGACGAAAGAGCGGTGGAGTAACCATAAAGGGTGATTTATCGTTGTTTTTTTCTCCGCTATCGCTCCAGGATTGTATCAGATATGATGATTTGTCAGGATTTTTTACGCTAATTGAAGTCTCCTTTTTATCACCGTTATAAATAACGCGCGTTCCACCGATAATAACGCCGGCTTGAGCTGATACTGTCATCATTAATAGCGTTGTGGCAATTAATACTAAGCTTTTTTTCATTGGCAATATCCCGAAAAATAAAGCCGGGTTCCCGGCCTTATTTTTGTATGGTTGTGATAAATGAAGAAAGGGGCGATCAGTTGTAGGTCAGCGTGAAGTTTACGGTACCATTAGCATCACCGGCTTTCACTGTATCTGTGGTTGCGATATAGCGAGCGAAGAAGTTAAGAGTGGTTTCTTCAGCTGCATTGTTGCTAATAGTTACCGGTCTGGAAGACGTGCCCAGCGGCAGCGCCGAGGTATCGTCGTTGAGTAACTGAATCGCCACGCCTTCAGCAACATTTTCACTACCCGCACCGGTCAACTGTAAATAATCGGTATTGATGCTATCCGGAGTACCGTCATATTTAACGCTAATCGGCTTACCCAACAGGTCTTCCGGGCATTCCGTCAATACCAGCGAGAAGCGAGTGGTCGCCGCCGTGTCGCCAGCAGCCGGCAGTGCGGTTTTAGAGACTTCACCGAGCTTCACATCCTGTGCGCTGGTGACTCCGCCATTAATTTTACAACCGGTTTCTGTTATTTTACCGGTAAAATTAATCTGGCCATCCTGTGCTGATGCAGAAGAGGCAATCCCCATGGTGGCAACAAAAGCGATAGTAGCTAATTTTAATTTCATTGATGAGTCCTTGATAAAGATAAGTGACGATGATTTTTCCATTTCATCGATAGGGAAATAATAATCGTACAGAATTTAATATTAATTTCGGGCAATTTGATTATAGGTATTCTTAGTGATGTGGGTAGCTATGTTTTCTAAAACTGGATTGTAGATTTTTTTAAAAATCAATATTTATTATGTGATTTTTCATGTGAATAGTATTACTTGATGTGTATCCTTATTATTTCTCTGAATGCTTTGATGGAAGGTAAAATCAGTTTTTGTGGATTATGAATTCACTAATTATGGCAACTAAACAAGTAGGCACAGAAGGGTTTATTGATTTGTACAGATGGTTGCATAATGCGTCCTCTGAAGGCACTCTTATCGTTATTAATAATGAGGGGGGTGAATGTATCTACTGAATGGCGCATGGGCGAATGTGTTACCGGTGAACGATCGCGGCGTGCAGTTTGGCGATGGCTGTTTTACCACCGCGCGAATTGTGGCGGGACAGGTTCAGTTCCTCAACGCACACCTGACTCGGCTACAAACGACCTGCAAAAAGCTCTTTATCCCCTTTAACGACTGGGAATTGTTGGCAGGGGAGATGGCACGCCTTGCGCAGCCCCATTCTGATGGCGTGCTGAAAGCGATCATCACGCGCGGAGTGGGCGGTCGAGGCTATAGCGCCGCAGGCTGCGTAAATCCCAGCCGCATCCTCAGCGTATCGCCTTACCCGGCTCACTACCACCGCTGGCGTAAAGAAGGGATCTCCGTCTCGCTGAGCCCGGTTCAGCTGGGATGCAACCCTTTACTTGCCGGACTCAAACACCTTAATCGCCTTGAGCAGGTGCTGATTCGTTCTCATCTTGAGCAGACGGATGCCGATGAGGCGCTGGTCCTTGACAGCGAAGGGTGGCTTACGGAATGCTGTGCCGCGAACATATTCTGGCGTACAGGCTTTGACGTCTTTACCCCGCGCCTCGATCGGGCGGGAGTCAATGGCATTATGCGTCAACACATTCTCGCTAAGCTGGCACCATCGCCGTTTCGCGTTGTCGAAGTCACCATGCGCCCCGATGCGTTACGCGAAGCCGACGAGGTCGTTGTCTGTAACGCATTGATGCCGCTGGTGCCGGTTCGCCGCTGGGACGATAAATGCTGGTCCGCGCGCGAGCTTTACCATTTTTTAGCCCCCTTGTGTGAGCTGTCTGATTAGTCATGAAGAAAATGTTACGTTTCATCCTGCTATTGGTGGTGGTGCTGGGCATCGCCGCCGGCGTCGGTATGTGGAAAGTTCGCCAGCTGGCGGACAGCAAATTACTGATTAAAGAAGAGACCATCTTTACCCTCGAGACCGGCACAGGTCGCCTGGCGCTTGGGCAGCAGCTCTACAGCGATAAAGTGATCAACCGACCTCGGGTGTTTCAGTGGCTGCTGCGCATTGAGCCTGAGCTATCCCACTTTAAAGCCGGAACCTATCGCTTCACGCCTGAAATGACGGTACGTCAAATGCTGCAGCTGTTAGCCAGCGGCAAAGAGGCCCAGTTTCCGCTACGCTTCGTGGAAGGGATGCGGGTGAGCGACTACCTGCGCCAGCTGCGCGATGCGCCCTACGTAAAGCATACGCTGGCGGACGATCGCTATGAAACCGTCGCAAAGGCTCTCGATCTGGAGCATCCCGATTGGGTCGAAGGATGGTTCTGGCCGGATACCTGGATGTATACCGCCAACACCAGCGATGTGGCGATCCTTAAGCGCGCGCATCAGAAGATGGTTGCCGCGGTCGATAAAGCCTGGGAAGGGCGGATGGATAATCTGCCGTACAAAGATAAAAATCAGCTGCTGACCATGGCCTCGATCATTGAGAAAGAGACCGCAGTGGCCGAAGAGCGTGACCGCGTAGCCTCGGTGTTTATCAACCGCTTACGTATCGGCATGCGTCTGCAAACCGATCCAACCGTGATTTACGGCATGGGTGAGGGTTATAATGGTAAGTTGACGCGTAAAGACCTGGAAATCCCAACCGCTTACAACACCTATGTCATTAACGGCATGCCGCCCGGCCCGATAGCCGCGCCGGGGGAAGCCTCGCTCAACGCCGCCGCGCATCCGGCAAAAACGCCGTACCTCTATTTTGTCGCGGACGGGAAGGGCGGACATACGTTTAATACCAACCTGATCGGCCATAACCGCTCGGTTCAGGACTATCTGAAAGTACTTAAGGAAAAAAATGCGCAGTAACTATATCGTCATCGAGGGCCTGGAGGGCGCAGGGAAAACCACCGCACGTAATCTTGTGGTAGAGACGCTAAAACAGCTGGGCATTAGCGACATGGTGTTTACCCGCGAGCCGGGTGGCACTATCCTGGCCGAGAAGCTGCGCAGTCTGGTGCTGGATATACAGTCCACCGGCGATGAAGTTATCAATGATAAAGCCGAAGTACTGATGTTTTACGCGGCGCGCGTGCAGCTGGTTGAGACGGTCATTAAACCCGCGCTGGCCCGCGGCCAGTGGGTCATTGGCGATCGTCACGATCTCTCGACCCAGGCCTATCAGGGCGGCGGCCGCGGTATCGACCAAACGATGCTGGCAACCCTGCGCGATGCGGTACTGGGCGATTTTCGTCCCAATCTGACGCTCTACCTGGATGTGACTCCCGAGGTAGGGCTGAAGCGCGCCCGCGCTCGCGGCGAACTCGACCGTATCGAACAGGAGTCGCTCGATTTCTTTAACCGCACGCGCGCGCGCTACCTTGAGCTGGCAGCGCAGGACGACACCATACGCACCGTTGACGCCACCCAGCCGCTTGAGGCCGTTGAGCGCGATATCCGCGCGGTGGTGAATCAGTGGGTCGTGGAGCAGCGCGCATGAAATGGTATCCGTGGTTACGTCCCTCTTTTGAACAGCTAGTTTCCGGCTATCAGGCGGGACGGGGTCACCATGCGCTACTGGTTCAGGCGCTGCCGGGTATGGGAAGCGACGCGTTGATTTACGCGCTGTGTCGTTTTCTGATGTGCCGGCAGCCGGAGGGGCATAAAAGCTGCGGTCGATGCCATAGCTGTCAGCTGATGCAAGCCGGGACGCATCCGGATTATTATGCGTTGATCCCGGAAAAGGGGAAGAGCTCGCTCGGGATTGACGCCGTGCGTGAAGTGAGCGAAAAACTCTATGAACGAGCCCGTCTGGGCGGCGCGAAGGTCGTCTGGATAGACGATGCCGCTCTGCTGACCGACGCGGCGGCCAACGCCCTGCTGAAAACGCTGGAGGAGCCGCCGGAAAACACATGGTTCTTCCTTGCCTGTCAGGAGCCCGCACGCCTGCTGGCCACGTTGCGCAGCCGCTGCCGGTTACATCATCTTGCTCCGCCTTCTGAACAGTATGCGCTGGCGTGGTTAGAGCGAGAAGTGACAATGTCACAAGATGCATTGCTCGCGGCGCTGCGGCTTAGCGCCAATGCCCCGGCGGCGGCGCTGGATCTGCTGCAGGACGCTCACTGGAGCGTGCGGCTGCAGCTTTGCCAGACCCTGGGTGCTGTTTTAACCCACGGCGACTGGCTGTCTTTGCTGCCGGTATTGAATCATGAGCAGGCCGCGATTCGTCTGCATTGGCTGGCATCACTGCTGGTCGATGCACAAAAAAGGCAGCAGGGAATTACGCTTATCAGCAATCCCGATGCCTGGCCTCTGGTGAATCAACTGGCCGCTGCGCTGCCAGCCGCGCGTTTACAGGCGATCGCGTGCGACGTTAACGCCTGCCGCGAGCAGTTGCTGAGCGTTGTCGGTATCAATCGCGAACTGCTGCTTACCGAGCGCCTTCTGCGCTGGGAACATTACCTGCAACCTGGGGCGGTCCTTCCCGTATCCCACCTCTGAGAGAGACATTATGTTTTTAGTCGACTCCCATTGCCATCTCGATGGCCTGGATTATCAAACGCTGCATAAAAACGTGGACGATGTGCTGGCTAAAGCCGCCGCCCGCGATGTGAAATTTTGCCTGGCGGTGGCCACAACCCTGCCGGGATATCGCGGTATGCGCGAGCTGGTGGGCCAGCGTAACGACGTCGTTTTCTCCTGCGGCGTGCATCCGTTGAACCAGGATGAAGAGTACGACGTTGAGGCGCTGCGCCAGCTCGCCGCAGAGGATGGCGTGGTGGCGATGGGTGAAACCGGACTGGATTATTTCTACACGCCGGAAACCAAAGCGCGCCAGCAGACGTCGTTTCGCGACCATATCCGGATAGGCCGGGAGCTGAATAAGCCGGTTATCGTGCATACCCGAGATGCCCGCGCCGATACGCTGGAAATTTTACGCGAAGAAAAAGTGACGGATTGCGGTGGCGTACTACACTGTTTCACTGAGGATAGAGAGACAGCGGGTAAGCTGCTGGATATGGGGTTCTACATCTCGTTTTCCGGCATTGTGACGTTCCGTAATGCGGAGCAGCTTCGCGATGCGGCGCGCTATGTACCTCTCGATCGCCTGTTGGTAGAGACCGATTCGCCGTATCTGGCTCCGGTACCGCATCGTGGTAAAGAGAACCAACCGGCATTGGTCAGGGATGTCGCCGAGTATATGGCGGTTCTTAAAGGCGTATCGCTGGAGCAACTGGCACAACAGACCACGGAAAATTTCGCGACGCTTTTTCATATCGACCCCTCCCGGCTGCAACCTCTCTGATATTCCTTATTATTTTAAGGCTCGTAATTAATAGCTAAAGCGAGTAAAGTTCACCGCCACAAATGGGGCGGTGAAGGTTTTTTGGTAACATTCAGACACGAGTTATGTAAACCAGTGTAAGTTTTTGGCTCGTGTCTGATTGAAACGTGATAGCCGTCAAACAATCATCCCGGTAATTATTTTACTCTGTGTAATAAATAAAGGGCGCTTAGATGTCCTGTCCACGGCGCGGTTCTCCCCCCGGGCCAATGCGTGAAAGCGTAAAAAAAGCACCAAATACTCAGGAGCACTCTCAATTATGTTTAAGAATGCATTTGCTAACCTGCAGAAGGTCGGTAAATCGCTGATGCTGCCGGTATCCGTACTGCCTATCGCAGGTATCCTGCTGGGCGTCGGTTCCGCAAACTTCAGCTGGCTGCCAGCCGTAGTTTCCCACGTCATGGCAGAAGCGGGCGGTTCAGTCTTCGCTAACATGCCGCTGATTTTTGCTATCGGTGTCGCACTTGGCTTCACCAATAACGACGGCGTATCCGCTCTGGCATCGGTCGTCGCTTACGGCATCATGGTGAAAACCATGTCCGTGGTTGCGCCTCTGGTTCTGCATTTACCTGCTGAAGAGATTGCGGCTAAACACCTTGCAGATACCGGCGTACTCGGCGGTATCATCTCGGGTGCCATCGCAGCGTACATGTTCAACCGCTTCTATCGCATCAAGCTGCCTGAGTATCTGGGCTTCTTTGCGGGCAAGCGTTTTGTGCCAATTATCTCCGGTCTGGCAGCGATTTTCACGGGCGTGATCCTGTCCTTTATCTGGCCGCCGATCGGTACTGCCATCCAGACGTTCTCCCAGTGGGCTGCTTACCAGAACCCGGTTGTCGCGTTCGGTATCTACGGCTTCATTGAACGTTGCCTGGTGCCGTTTGGTCTGCACCATATCTGGAACGTACCTTTCCAGATGCAGATTGGCGAATACACCAACGCAGCAGGTCAGGTCTTCCACGGCGATATTCCGCGCTACATGGCAGGCGACCCAACGGCGGGCAAACTGTCCGGCGGCTTCCTGTTCAAAATGTACGGTCTGCCGGCTGCCGCTATCGCTATCTGGCACTCTGCTAAGCCAGAAAACCGCGCGAAAGTGGGCGGTATCATGATCTCCGCAGCGCTGACCTCGTTCCTGACCGGTATCACCGAGCCGATCGAGTTCTCCTTCATGTTCGTTGCGCCGATCCTGTACATTATCCACGCAATTCTGGCGGGCCTGGCCTTCCCGATCTGTATCCTGCTGGGTATGCGTGACGGGACGTCGTTCTCTCACGGCCTGATCGACTTTATCGTTCTCTCCGGCAACAGCAGCAAGCTGTGGCTGTTCCCGATCGTCGGTATCTGCTACGCGATCGTGTACTACGTGGTCTTCCGCGTGCTGATTAAAGCGCTGGATCTGAAAACTCCGGGTCGCGAAGATGCAACCGAAGACAGCAAAGCTGGCGCGACCAGCGAAATGGCTCCGGCACTGATCGCTGCTTTCGGCGGTAAAGAGAACATTACTAACCTTGACGCATGTATCACTCGTCTGCGCGTGAGCGTGGCGGATGTGGCGAAAGTTGATCAGGCTGGCCTGAAAAAACTGGGCGCCGCAGGCGTGGTTGTTGCAGGTTCGGGCGTTCAGGCTATTTTCGGTACTAAATCCGATAACCTGAAAACTGAAATGGATGAATACATCCGCAACAGCTAAGTTGTGATATGGGGAGACTAAGGCAGCCAACTGGCTGCCTTTTTTAATGGCCGCAGGCGTTAAAAGCGCGCCCGCGGATTTTGTCACGTTAACCAGAGATCAGAACTGATAGCTGGCGGTAATGCTGAAGTTGCGCGGTTCGCCGTAGACAATTGAACCATCGATGTTGGTGTCGTAGGTTTTATCGAACAGGTTATTGACGTTACCCTGCAAAGCAAAATTTTTAGTGACCTGGTAGCGAGTGAACAAATCAACCAGCGCGTAGCTGCCCTGTTCCGCACGGAAGGTGCCGTATGGCGTCGCGGTATCTTTATATACCCGGTTCTGCCAGTTAACGCCGCCGCCAACGGTCAGTTCAGGCATTACCGGCAGACGGTAGCTGGTAAACAGTTTGACGCTGGTTCGCGGCAGGTTGGGATTCACCGCATTGCCTTCATTATCTTCAGCGACAAAACGCGTCGCCCCAAAGGTCATCTGCCAGTTATCGGTAATCGCACCGTTGATTTCGAACTCCACCCCTTTGCTCACGGTTCCATCGACGGTTTTATAGGCTGCTTCGCCGTTGCTACCGGGGATTTGCCCGCCGGTCGCCTGGCCGAGATTATCCTGCTCGATGCGGAATATCGCGAGAGTCGTGGTTAATCGGCTGTCCATCCAGTCCGACTTCAGGCCCACTTCATAGTTATTCCCGGTAATCGGCGTCAGATACTTACCCGAGCTATCGCGCTTGTTCTGCGGCTGGAAGACCGAGGTATAGCTGGTGTAGGCCGACCAATTGTCGTTTATGTCGTAAACCAGTCCGGCGTATGGGGTGGTATGATTTTTCTCCATGTTGTAGGTCAGCGTCTCAATGCTCCAGTTGTTATAGCGGACGCCAAGGATCAGATGCAGCGGATCAAGCAGGGAAATACGCGTCGCGGCATACAGTGATTTCATGCGCGTGGTATCGTCCTGCGCCAGACTCTGCGGGCCCCAGCTGGTTTCCGGGAACCCAGCGCTATTGAAGCTGTAGAAGCTGCCAATCTCATTGGGGAAGACGTTTGCCCACGAGCTGAAATAGCGGTTATTTTGCTTGCTGTAGCTGCCGCCTATCATCAGATTATGCTGGCGGCCGAACAGGTCGTAGCCGCCGTCGGTGAACAGATCCACGGCGTCGACTTTACGCTTTCCGCTATTCCAGCCGGTACCGCCTACGTAGTCATAGCCCGGACCGTAGCTGCTATAAGGCCCCTCCAGCATCCCGGTCGCTTTATTGACGTAAGCATCTACGTACATCATTTTGCTGTCGAACTTGACCTCGGAGTGAGTGGCGTTCAGCGTTGCCTGCCAGGTATCAGCAAAGCGTTGTTTCAGCGTAACGAAGACTTTATTGATCTCTTTGTCGTTATAGGCCCAGTCTGGAGCGGTGCTGTGGGCGCGATCGTAACGGTTTGTGCTGCCATCGGTATTCCAGCGCGGCAGACCGCCCCATGTCGGGCTATTGACGTTGATACGCTGATACTCGTAGCCGGCGGATAAACTGGTCGACGTCGCGAGATCCGCATCCACAATCCCCGAGAAGAACGTTTTTTCGCTGTTGTAACGATCGAGCCATGAGTCATTATTTTGATAACCAGCGATAATGCGCGCCCGCACGTTGCCATCTTCGATTAGCGGACTTTGCATATCGGCAACGTAGCGCTGCTTGTTCCAGCTGCCGTACTCCGCAGAGACATTTCCCTTGAACTCGCGGCTGGTCGCATGCTTACGGATCATATTGATCGACGCGGCGGGATTACCGGTGCCGGTCAGCAGACCATTCGCGCCGCGGACGACCTCCACCCGTTCGAAAAGAGCCATATCGGAAAGCGCGTCGCCCAGATTCCAGCGGGATTCAAACCAGGTCGGAATGCCATCGACCATATAGTTATCGATCTCAAAACCACGAGAGTAGTAGCTGGTGCGGTCAGAATCTGCCTGGCTGCTGCTGATCCCCATGGTGTGCTCCATCACATCACCCAGCGTTTGCAACTGCTGATCGCGCATCCGTTGTTCGGTGATGATACTGACCGATTGCGGGATATCGCGCTGGGCCATCTCCATTTTTGTCCCTGCGGAGGTAGTTTTGACGCTGTAATCCTGTTCTTGCGTATCCGAAGCGCTATCTGCGGAACCTTCTACAATAATAGTGTCTTCGGAGTGACTGGCAGCCTGGCTAAGGTTTGGGGAGAGCGCCAGCGCTATGCCCATCGCAAGCAGGGATGGAGCGTTTCGCCCATCCCGGGAGTGAGTGGAGAGAGACATCATAAACCCTTGATCATGAGATAATTGTTATTCGCTACGGCTCTCTGGCCGCGGTCGATCGTAAGCGCACTGCATTCATTTTGAATACAAATGAGAAATATACGCATTAATATTTAAGCTGTAAATAAGGGTAAGCATGAAGGTCATAAAGGCGTTATTTCTGCCGTTGCATCGTTTCCAGGTAATAAACGATTAATCCGTCGGCAGCCAGGCGCTTTGTGGCGTAAGAAAAAACGCATTCAGGTTGAAAGAGGGGGAGTAACTCGCTCATACTCTTAGAGGAATTTCGTGCGTCCGCGTTTACCTGCAGGGGCAGGCCAGTGCACGGTATAAAAATGATTAAGGAATCAGTCATGGCAGAAGAAACGATTTTCAGCAAAATCATTCGCCGGGAGATCCCGTCGGATGTGGTTTATCAGGATGAGCTCGTTACCGCTTTTCGCGATATCTCTCCGCAGGCACCGACCCATATTCTGATCGTTCCCAATATCCTGATTCCCACCGTCAATGATGTGACCGCAGAGCATGAGCTGGCTCTGGGGCGCATGATGACCGTAGCGGCGAAAATCGCCCGCGACGAGGGGCTCGCCGACGATGGCTATCGCCTGATCGTTAACTGCAATCGCCACGGCGGCCAGGAGGTCTATCATATCCATATGCACCTGCTGGGCGGCCGTCCGTTAGGCCCGATGCTGGCTCATAAAGGTTAAACTCCATGCGTGCAGCCCATTTCGGCGCATTACTGGCCGTGACACTACTGGCCGGGTGCAGTTCGCATCCGGAAATACCGGTCAGCGATCAGCAAAGTCTGGTGATGGAATCAAACGTACTGGCAGCAGGAATCAGCGCTGAAGTACCAACGGTAACCGCATCCGAGATTCAGGCGACGGCGACCACCAGATTGTTCAATGAACGCCAGGTTCCGGTGACCGTGCATTATCGCTTTTTCTGGTATGACGCCAGGGGACTGGAAATGCATCCGCTGGAGTCTGCACGCAGCATAACGGTTCCTGCGCACTCTTCCGTTACGCTTTATGGCAGCGCCAATATTCTGGGGGCGCACAAGGCCCGACTTTATCTTTATCTGTAAGAGGTAATCGTAATGATTAAACTATGTCGCTATGCATTAGTTACCGCACTGGCGATATTCCTTGCCGGATGCGTGGGTCAACGTCAGGAACCCGCTCCCGTTGAGGAAGCGCAGCCGAAGCCGCAGCAGCCTGTTCAGCCGCAGCCGACTGTGCCGACTATTCCCGTGATACCGACCCAGCCGGGTCCGATTGAACACGGCGAGCAGCCTGCGCAGCCGGCGCCGCGCGTGCGTCATTTTGACTGGCACTCCGCGGTGCAGCCGATGATTGGTCAGATGCTGCAGGCCAGCGGCGTAAATGCGGGCAGCATTTTGCTGGTCGACAGCGTCAACAACCGCACTAACGGCACGTTGAATGCGGGTGAAGCCACCACGGCGCTGCGTAATGCGCTTGAGGGTAACGGAAAATTCACCCTGGTTTCCCAGCAGCAGCTGGGCGTGGCCAAACAGCAGCTTGGCCTGTCGCCACAGGATAGCCTTGGTAGTCGCAGCAAAGCGATGGGCATTGCGCGCACCGTTGGCGCACAGTATGTGCTCTATTCCAACGCAACCGGCAACGTCAATTCACCTGAGCTGAAAATGCAGCTGATGCTGGTACAAACCGGCGAAATTATCTGGTCGGGTAAAGGTGCTGTTCAGCAACAATAAGCTCACGCGCGACGAAGTGCTGTCGCGCTTTTTCCCCCACTATACGCCTGTCGCCGCGCTGTCCGAAACCGGGCTGAGCGGCGGCAGCTGTATTCTCAGCGATGGCCGGCGAAAGCGGGTGCTGCGCCAGCCGCACGACCCGCATGCGCCGTCCTGCGACTTCCGCCGCCAGTACCGTGTGCTTTCCCGCCTTCCCAATACCTTAGCGCCTGCGCCGGTTTTTTATTCTCCCGCCTGGATGGTGGTGGAATATTGCTCTGGCGACGTGGTCAACGCATTACCGGAGTGTCCGGCGCTCGCAGGGTTGCTGTATCATCTGCACCGGCAGCCACGCTTTGGCTGGCGTGTCGCGCTTCGGCCGCTGCTTGAGCGTTACTGGCAGCAGTGCAGTCCTGCGCGCCGTACACCGCTGTGGCTACGGTGGCATAAGCGGCTGCTTCGCCGGGGCGAACCGCAGCCGTTACGTCTGGCGCCCTTACATATGGATGTCCATGCGGGCAATATTGTTCGCGGCGAGGCGGGACTGCGGCTGATTGACTGGGAATATGCGGGCGATGGCGATATCGCGCTGGAACTGGCGGCGGTGTGGATCGACCCCGTTGCGCATCGCCAGCTTACCGCAGAGTATGCGCGACAGGCGCACATTGATGAGCTTCAGCTCTGGCGGCAAATTCAGCGCTGGCGCCCTTGGGTGCGGCTGCTGATGGCGGGCTGGTATGAACGACGCTGGCAGCAAACCGGCGACCGGCAGTTTATCACGCTGGCCGATGAGATATGGCGTCAGTTAGACAAAAAATAAAAGGATAAGAGAGGTGGCTGTGGGCCCGGTAATGTTGGATGTCGAAGGTTTTGAACTGGATGCGGAAGAGCGTGAGATTCTGGCGCATCCTTTGGTTGGCGGGCTGATCCTGTTTACCCGCAACTATCACGATCCGGCGCAGCTGCGTGAGCTGGTTCGCCAGATCCGCGAGGCTTCGCGCAACCATCTGGTGGTGGCGGTCGATCAAGAAGGCGGTCGCGTGCAGCGTTTCCGCGAGGGCTTTACCCGTCTTCCTGCAGCGCAATCCTTCGCCGCCCTGCTAGGCATGGAAGAGGGCGGCCGGCTGGCCGCAGAAGCCGGTTGGCTGATGGCCAGCGAAATGATCGCTATGGATATTGATATCAGCTTTGCGCCGGTGCTGGATGTCGGACATATCAGCGCCGCTATTGGCGAGCGCTCTTATCATCAGGACCCCGACAAGGCGCTGGCGATAGCTCGCCATTTCATCGATGGCATGCACGGCGCGGGTATGAAAACCACCGGCAAGCACTTCCCGGGGCATGGGGCGGTGACGGCAGACTCTCACAAAGAGACGCCGCGCGATCCGCGTGCGGAAGCGGAAATTCGCGCGAAAGATATGGCCGTGTTCCGCACGCTGATTGGCGAGCAGCGTCTGGATGCTATTATGCCCGCCCACGTTATTTACAGCGACGTTGACCCCCGTCCCGCCAGCGGCTCCGCGCACTGGCTGAAAACGGTCCTGCGCGGCGAGCTGGGATTTGACGGCGTAATATTCTCTGACGATCTGTCAATGGAAGGCGCGGCGATTATGGGCAGCTATGCCGAACGCGGCCAGGCGTCCCTGGATGCGGGTTGCGATATGATCCTTGTCTGCAATAATCGTAAGGGTGCGGTCAGCGTGCTGGATAACCTGTCGCCGATCAAAGCAGAGCGTGTTACGAAATTGTATCATAAAGGTTCCATTAGCCGTCAGGCGTTAAGGGATTCCGCCCGCTGGAAGACAATAAGCGCGCAGCTGGAGCAGCTTCACGCGCGCTGGCAAGAGGCGAAGTCCGCGTAATATACCTGAAAGGCGTTGTTGTCTGGTGAGGATGCGATGATTATCTATTTACATGGTTTTGACTCAAACAGCCCCGGTAACCATGAGAAGGTGCTACAGCTTCAGTTTATTGACCCCGATGTCCGGTTAATTAGCTACAGCACGCGGCATCCTAAACATGATATGCAGCATTTGTTAAAAGAAGTCGATAAAATGCTGCAGCTAAGCGCCGACGATCGACCCCTCATTTGCGGCGTGGGTCTCGGTGGTTTCTGGGCGGAGAGAATTGGCTTTCTTTGCGATATTCGCCAGGCCGTTTTCAACCCCAACCTGTTTCCTGATGAAAATATGGAAGGCAAGATTGACCGGCCGGAAGAGTATGCGGATATCGCCACCAAGTGCGTGAATAATTTCCGTGAAAAAAACCGCGACCGCTGCCTGGTGGTGCTGTCACGACAGGATGAAGCGCTGGATAGCCAGCGTTCTGCGGACCTGCTGCACCACTACTATGAGATCATCTGGGATGAAGAACAGACCCACAAGTTTAAAAATATCTCCCCGCATCTCCAGCGAATAAAAGCCTTCAAAACCCTCGGCTAATCGCTCCCGGCCCGCAATGTGAAAACAATGCGGGCTTTTTTTATCCATTTCTGCGATTGCGAGCTCAAAAAATATGCAGTAAAACTTGATGCATATCAATTTTGGTATGACCAATGCACCGTTCATGTTATTCTCGATCTCGCTGAATGGTTTCAATGCCGTAACCTGTTGTTAATTAAAGGCTATATCAATAACTTTTAATTAACAATTGGTTAATAATTTTAGGGGGTCGCGTGACTACACCATTGAAAAAAATAGTGATTGTGGGTGGTGGTGCCGGTGGGCTGGAGCTGGCTACCCAGCTGGGTAAAAAGCTGGGCCGCAATAAGAAAGCCAAAATTACGCTGGTCGATCGTAACCACAGCCACCTGTGGAAACCGCTGCTACATGAAGTAGCGACCGGTTCACTTGATGAAGGTGTAGACGCGCTGAGCTACCTGGCCCACGCCCGTAACCACGGCTTCCAGTTCCAGCTGGGGTCAGTGGTGGATATTAACCGCGAGACCAAAACGATCGCCCTTGCTGAACTGCGTAACGAAAAGGGTGAGCTGCTGGTACCTGAGCGTAAGCTGCCTTACGACACGCTGGTGATGGCACTGGGAAGTACCTCTAACGACTTCAATACGCCAGGGGTTAAAGAAAACTGCATTTTCCTCGACAACCCGCATCAGGCGCGTCGTTTCCATCAGGAAATGCTGGATCTGTTCCTCAAGTACTCGGCGAATCTTGGGGCGGACGGTAAGGTGAATATCGCCATCGTAGGCGGCGGCGCAACCGGCGTTGAGCTGTCGGCCGAGCTGCATAACGCGGTGAAGCAGCTGCACAGCTATGGCTATAAAGGTCTGACCAATGAAGCCCTTAACGTGACGCTGGTTGAAGCCGGCGAGCGTATTCTGCCGGCACTGCCGCCGCGTATCTCCGGCGCGGCGCACAACGAGCTGACCAAGCTGGGCGTTCGCGTTTTGACCAAAACCATGGTCACCAGCGCCGATGCTAACGGTCTGCACACGAAAGAAGGCGAATTTATTAACGCGGATCTGATGGTCTGGGCGGCCGGCATTAAAGCGCCGGACTTCATGAAAGAGATTGGCGGCCTGGAAACCAACCGCATTAACCAGCTGGTGGTTGAGCCGACGCTGCAAACCACTCGCGACGAGGATATCTACGCCATTGGCGACTGCGCCTCCTGCGCCCGTCCTGAAGGCGGTTTTGTCCCACCGCGCGCTCAGGCTGCGCACCAGATGGCGACCTGCGCTCTGCACAACATTCTGGCGCAGATGAAAGGTAAACCCCTTAAAGCCTATACCTATAAGGATCACGGTTCGCTGGTGTCGCTCTCCAACTATTCCACCGTGGGCAGCCTGATGGGCAACCTGATGCGCGGTTCAATGATGATTGAAGGGCGCATTGCGCGTTTCGTCTATATCTCTCTGTACCGTATGCACCAGATTGCGCTGCACGGTTACTTCAAAACCGGCCTGATGATGCTGGTAGGGCGTATCAACCGTATTATTCGCCCGCGCCTGAAGCTGCATTAATGTTGTTCGGGCGGCAGAGCCAAAAGGTGCTGTCGCCCGGATCCCTCCGCTAAGCTTTCCCCCGGAAATATCCAGAATATCCTCCTGTCTTTTCCGTAAAACCCCCTCAGATTTCTCCGAATCACCTTGATTTGCCGTACGTTCACGCACTTTTCATCCGCTTTCTTATTTGCAAGGCTTATGGCTGAGCGGCAAACTTAGCGGTAATAGCAACAAAGGAGGATGTCCCGTGAATAAATCTATGTTGGCGGGTATAGGGATTGGCGTGGCTGCCGCGCTGGGCGTTGCAGCCGTTGCCGGTCTTAACGTGTTAGATCGCGGACCGCAGTATGCGCAGGTGGTGTCCAGTACGCCGATAAAAGAGAGCATTAAAACCCCGCGTAAAGAGTGCCGAAACGTCACCGTCACTCATCGTCGCCCGGTGCAGGATGAAAACCGTATTGCCGGTTCAGTCTTAGGCGCAGTGGCCGGCGGGGTGATTGGTCATCAGTTCGGCGGCGGCCGCGGCCGCGACGTTGCCACCGTCGTGGGCGCGCTGGGCGGCGGCTATGCTGGTAACCAGATTCAGGGCTCAATGCAGGAAGGGGACACCTACACAACCACGCAGCAGCGCTGTAAAACGGTGTATGACAAATCGGAAAAAATGCTCGGCTATGACGTCACTTACAAAATCGGCGACCAGCAGGGCAAAATCCGTATGGATCGCGACCCCGGCGCGCAAATCCCGCTGGACAGCAATGGTCAACTGATTCTGACTAACAAAGCGTAAAAAAGATGTTTATCTCTATTAGCCCCTCAGTCGCTCAGGCCGAGGGGCTTTTTTTATCAGAAGCTCAGTGCGTAGTTCAGGCCAAAGGTACGGCCGCGACCTTTATATTCGTACAGAGAGCTGCTGCCGTAGGTTGGGCTGTAGAGCAGCGGCGCGCGCTGGCCCCAGACGGTGACATAATCTTCATTAAGCAGGTTCTCGATACTGAAGGTCAGTTTGCCAAGAGGTAGCGCGTAGCTGCCGATAAAGTCCACGGTATTATAACCATCAAGCTTATTGCCGCTGGCATCGCTGAGATCGAATACCTGTTGGCTCTGTACCCGCAGCGACCACGGTTCGGGCGCCCAGCCAACCCAGGCGGTGGCTTTTGACGGCGAGGCGAGCGTCACGTCCCACTTCTGCCAGCTACCGTCACTCTTCACCTGAGATTTCAGCACGTTAAAGTTAGCTCCGGCGCTCCAGTCGCTATTCGGGAAGAAGTAATCTACGGCCCCTTCAAGGCCGTAAATACGGCGTTTATCGGACTGCACGTCGATGGTCATGTCGGTACGGTTAACAACAATCGTCTTATCGGAGGTCGAATAGTATGCCGCCAGCTGGGTGCGCAGGTTATCACCGGTATAGCGCCAGCCCAGTTCGTAAGAGTTGACTTTGATCCCCTGCAGCGGCGAGTCGCCGACGTTAACGCTGGAGAGAAGCGGGAGATGGCCGTTGACCGCCGCGCCGTACTTGCCGATGCCGTAGTATTTCCCCGGGTCCGGTAGCTCAACGCCCTGAGAGAAGTTAAACCAGGTTTGCTGGCGGTCGGTGAGATGAGCAACGATCCCGGCGTTAAACAGGAAGTTATCGTAATCGGTTTTTCCGCCCGGAATGGCATCCGCCGAGCTGACCTTACCGCCGGCGACATCCTGCTGCTGGGCATAGCCAACAAAGTCATCGACCCGGTTTTCCGTCCACTGGTAACGTACGCCGCCGCTGAGGGTGAAAATATCGTTCAGATCGTAGCTGGACTGCAGGAACGGCGCCAGGTTGGTAATGCTGTAGCCGGGATAACGGCCAGTGGTATAGATTGCCTGGTTATTCAGGCCCCCGGAAGACATTGATCGATTCAGATCGAAGAACATCTGATTGGCGTTGAACGTTTCGTGGTCCGCATCCAGCCCCCAGGTCAGGTCCCATCCGTCCAGCGGCTGGCTGTTAAGGGTGACTTTCGCCCCGTATTGATCGGTATCCTGTTTTGAGGATGAGAAGCTGCTAACCTGGCCTTTGCTCAGCGTAGGGAAGGGATAAAAGGACAAGGATTCATCGCGATAATAAACCTGACTGACGAGGTTCTGGCCAAGGAAATCGGCATCGGAATACTGCAGGCTAATGAGGTGACGCTCGGTGCCGGGTACGCGGTCCGAGTTCAGACCATCGGTGGTAAAGGCCTTGCCGTCGCCGGTCACCGCCGACATATTTTTCCCCAGGTACAGGCCATAATCGTCGCCCTGGCTTTTATAATACTGCGTAACCAGCTGCAGCTGACGGTTATCGTCAATTTCAATGGTTCCCGTCCCCATGACGTCGAGGCGATCGGAATGCTGCAGGCCGGTCTGGGTATTATCCAGGATTAGCGCATCGTGGTTACCGTCATACCAGCCGCCGAAGCGCTGATAAGCGACCGACAAACGACCGGAAGCGTGGTCGGTACCGCCGCTGACCGCTGCCGCCACGCGTTCATCGCGATCGTTGCTATTAGCAAAGCCGGATTTGCCTCCCAGTTCCAGATCGACCTGACGCTCTTGTTGTCCCTTTTTGGTGACGATATTGATAAGACCACCGGTACTGCCGCCGCCGTAGAGCGAGGTGGCGCCGGAGATCACCTCAATGTGTTCAATGTTAAACGGATCGATTGAATCCAGCTGGCGACTGTCGGTACGGGAGGAGTTAAGGCGAACGCCATCGATCAGGACGACGATCGCGCGGCCGCGCATGTTCATGCCGTAGTTGGTGCGTCCCTGGCTGCTGACGTCGATGCCAGGGATCAGCTGCGCAAGCACATCTTTAAATTCTTTACCGCCCTGTACCTGCTGTTCAATCTCCTGGCCTTCAATGACCCAGGTGGTCTGCGCCATTTCAGCGACGGTGCGATGCGTTCGGTTAGCGCTGACGATCATATTGTCATCAGCGGCCCAGGCGGGCAGGGCGGTTGCCAGCAGCAGTGGGTTGAGTACCCAGAGACGCTTGTTCATGCTCATTCCTTTTATGAGTTTATGCCCGTCATTCTTCAAGTCGCAGGTGTTGGCTTTGGATTACTCGGCCCATCCATGGCGCTGGCCCCTACGGGGCCAGCACTAGCGCAGTTCAAGGCACAAGTACCTTGTCCTGCAACTCGAATTAGTTAGGGCTAACGATATCGTTGTTTTAATTTTCCGGTACGGGTGCACCGGTTGTTACAGGGTGAAATAAACAGAAATGTTTAAGGCTGAATTCTGCCCGTATTGATTATTGTTATCAATATCATTCTCGAGAAAAAAACAAATAAACGACTGAAAACATGACGTAATGTGTGGGTAAGGCGGGGTGAAACCGGTGGTGCGCCCACCGGTAAAGGAGAAATTAGCGCTGAAGAACCTGGGGCCACAACCGCAGCGTGGTTTCGGCAATTTGCATGATTTTAGTGAAATCGGCGCCTTCGCGGGCGCTGATGGACATCCCCTGCAGTATACAGTTCAGGAACTGCGCCAGCTGATGAACATCGCCGTCTGGCGGCAGTTCGCCGCGCAGCTGCCGCTGCTGGAGAAAATGAGTGAGCGTCTGTTCCTGCATCGCGTGCCGCGACTTCACGGTATTGGCGATATCGGTTGAGGAGGCCGCCAGCGCCGCAGAGGTATTGATCATAAAACAGCCTGCTGGCGTCTCTTTGCTGGTGAAGCAGGTCGCGACGGCGGTGAAATAATCGCGCAAGGCCCGATCGACGGTTTTCTCGTCGTCAAACAAAAGCGCCTCATGCCTGGCGGCAAAACGCGAGATGTAGCGATCCAGCACCGCCCGAAACAACCCCTCTTTATTCACGAATTCGGCATAAAGCGTTGGCGCTTTTGCGCCCGTCGCTTCGACCAGATCGGCGAGAGAGGTGGCTTCATAGCCGTGCTGCCAGAAGAGTGTCATGGCCTTATCCAGCGCCGCTTCCCTGTCGAACACTTTAGGTCGGCCACGGCTTTTTTTCGTGCAACTTTGAACGTCAGTTGTCATGGTGCCGCTGTACCTGTGTTGGTGTGTTGAAGAAGCATTATAAAAATAAAGCTGATGGGCTGCCAGCGATGCAGGCCTAAAAATAAATAATTCATATATGTATGAATTTTAAGCTGTTTGTAAATAGTTAAACGAACGTTATAAAAATAGTTTGACGTGTGATGTGGATCACATTATTATTTACCTATCGATCGTTAAGTAAATGCGTTCGTCCCTACAAAAATATTCATCTGCACAGGTTTAATAATCATGAAAAATGTTAAAACATTAGCCATCGCCGCTGTTCTCAGCTCGCTCTCTTTCGCCAGCTTTGCCGCTGTTGAAGTTCAATCCACTCCGGCAGGCCAGCATAAAATCGGTACCGTTTCCGCCTCTGCTGGTACCAACCTGGGTTCTCTGGAAGATCAGCTGGCGCAAAAAGCGGAAGAGATGGGTGCAACCTCTTACCGTATCACTTCAGTAACCGGTCCAAATACCCTTCACGGAACCGCGGTTATCTATAAGTAATTTAGCACCACCCCTGTTTTGCCACTGACCACGCGCGGTTCTGACCCCCTTCAGTTGACCGCGCGAAGTAAGAAGTAAGTTATTCCCTGCTGAGACGCGGCGCCCACCCCTTTATGGCGCCGCGAAACGCAGTAAAGCTGTACTCTGTTTGATTATTGCCATAAAAAAACCGCCTCAGTGTGAACTGAAGGCGGTTTTTTTACGTCCGTTAGCGGATGAACTATAGCGACTGTTCGCTGGCCCGGGGGTGACGGGTCACATCAACCGGCATACCGGAGCGCAGCATCATTGCACGTTCCATCACTTCGGTATCGGTCAACTGCGCCTGTTTGAAAGCCTGCATGCTGTCAGTGAGCGTAATCGGCAGGGTCTGCGGATCGTCGTCAATATGCTTTGACAGCGGCTGGTGCACTTCTACCAGACGGGTACCGTTCGGCTCAACGGATACCTTAATGGGCGTATTGATTATCGTCACTCGGGTGCCCGGGCTAATTTCATTGTACAACGCTTTGATATCATCATCGCGCAGACGAATACAGCCGGAGCTTACGCGCATGCCGATACCGAAATCGGCGTTGGTGCCGTGTAGCAGGTAGACGCCGCCGTACGCTGCCAGACGAATGGCGTGGTGGCCCATCGGGTTATCCGGCCCGGCGGGCATGACGGCAGGCAGGTCAATGCCCATCGCCTTATAGCGGGCGCGAATATTGGCCGTAGGCGTCCAGGTCGGGTTGGCGCGTTTGTCGGATACGGTGGTGACCATCGTTGGGGTGATGGTATCACCGCCGAGCTGGCCGATGCCGATAGGGTACACGGTCACTTCATTTTTGCCCGGCGGATAGTAATAGAGACGAAGTTCGGCCAGGTTAAGGACTAACCCTTCCCGCGTCGCGTCGGGCAACAGCGTTTGCAGCGGGATGGTCAGTACGCTACCGGCTCGCGGAACGTAAGGATCCACGCCGGGGTTCGCCTGAAGCAGGGCCAGAAAACCGACGTTGTACTTCTTAGCGATCGCTTCCAGCGAGCCGCCATTATTCTCGACCACGTGGAACTGGTTCTGCCCGACCAGACGGCTGCCCGGAGGCGGCAGGGGCCAGGTATTGGCGCGAGCGGGCAGCGCCAGCGCGGCGGCGATAGCCATCATCCCCAGCCAGAAAGAAAGTCGCGAAAAGCTCTTCATCACCTTAATTCCATATCAAGTAAGTGGTTATTTTTATACGAAAAGTCCCTGAGATTATGGTCGAACGAGTGTGTGGAAGTGCAGAGGGATTGCAAAATGTTTGTAAATTTTGCCGAATATGAGGGGGCCGGGATACGACGCGCGGATCGTATCCCGGGGCACCGTTAAGCGGTGGCGTTCTCTTCCAGCTGAAGCATAAACTGGCGCACCCAGTCCATCCGCGTTTTACGCTCGGCGAGGTCCTGCGTAAATTTGAGGCGCGTCGGGCCATCCAGTCGATAGTGCTGCGGCTGCTTCTGCAGCAGGCCAATCAGCCACATCGGATTAACGTTATTCTTCTCGTTAAACTCAATGGTGCCGCCTTTTTCGTTGCTCTCAAGCTTGCGGATCCCCAGCTTCTGCGCCTGCTGGCGCAGCCGGGCGATATCGAGCAGATTGCGGGCCGGATCCGGCAGCAGGCCAAAGCGATCGATAAGTTCGACTTTGATCTCCTCCAGCTCATTCTCACTCTTCGCGCTGGCAATGCGTTTGTAGAACGACAGGCGAGTATTCACATCCGGGATAAAGTCGTCTGGCAGCAGCGACGGCATCCGTAGCTCAACTTCGGTTTGCTGGCTGGTGAGATCTTCCAGCGAGGGCTCGCGCCCGGCCTTCAGCGCGTCAACGGCGTTTTCCAGTAGCTCCATATAGAGGGAGAAGCCGATGGTTTCCATAGAACCGCTCTGATCTTCGCCCAGCAGCTCGCCCGCGCCGCGAATTTCGAGGTCATGGGTCGCCAGCGCAAAGCCAGCGCCGAGATCTTCCAGCGATGCAATAGCCTCAAGGCGTTTTTGCGCATCGGGGGTCATCGCTTTCGGATGCGGCGTCAGCAGCCAGGCATAGGCCTGATGGTGCGACCGGCCAACGCGTCCGCGTAGCTGATGCAGCTGAGCCAGGCCGAAGTGATCGGCACGCTCAATAATAATGGTGTTCGCCGTGGGTATGTCGATCCCGGTTTCGATAATGGTGGTACAGACCAGCACGTTAAAACGCTGGTGATGGAAATCGTTCATCACCCGCTCGAGCTCGCGCTCGCGCATCTGTCCATGACCGATGGTAATGCGCGCTTCCGGCACCAGCTCCGCCAGCCTCTCGGCGGCTTTCTGGATGTTTTCCACGTCATTATAGAGGTAGTAAACCTGGCCGCCGCGCAGCACCTCACGCAGGATCGCCTCGCGTACCACCAGCGCGTCATATTCGCGCACGAAGGTTTTGACCGCCAGACGGCGGGCGGGCGGCGTGGCGATGATCGAAAGATCGCGCATACCGCTCATCGCCATATTCAGCGTGCGCGGAATAGGCGTCGCGGTCAGGGTCAGGATATCGACGTCGGCGCGCATTGCCTTGATGCGCTCTTTGTGACGCACGCCAAAGCGGTGCTCTTCATCAACAATCAGGAGACCGAGATCGCGCAGCTTAACGTCCGGCTGCAGCAGTTTATGGGTGCCGATAAGAATATCGATTTTTCCTTCCGCGACTTGCTCAAGGATCTGCGCCTGCTCTTTGGCGCTGCGAAAGCGCGAAAGCATCTCAATACGCACCGGCCAGTTAGCAAAGCGATCGCGGAAGTTATCGAAGTGCTGCTGGGCGAGCAGGGTGGTTGGCACCAGCACCGCCACCTGCTTATGGTTTTCGACCGCCAGGAAAGCGGCGCGCATCGCCACTTCCGTTTTGCCGAAGCCAACATCGCCGCACACCAGACGGTCCATCGCCAGAGGCTGGCACATATCGCTCAGGACGGCGTTAATAGCCTGCGCCTGGTCGGGCGTGGTCTCGAACGGGAAGCTGTCGCAAAACAGCTGATACTGCTGTTTATCATGTTTAAACGCATAGCCGGCTTTCGCCGCGCGCTGGGCATAGATATCCAGCAGCTCGGCGGCCACGTCGCGCACTTTCTCGGCCGCTTTCTGCCGCGCTCGCGCCCAGACGTCGCCGCCCAGTTTATGCAGCGGCGCATTCTCTTCCGCCCCGCCCGCATAGCGGCTAATCAGATGCAGTGAGGATACCGGGACGTACAGTTTGGCGTCGTTGGCGTAGGTCAGCATCAGGTATTCGCCATTAATGCCGCCCGCTTCAAGGGTCGTCATTCCGGCATAGCGCCCAACTCCATGCTCAAGATGCACCACCGGCTGACCGATATGCAGCTCCGCCAGGTTACGAATCAACGTATCCGGATTGATGGTGCGGCGTGAATCCTGACGACGGCGGGCAACGCGCTCGCCCAGCAGGTCGCTTTCGCAAATCAGCGCCAGGTTGCGCTGGCTATCAATAAAGCCATGCTCGGCGGCGCCGATCATCAAATAGCGGCCGTTACCCGTCGCCTCTTCAAGACGCAAAATATGCTTTGGCGCGATCTTGATGCGGGCCAGCATTTCACCGAGTGCTTCGCGGCGTCCCTCGCTCTCAACCGAGAAAATCACCGGCCCGCTAAAGGATTCGAGGAATCGGCGCAGGTTATCCAGCGGCGCTTTGTTCTGCGCCTGAATCGCCAGCTCGGGTAATTTTTGATAGCCGAGATTGGTATTAGCGGCCTTCTCCGCCAGGCGTTCGGTTTTGAGCTGCACGCGCGGCCATTTTTTCAGCTCGCTGAACAGTTCATCGCTGCGCAGCCACAGCTGCTCCGGCGGCAAAAGCGGACGCATCGGATCAACGCCGCGATTTTCAAAGCGAGCGCGGGTTTCATTCTGGAAGCGTTCGGCGCTGGCTTCGAGATCGCCGGTGTTGACGATCAGCGTTTTCGCCGGGAAATAGCTGAACAGCGGCGGCAGCGGTTCGTTAAAGAACAGAGGCTGCCAGTATTCGATCCCCGCAGGCAGCGTGCCTTTACTGACCTGCTGATAAACATGCTCGGCGTCGCGCTTAACCTCGAAGCGGTCGCGCCACTGGCTGCGAAACAGCTCGATAGCGGCCTGGTCGGTCGGAAATTCGTGCGCCGGAAGCAGGTTGATACTGGCGACTTCCTCCAGCGTTCGCTGGCTGTCGACGTCGAACAGACGCAGGCTATCGATCTCATCATCAAAAAAATCGAGACGGTAGGGCTGCTCGCTGCCCATCGGGAACAGATCAAGCAATGCGCCGCGCGTGGCGTACTCGCCGTGCTCCATGACCTGATCGACGTGACGATAGCCGGCGCTATCCAGCTGCGAGCGCAGCGCATCCCGCGACAGCCGCTGGCCTTTTTTCATCACCAGCGCGTGGCCGTGGAGGAAATTATGCGGACAGACGCGCTGCATGAGAGTGCTGACCGGGACGATCAGCACGCCGCGTTCCATGGTCGGGAGCTGGTACAGGGTGGCGAGACGTGAAGAGATAATATCCTGGTGCGGAGAGAAGCTATCGTAGGGGAGCGTTTCCCAGTCCGCCAGGCCTGCTACCATGCTGTCGGTAAACTGCCTGATTTCATCATTCAGACGCAGGGCGTTCTGCATATCGGGGGCTATCAGTACCACCGGGCCGCCGTGGCGCTCGGCCATTTCAGCCACCAGAGTGGCGCAGGCCGCGCCGGTCAGTTCGCCAAGCTGGCGCTGATCGCCGGCTTTAACCGGCAGAGAGTATCGGTATTGTTCAGGCATAGACGGTATCATGATCTCTTGAGGATTCGCTCTGCCGATATGGAGGGCAACTCGCTGATATTCAATAGTCTGATTATCAGCGATCGACCAGGATTCGCCAACCCGTATCGCAAATGTCATGTTACGGACGAAAATGTAACGAACTCCGATAAGCGTAAAGTTAAATAACGACTTATGTTTCTATGTTGTTGTTTATATTGATTTTTTACTGATTTTGCCAATAAAATCTACAGGTTTCAGTCATTTACGCTGCTCATAATCGCTTATATACTCGGACATCGGACATCGGCTATCAGCAATCAGATGGATTACATGTATCAACCTGCCGCACTTTTTATCGGCCTTCGCTATATGCGCGGGCGCGCAGCCGACCGCTTCGGTCGTTTCGTCTCCTGGCTTTCCACTATTGGCATTACGCTTGGCGTGATGGCGCTGGTGACCGTTCTTTCGGTGATGAACGGCTTTGAGCGCGAGCTGCAAAACAACATCCTGGGGCTGATGCCGCAGGCCATTCTCAGCGCACAGCAGGGGTCTATAAACCCGCAAAAACTGCCGGAAAGCACAGCCAGACTACAGGGCGTCACCCGCGTGGCGCCGCTGACCACCGGCGATGTGGTGCTGCAAAGCGCCCGCAGCGTAGCGGTTGGCGTGATGCTCGGCATCGACCCGGCGCAAAAAGATCCATTGACCCCTTATCTGGTTAACGTGAAGCAGAGCGATCTGCAGGCCGGAAAATATAACGTCATCCTGGGTGAGCAGTTGGCAGGGCAGTTGGGGGTCAACCGCGGCGATCGGATCCGCGTGATGGTGCCTTCCGCCAGCCAGTTTACCCCGATGGGGCGGCTTCCCAGCCAGCGCCTGTTCAACGTGATCGGTACCTTTGCCGCCAGCAGCGAAGTCGATGGCTATCAGATGTTGACCAATATCGACGATGCTTCTCGCCTGATGCGTTACCCCCAGGGGAACATTACCGGCTGGCGTCTGTGGCTGAATCAGCCTCTGCAGGTCGACACGCTCAGCCAGCAGAAACTGCCGGAAGGCACCAAATGGCAGGACTGGCGAGAGCGAAAAGGCGAACTGTTCCAGGCCGTGCGGATGGAAAAAAATATGATGGGCCTGCTGCTGAGCCTGATTATCGCCGTGGCCGCCTTTAACATCATTACTTCTCTGGGCATGATGGTGATGGAAAAACAGGGTGAAGTGGCGATCCTGCAGACCCTCGGCCTGACGCCGCGGCAGATCATGCTGGTATTTATGGTCCAGGGGGCCAGCGCCGGGATCGTCGGTGCGCTGCTCGGCGCCGGGCTGGGCGCGCTGCTTGCCAGCCAGCTCAATAATTTGATGCCGATTATCGGCGCGTTCCTCGACGGCGCCGCGCTGCCGGTGGCTATTGAGCCGCTGCAGGTCATCGTCATTGCCCTCGTGGCCATGGCGCTGGCATTACTCTCTACGTTGTATCCTTCATGGCGCGCTGCCGCCACTCAACCCGCTGAGGCTTTACGTTATGAATAAGATCCTGCTGCAATGCGACAACCTGTGCAAACGCTATCAGGAAGGCACCGTGCAAACCGACGTGTTGCACGATGTCAGCTTCAGCATTGAAGAGGGCGAGATGATGGCGATTGTCGGTACCTCCGGTTCCGGCAAAAGTACGCTGCTGCATCTGCTGGGCGGGCTGGACACGCCAACCTCCGGTGACGTTATCTTTTCCGGCCAGCCAATGAGCCGGCTCTCCGCCGCCGCCCGCGCCGATCTGCGCAATCGCGAACTGGGCTTTATCTATCAGTTTCACCATCTGCTGCCGGATTTCACTGCCCTGGAAAACGTAGCGATGCCGCTGCTGATTGGTAAACAGAAGGCGGCGGATATCGAGCGTCAGGCGAAAGCGATGCTGCGCTCCGTTGGGCTTGAGCACCGTAGCGATCACCGTCCGTCGGAGCTCTCCGGCGGCGAGCGTCAGCGCGTCGCGATTGCTCGTGCGCTGGTTAATAAACCGCGTCTGGTGCTGGCGGACGAACCCACCGGTAACCTTGACGCCCGCAACGCCGACAGCATTTTTCAGCTGCTTGGCGAGCTGAACATCGCCCAGCGTACCGCCTTCCTGGTGGTGACGCACGACCTCCAGCTGGCAAAACGCATGAGCCGCCAGCTGGAGATGCGCGACGGGCGCCTGACAGCCGAACTCTCCCTGATGGGGGCTGAGTAATGGCTTCTCCGTTATCGTTATTAATTGCTCTGCGCTTTAGCCGTGGACGGCGGCGCGGTGGGATGGTGTCGCTGATTTCGGTTATTTCGACCATCGGTATCGCGCTGGGCGTGGCGGTGTTGATCGTTGGCCTGAGCGCGATGAACGGCTTCGAACGCGAGCTCAATAACCGCATTCTGGCGGTGGTCCCGCACGGTGAAATTGAGCCGGTAAACCAGCCGTGGAACAACTGGAACGAGGCGCTGGCGAAGGTTGAGAAGGTCAAAGGCATCGTTGCCGCGGCGCCTTATATTAACTTCACCGGGTTGGTGGAGAGCGGCAGCAACATGCGCGCAATTCAGGTGAAAGGCGTCGACCCGCAGCAGGAAAGTCGTCTCAGTTCGTTACCCAACTTTGTGCAGAACAATGCGTGGGCCAGCTTTAAAGCCGGCGAGCAGCAGGTGATCCTCGGTAAGGGCGTTGCCGATGCGCTGCACGTCAAGCAGGGCGACTGGGTGTCGATCATGATCCCTAACTCCGATGCCGAGCACCAGCTGCTGCAGCCAAAGCGCGTCAGGCTTCATGTTACCGGCATTTTGCAGCTCAGCGGCCAGCTCGATCATAGTTTTGCCATGATTCCCATGCAGGATGCGCAGCAGTACCTGGATATGGGCAGCAGCGTGACGGGGATCGCTATCAAAGTGACCGACGTGTTTCATGCCAATACGCTGGTACGCGATGCGGGCGAAGTGACCAACAGCTACGTTTACATCAAAAGCTGGATCGGTACCTACGGCTATATGTACCGGGATATTCAGATGATTCGCGCCATTATGTATCTGGCGATGGTGCTGGTGATTGGCGTGGCCTGCTTTAATATCGTCTCGACCCTGGTGATGGCGGTGAAAGATAAAAGCGGCGATATTGCGGTGCTGCGCACGCTTGGCGCAAAAGACGGGCTGATCCGCGCGATTTTCGTATGGTATGGTTTACTTGCCGGTTCGGTAGGTAGCCTGATTGGCGTGGCTATTGGCATTATCTGCGCATTTAAGCTGACCGCAATCATTAACGGTATTGAGGATCTGATCGGGCATAAATTCCTCTCCGGCGACATCTATTTTATTGACTTCCTGCCGTCTGAACTGCACTGGCTGGACGTCGTTTACGTGCTGGTGACGGCACTGTTGCTGAGTTTGCTGGCCAGCTGGTATCCCGCCCGCCGCGCCAGCCGCATTGACCCGGCGAGGGTGCTGAGTGGCCAGTAATTTATCGTCATGGTCGGCGTTGCCGATCGGTAAAGAGGAATGGCTGAAATGTACTATGGATTTGACATTGGCGGCAGCAAAATAGCGTTGGGCGTATTTGATAACGCGCGGCGGCTGCAGTGGGAAAAACGCGTCGCCACGCCAAAAGAGAGCTATGAAGATTTTTTGCAAGCGGTAGAAGCGCTGGTGGCGGAGGCCGACCAGCGCTTCGGCTGTCAGGGTTCGGTGGGCATCGGTATTCCCGGCATGCCGGAGACGGAAGACGGTACGCTATATGCCGCCAACGTCCCTGCCGCCAGCGGCAGACGGCTGCGGGCCGATCTGAGCGAGCGGCTGGGGCGCGATGTGCGGCTTGATAACGATGCCAACTGTTTTGCCCTCTCCGAAGCGTGGGACGACGAATTTACCCAATACCCGCTGGTGATGGGGATGATCCTCGGCACCGGCGTTGGCGGCGGGCTGGTGCTTAACGGTAAATCGATTACCGGGCATCGCTATATAACCGGCGAATTCGGCCATATCCGCCTGCCGGTGGATGCGCTGGAAGTCGTAGGGCGCGATTTCCCGCTTACGCGCTGCGGCTGCGGCCAACTGGGCTGCATTGAAAACTACCTTTCCGGACGCGGCTTTGCCTGGCTGTACCACCATTTTTACCAACAATCCTTAACCTCACCCGAGATCGTCGCGCTCTGGCAGCAGGGCGACGCGAAGGCGCGCGAGCACGTTGAGCGCTATCTCGATCTGCTGGCGGTGTGCCTGGGCAATATTTTAACGATTGTCGACCCGGATCTGCTGGTGTTGGGCGGGGGATTGTCTAACTTTACAGCAATAACCGAAGGGCTGGCGCAGCGCCTGCCGCGACATCTGCTCCCCGTTGCCAGCGTGCCGCGCATCGAACGCGCGCGTCATGGCGATGCGGGAGGTATGCGCGGTGCGGCCTTCCTTCATCTGACTCATTAACGACAGAGGTAGCTATGCAGTCGCGCCGCTTACATCGATTAAGCCGATTTCGCCGCAATAAGCGTCGGTTACGAGACCGTCTGCGTCAGCGGATTTTCTTCGGCGAAGATAAGGAGACACCTGAAACGATGGAAAAACCAAGAGTCGTGGTGCTAACCGGCGCGGGTATTTCGGCGGAGTCGGGAATTAAAACCTTCCGCGCCGCCGACGGCCTGTGGGAGGAGCATCGGGTAGAAGACGTCGCCACGCCGGAAGGGTTCGCCCGCGACCCGGCGCTGGTGCAGGCGTTTTACAACGATCGCCGTCGTCAGCTGCAAAGTCCGGACATTGCGCCCAATGCGGCGCATCAGGCGCTGGCGCGGCTGGAAGAGAGACTGGGTGACCATTTTCTACTGGTGACCCAGAATATCGATAATCTGCACGAGCGCGCGGGCAACCGTCGGGTGATCCATATGCACGGCGAGCTGCTGAAGGTGCGCTGTTCGTGGAGCGGCCAGGTGGTGGCGTGGACCGGTGATGTGACGACGGAAGATAAGTGTCACTGCTGCCAGTTTCCCGCGCCGCTGCGCCCGCACGTGGTGTGGTTCGGCGAGATGCCGCTGGATATGGATGAAATCTACCTGGCGCTGGCGGAGGCGGATATCTTTATCGCCATCGGTACTTCCGGGCACGTTTATCCGGCGGCAGGGTTTGTCCATGAAGCGCGGCTGCAGGGCGCCCACACGGTTGAGCTAAATCTCGAACCAAGCCAGGTAGGCAGCGAATTTGCCGAGAAACACTATGGCCCGGCAAGCGAAGAAGTGCCGCGCTTTGTGGAAAAGCTGCTGAAACAGCTGGCCGGGTAGACGCAAC
Organism: Klebsiella sp. HMSC09D12; assembly: GCF_001808475.1. NCBI lineage: Bacteria > Pseudomonadati > Pseudomonadota > Gammaproteobacteria > Enterobacterales > Enterobacteriaceae > Klebsiella > Klebsiella sp. HMSC09D12. The sequence goes on along the minus strand of NZ_KV793512.1, from coordinate 8,298 downwards.
CTCACCAATACCGCGTTACGGAAAACAGGAGTGGCTATGGATAGCCCATTAGCACTATCTGCTGCGATATTTTTGGCCGCAGTGGGGGTTGGCCTGTGGAGTCAGTATGGCCTGCCTCGTCTTTCTGATAGCAGAAATATTCTGTTCATCCTCTCTCTTATTCTCGGCGTCGTATCCGCGGCTTCCTGCCTGTTTCATCTGCTGTATCTGCTGATTGAGGGCCAGAGCGCGCAGGGCGGTTCGGCGTGGTTCGGGCCGCTTATCGTGCTGGGCGCGTTGTGGAAGCCGCTGAAGTATATTGCGGGCAAGCTTGATGCTGTCTTAACGAAAAATCAGGGCAAGAAATAATCCCGGCTTTTGCCACCGCCCGGAAAAAGCGTACGGCAATCGCCTGGGCAGGCCGCTCATGAAATTCAGGACGCCTCGGCGCCCTTTATTCATAGCGCCTTCTGCATATTGATCACCGCCCGGGCATTAGATGCGCTGGTGGCCAGCACATCAATTACGCCGGTGCGCAGCGCGCCGAGGATCGCCGTTGCCTTGGTGCTTTCCGAAGCAATGGCGATCACGCACGGGATGGCGCGAAGCTGTTCAAGGCTCAGGCCGATAACCCGATCGTTCATCACCGTATCAACCGGTTTACCCTGAATATTGAAAAAACTATAGCCAGCGAGATCGCCCACTACGCCCTGTTCCTGGCGCGCAGTCGCAATTTCCTGCGGGGAGAACCAGCCGAGCTGCACCATAAAGCTATTTTCGTTCATATCGCCAAGGCCAATGATGGCTACATCCGCCTTGCTTGCCTGTTCGAGCGTGGCTTTAATCAGCCGGTTTTGCATAAACGCTGAGCGCAGTTCCGGCGTTTCGACATAGGCCGGGGCGTACAGCGTTTCGCTAAAACCGTTGAATTTACGCGCCAGGTTTCGACTGATGTGATCGGCATCGATCAGCTGGTTGTCGCGCTTGGTGCCGCCGATACCGCAAATAAAGCGACAGTTGCGCTCTGGAAAGATCCCCACGTGGTTGGCCACGGCGGCGACGTTGCGACCCTGCCCGACGGTCACGGTCATATCGCTTTTGAGGATCCCGGCGAGATAGTTGCTGACCAGCGCCGCGACCTGCTGGCGCTGTTCATCCTCGTCGTGATGGTCCAGGGCGATAAGCGCGCGCTTGATGCCGAAATGGGAGATAAACTGCTGCTCAATCTGGGAGCTGAAGACCGGGTGGTATTTCACGCTGATCTCGACAATCCCTTCGTGGCGAGCTTTTTTCAGCAACCGACCGACCTTAATGCGTGAGATCCCAAAGCGTTTTGCAATCTCTTCCTGGGTTTGCTCCTGATCGTAATAGGCCACGGCAATTTCTGTCAGCAGCGCATAATCTGAGTCTTGTTCAGTCATAGTTATCGCCTGGTGTTTCCATCTTTGATGTCTCCCTAATACTACTGCGCCTGAAGAATAAATTCCTCTGTAACGCGTTGAACAATGTCGCAATAGCCGTTGGCATCCCATGCCGCGCGGCCAATAAACAGTCCGTTAATGTCATCCTGCTGAAGCAGTTCTACGGCATTTTGCCGATTGACGCTACCGCCGTACAGCAGGGGAATGCGCCGTCCGATTTCTTCGCCGAAGGTCTCGCATAACGCCTGACGCAGCGCCCGGTGGATCTCTGCGGCCTGCTCCGGCGTCGCCGGCGTGCCGTGTTCGCCGATAGCCCATAGGGGCTCATAGGCAACCAGAGTGTGTAAAACCTGCTGTTCATTCAGGCCAGAAAGCGCGATTTTCATCTGCCTCACTACCGTTTCCCGTGAGACCTGCCAGCGTTTTTCATCGGCGCTGTCGCCGATACAGATCAGAGGTCGAAGCCCGTGACGCAGGGCGCGATGCACTTTTTGGTTAATGGCGGCGTCGGATTCATTGAACGCGCCGCGACGCTCGGAGTGACCAAGCTCGACCAGGGAGGCGCCGGTTTCAGCCAGCATGGCGGCGGAAATTTCACCGGTCCAGGCGCCGTTTTCCGCTTCATGCATATTCTGCGCGCCGGTCAGGCAGGGGATCTGATGCTGCTGTAGATACTGGCTGACGGGATAAATGGCGGTGAAAGGGGGAATAATAAACGGCTGGATTTTCGGATGCCTCACCTGCGGTAACCGCTGCGCCAGCGTTTCACAAAAGGCCATGGCTTGCGATAACGGTTTATTCATTTTCCAGCTGGTTCCTAACCAGATTTGTTCCATCTTGTTCTCCATAATAGGTAAATCAATAGCTTGTCGTGAAATGGCTTTCGCTTATGAGAGAGGTTGAACTTTTTATCACCCAATGAACATATGTTAGATCACATTTTTTATAAAATAAATCTATGGATTTTTTTATGTGATCTAAATCACCAATAACCTCTCAATCATCAGGTAATGTTTTGAGCATATGATTCACCATTGAACATATGAACAAGCCGAACTTCACTACGAGAGGTCCACGATGTCACAAGAGAAAAAGCCAGTTGTCGCACTTACCATTGGCGACCCTGCCGGGATTGGTCCGGAGATTTCAGTCGCGACGATGATGGAGAAAAGCGTCTACGACGAGTGCAAACCTTTTTTGATTGGCTCAGCGCCGATTATCGCCAGAGCAATGAAAATCATGGGCTGTGATTTTCCGATTAACAAAATTAGCCATCCGCAGGAAGCTCGCTTCAACTGGGGTACGGTGGACGTGCTGGAAACCGGTGAGTATGACTGCGAGAGCATTGAATGGGGCAAAGTGCAGAAGCTGGCGGGGCAGATGTCGCTGGACTATGTGCTGAAATCTATCGAACTGGGGAAAGCCGGCCTGATCGATGTGGTCTCTACCGCGCCGATTCATAAAGAAGCAATCAAGCTGGCGGGGTGTAAACTGCCGGGTCATACCGAGATCTATCAGGTTGAAACGCAATCCGATTATGGCCTGACCATGTTCCACGTTCATAACCTGCGGGTCTTCTTCGTGAGCCGTCATATGGCGCTTAAAGACGCCTGCGATTACGCCAATAAAGAGCGCGTTCTGGCCTGCGTGCAGCAGATCCACCATGAGTTTACCGCGCTGAATATCAAAAATCCGCGCATTGCGGTAGCCGCGCTGAATCCGCATGGTTCAGACAACGGCCTGTTTGGCCACGAAGAAGCCGATAACCTCATCCCGGCAGTCAAAGCGGCGCAGGAAATGGGGATTAACGCCATCGGCCCGGTGCCGGCAGATTCCGTCTTCCATCTGGGTAAACAGGGGCGCTATGACGCCATCCTCTCGCTTTATCACGATCAGGGGCATATCGCCTGTAAAACCCTCGATTTTGAGCGTTCCGTAACCATTACCTTTGGCCTGCCGTTTATGCGTAGCTCGGTAGACCACGGCACGGCGTTTGATATTGCCGGCACCGGTAAAGCGGGCACCGTCAGTATGCTGGAGTCCACGATGGCCGCGGTGAGCTACTGGAAAATGAAAAACCACTAATCGCTGAGGTTAATGCGAAGCAAAAGGGCAGAGAAATGGAAAAACATCTGTTAATTAGCAAAGGCTGTAAGGGCTGGGGCGGGCCGCTGACCATTAATATTAGCCAGGCGAAAAAGATTGCTTATATCACCGGGGGGATTTGTCCCCCGGTCGTTGAGCGCCTGAGCGAACTGACTGGCTGGCCTTCCGTCGACGTATTTAAAAACGGCGAGCCGCCGGAAGAGGAGATCGGCCTGATGGTTATCGACTGCGGCGGCACGCTACGCTGCGGTCTCTATCCCAAACGCGGTATTCCGACGATTAACCTCCATCCCACCGGTAAAAGTGGTCCGCTGGCGGAGTTTATTCATGAAGGGATCTACGTCTCCGGCGTGACGCCCGCCTGTATTGAAATGATCTGGCCGCAGGGGGAAGGCGGTAAGCTGGGGATCGTGGCCGACGATCTGACCGGTGCGACCACCGTCGGGGTGCTGCTGGCGCGTAGCGGGTTAAAAACCGCCGCGTTCTTCGATACTGAATCCTTCGCCCGCAATGAGGTGGAGTATCCGGCGATGGTCGTCAGCAGCGACAGCCGTCCTTTGCCGAAAGCGGAAGCCCAGCAGCAGGTCAGCGCCGCGGTGAAGCAGCTGCAGGCGCGCGGCGCGCACTACTTTACCAAGCGTATTGATACCACGCTGCGCGGCGGCATCGGCTTTGAAATTGATGCCATGCTGGAACAATTGCCGCTGGAAACGGTTGCCGTCGTCGTGCCGGCGATGCCGCAGTCGCGGCGTATTCTGGTTGGCGGCTATTCGGTAATTGACTCCGTCGCGCTTTCGCGAACCGATGTCGCACGCGATGTGCGTACTCCGGTTACCGAATCCTGGGTGCCGGGATTGCTGGCGGCGCAGACCCATCATCAGGTCGGGCATATCGCGCTGGCCTCGGTGATGAAAGGCGAGGAGCAACTGCAGCGGGATCTCCAGGAACAGCAGCAGCGCGGCGTGCGGGTGATCGTCGTCGATGCGATTACTGTTGACGATGTCGATGCGATTGCCGGGGCGGTGGTGGCGCTGAACTGGAACGTGCTGGCAGTCGACCCGGGGCCTTTTACCGAGCGGCTTGCGGTCCGTCGTGGCCTGATGCGGGAAGCGCGCAGCAGCGCGACAGCGTCGTCAGGGGCGGAAAACCCGCGCGGTTCGATTCTGGTGGTTGCCGGTAGCGCCACGCCGGTGACCAAAAAGCAGCTTCAGCATCTGATCGCTAATGATGAAAGAGTGTGTCACATCCCTGTTGATGCCGAACTGCTGGTTGACAGGAAAAACGCCGCTGAAATCGAAGTGAATCGCGTGGTGCAGCATGCCCGGCAGTGCGTGCCGGCGCAGCAGAACGCTATCTTCGTTTTTGAATCCGCGTTAACCGGGCGGCTGCTGAATCTTCAGGAAGAAGAGCAGCGCTTTGGGCTGGCCCACGGACAGGCTGCGGAAAATATTAACCAGGGACTGGGGAATATTGTTCGTGAAGTGCTTAACTGCGCAGCCGGAGAAATTAAAGGCCTGTATATGACCGGCGGCGATACGATGGTAAATGTTCTTAAAGAGCTTGGCGCGACCGGCATTGAAATGATCGACTACGTGATACCGCAAACCGATATGGTGCGTATTATCGGCGGCGATTATGCGGGATTGATTTGCGTCGGCAAAGGCGGTTTAACCGGACCAGAAGATATTATTAGCACGATTGTTGAAAGAATTTATAAAGAAGCGCAGCTATAACCCACAGGTCATATAAATAAAAAGCGACGTAATGGTCGTCCGGGTAGTATTGCGTCGTTATCTCTGTTAAATCATAATTTATGAGTTACCCTATGAACATAAATATATTAGAGAAGATGAATAAGGTGCCAGGCGGTTTAATTATTATTCCGTTGCTCGTGGCGATTCTTATTAATACCTTTGCTCCAGAAGTCCTGGGCATCGGCGGCCCGACGACCGCATTATTCAAAGTCGGTTCCAGCGCAATGATGGGGATTTTTCTGCTGATTTGTGGTACCTCGATCAATATCCGCCAGGCCGGCCTGCCGCTCTATAAAGGCGCGGTGCTGTTGTTGCTGAAATGCCTCGCCGGCGCGCTGGCCGTATGGGTGGCCGGGGCGATGTTTGGCCCCAACGGTTTCCTCGGTATTTCGACCCTGGCGCTGATTGCCTGTTTAACCAGCTCCAACAGCTCGCTGTATATCGCGCTGTGCAGCAACTACGGCGATGCCAGCGATGCCGGGGCGATCTCCGTCTTCTGCGTCAAGGATGGGCCCTTTGTTACCATGATGGTGCTGGGGGTCAGCGGCCTGGCCAATATTCCTTTCGCCGCGCTGCTATCGATGCTTATCCCGCTGCTGATTGGTATGCTGTGGGGCAACCTTGATGAGCGTTTCAAACAGCTGTGCGCCGCCGCTCAGCCGCTGATTATCATTATTATGTCGTTTGCCATCGGCGCCAATTCCAGCATTAACACGGTCTTTACCGCCGGACTGTCCGGGATCCTGCTTGGCATTATCTCTGCGCTAACCGGCATTGTGTTCTATTTTATCTACAACCTGTTCCTGAAGAAGAAAACCGCGCTGGGCGCCGCGCTGGGGACAACCGCCGCCAGCTCTGCGCTGACGCCGGCAATGGTGGCTCAGGCCGATCCCTCGCTGGCGATGTACGTGGATGCCGCGACCGCGCAGCTGGCGACGGCGAGCATCATCACCATGATTACCGCGCCGATACTGGTGGCCTGGTTTGATAAGCGTCTGAAAAAGCGCGCGCCGAGGGTTGAACCGGTAAAAGAAGAAACCAGTGAAGAGAAAGTGACGTTATCTTCGCCTGCCACCAAAGGGAACAAATAATATGACTGCGCCGTTGTATTCATTACTTATCACGGCTGTCGGGAAATATGTCAAAGACTATCTACAGGAGCATCAGCTGATTTTATTTTCTGAATCCGTTCCTGACGATATTGCGATGTATTGCGCCGTACATCAGAGCAGTGAGCTGACAGCTGAATTGGTACCCGGGCAGATAATGAAAATAAATGAGACTATTTATCGAGTCACGGCGGTAGGTGGTGTTGCAACGGCAAATTTAAAACAGCTTGGCCATATCACTTTAAAATTTGATGGCGCTGCCACCGCTGAATTACCGGGGATGGTGCATCTCAGTGGTGACGTCCCCCAGAATATTCAGCGTGGCGACCAAATCTTTTTCTATCCGGAACTAAATTAAGACGTACAGCTAAATTAAGGAAATTATCATGAAAACAATCGCTATTGGTGCGGATGATGCCGCCTATGCTTTTCGCGACGCTATCGTCGCTTATCTGAATGGGCAGGGAATTAAGGTCGCGGATTACAGCAGCGATAAACGCCAGGGCAGCATGGTCTACCCGGATGTTGCCCATGCGGTGGCAATGTCAATAAAGCAGGGCGAGCACGATCGCGGCATCCTGATTTGCGGCACCGGTATTGGAATGAGCATTGTGGCGAATAAAGTGCCGGGGATACGAGCCGCCCAATGCCACGATACTTTCTCCGCCGAGCGGGCGCGCAAAAGTAATAACGCGCAGATTATCACTCTTGGCGCGCGCGTGATTGGCCCGGAGCTGGGCAAAAAAATTATTCAGGCCTGGCTTGAATCCGAATATGAAGGCGGCGGCTCCGCGTCGAAAGTGGAGCGTATCGACTATTACGAACACCAGCACGCCAGAGATTAATATCCGCAGTCGTAATATAAGGAACAGACTATGAGCCAGTTAGACGAACTGAAAAAATACACCACGGTGGTTGCCGACACCGGCGATATCGAATCGATCAAAAAATTTGCCCCGCAGGATGCGACTACCAACCCTTCACTGGTGCTGAAGGCCGCGCAGCTCCCGCAGTATCAGGCGCTCATTGCCGACGCCATCGGCAAGGCGCGTCGGCAGGGCGGCAGCCCGGAAACGCAGCTGATAAACGCCTGCGATCAGGTGGCGGTGGATATCGGTACCGAGGTGCTGCGTCATGTGCCCGGGCGTATTTCTACCGAAGTCGATGCCCGTTTTGCCTGGGATCGCGGGATGTGCGTGTCGAAGGCGCGCAAGCTTATTCAGATGTATGAAAAGAACGGCGTCGGGCCGGAACGCATCCTCATCAAACTTGCCGCCACCTGGGAGGGGATTCGCGCCGCAGAGGAGCTGGAACAAAGCGGTATCAACTGTAACCTGACCCTGCTGTTCTCCTTTGCCCAGGCGCGGGCCTGCGCCGAAGCCGGCGTCTTTTTAATCTCGCCGTTCGTGGGGCGTATTTACGACTGGTATCAGAAAAACCAACCGCAGCCGGAGTATCAGGTCGACAGCGATCCGGGCGTGGTTTCCGTGCGCCAGATTTATCAGTACTACAAATCGCACGGCTACGACACCGTGGTGATGGGGGCCAGCTTCCGCCGTATCGAGCAGATCCAGGCGCTGGCAGGTTGCGATCGCCTGACTATCTCCCCGGCGCTGCTTGATGAGCTGGCCGCCAGTGAAGGGACGCTGAGTCGCCAGCTGGCGCCCGGCTGCGTGACGGAAACCCGCCCCAGCCCGATGACTCAGGCGGAGTTCCTCTGGCAACATCATCAGGATCCGATGGCGGTGGAAAAACTGGCGGAAGGTATCCGCCTGTTCGCGGTCGATCAGGTCAAACTGGAAAATCAGATTCAGCAGATGCTGTAAGGGCAGGAAAAGAGACTTATGAATACCACAAAAACCACCCGCAGCCTCTGCGCCAACGCGCTGCGAGCCCTGAGCATGGACGCAGTACAGAAAGCCAAATCCG
>NZ_KV793511.1:245863-277001 GCF_001808475.1 Klebsiella sp. HMSC09D12 | reverse complement strand
GCTTTTGCCCGGCAGGATAGATGACGCGGGTCGCTCCCAGCGCCACGCCGGCCTCGGCCTGAGCGCTAAAACCGCTGGTGGCGAGCAGTAATAGAGCCGCCAGTAATCCGCGCATCCCGCGCCGGGTAGCCAGTGTGTATTTCATGCTTATCTCTTTCTTTTTCAAAATTATTTCCTGTTACCGGCGCTGTTTACTGGTAGGTCAGGGAGAACCATGCCTGAGCGTTGGCCGCTCCCCCGGTCACCTGATTCCCGGTGGCTCGATATTTAGCGACAAAATGCAGGGTGGTCGGGCCGGTGTGCAGCGGCGACCAGCTTCCTGGCGGCGCATTGAGCGGGATCTGGCTGCCGGTTTTATCAAACAGAGCGACGCCCACGCCGGTCGCGATCCCCGGTCCTTCGCCCACCGAGAGCACGTCCGGGTTTTTACCATCGGCAACGCCGTAAAACGCCACGCCAACGCGCTGGCTGACGGCGGTGCTGCACTCCTGCAGGTGGATATCGAAGGGGACGGGGTTAGTGTCTTCCCCGGCCGAATGAAACCGATTGCTGCTGATTTGTCCCATATTGACCGTCATCTGGCGGTCGCCCGCTTCAACGCGGCACGACTCGGCAATAACTATCCCCTGAAAGCGCATGTTTCCGCCGGGCAGCATAACGTTCCACTGGTTACCGGCCAGCGCCAGCGGCGGGAGCAGGAATATCAACAGACCTGACTTCATCCTTTGCATCGTTATTACCCTCAGTCTTTTTCGGATAACGGGCCTTCCTGGCCCGACGTGCTTCCCTGCCTGATGAAGAAATTACTCGTACTGCACTTTAAAGGTGGCGTCCGCGTTAGCGGTACCGGCAGTCGCGACGCCTGTTGCAAAGTAGCGTGCCTGGAATGGGATGACGTTGGTACCATTGCTAAGCGTGGTTTGTGCGCCGAAAGACGCGCCATCCAGCGCCAGCGGGGTGCCGGTACGGTCAAGGATCTGTACGCCGACGTTAGTCGCGCCGCCTGCGGCAGAACCCTGCAGGGCCAGTACCGTTGGGTTTGTACTGTTAATCGCCGTGCCAGCAAAAGCGATCGCGGCCTTCTCGGAAACGGTGATATCGCAATCATTCAGTTGGATGTTGAAGCCAACAGGAGAGCTGGTGCTACCCGCGGTGGCAAGTTTCGCTGAGCGCACCTGGCCTAACTGCACGGTTTGATCGAGAGAACCGGCATCAACTGCGCAGGCCGCATTAACCACTTCCCCTTTAAAATGCACCGTACCGCCGTTCACCGTAACGGTATCGGCCAGAGCCGCAGCAGAACTCAGGGACAATGCTGAAATAACGATAAGTGCTAATTTGTTCATGGTAAAACTCCTGTTTATGAATAATCCTGAAGCTATGCTTCACTTGAAAAGACATTTATTGTTGAAAAATAATTTTTGAAACGTAATCCTATTTTTACAGCCTAATTTATTCATCAGGTTGCGGCGATGCGTATAAATAGTCTTAAGTTTCACGCCAAACTCTTCTGCGATCTCCTGGTTGCTTTCCCCTCTGCTTAACATGCTTAACATCTGCTTTTCACGCAGACTTAGCCGGAATTTAGTATGGTAATTTCCTGAGGTCTCTTTCTTTAAAAAGAAATTCAGGATACTTCGGGTATTACTTTTCTTATCAAGTACGGTTATTTTTTCAAATAGTTCGGACTTATAAAAAGCCAGGTCGCTGGATGCAAAGGCGACAATGTTCTTATTCGAGAAGTAAATCCACTCCGAACCCGTAAGATCGTTAGAGTCGAGATCTATAATCAAAAAGAAATTGTCAATAAATTCTTCTCCAAGCAGTTCAATCAGGCCCAGAGTAAAATATTTATCCTTAGATAAAATATTAGTTGATAGAGTCATATCTGAACGCGATCTCATCCTTGGGTTGACCTTTAACTCAACGTTAATAAAACCATTCAGCGAATTAAGAGTAATCTAACATTGCCCACCTCAATGAGGCATGCGGTCGATGCTCTAAAAGATATAACGGCTGTAGATATAGGTTTGTTGTGTTTTATTATTCGAGTTTTTGCTGTTTGTTTGGTGTTTAATTTTATGTGTTGCATACAAAATAGATTTTTATAAATTAAAAATGATAGGGTGTACTTATCGTTAAACCCTGAACAATAGTCACACTCTTTGTATTGGAATTTTCTTAGGGAATATTCCTTGAGTAAACGCGATGATTTTTATCTTTAGCGTATCCGGTTTTTTTTAATTACTGAAAATATCCCGACAAGAGACTCGGGAAGTGACCTCTCCCGCTAAATTTAGAACGTTAATCATGAGGGTGATAATATCATCGTAGATAATTTCATACGTCATGAAATTAATTACGCGACGTTATCATTCCATTAGCCTTTAAATTTCTCTTTTCTACACCTCCGGAGCATTTTCAGCTCAGATTTCCCGAAACCCCACTCACTCGATACGGTTATTTCTGCGTTCAGTTAATACTGATGAGCCAGGCGCACCGCTGGTTTCGATGAGAGCTATAGTACCATTGTGATTTATTTTAGTTATATGTATTATGTTTTATCGATTTTTAGGAACTATAATTTGGTTTATAAGTAAAATACAGTTATATACAGCACAAAATGCTATATATGCAGATGTTTTGCGGACGGTGTGCGGCTGAGGATAATTTGTAAGGCTAGTTTATGATGTACAAAATTCAAGGGACGATCTATTTCAGAAGTGATGACGGCCTGATGTGGCTGGATGAGGATGCATCCGTCACGCTAACAGCAACCACCAGTCGCCTGCTTAAGTTCCTTTTAGACCACAGAGAGCATGTGATTTACAGGAATGAGATACTTGAAAAAGTGTGGGACGCACATGGGCTGCGGACGTCCAGTCATAGCCTCAATAAGTATATTTCAGATCTGAGAGCCGTTTTCAGAAACCTGGGCTGCACCGAGGAGATTATCGTTACCGTTCCGCGGGTGGGTTTTATGATATCTGCAGCCATTGTTATTGAAAGAATGGATTATCCTGCTCTCGCGGTAAATGACGAAAGCGAAGGAGAAGGGGCGGTTGTCGGTCGGGGCATCGGTTCAAATGAGGAGAGCGAGACATATTCTGCGGGGAGGGTTAAAAAGGCCCGCTATGCACTACTTGCGCTGTGCGCGTTAGTCATGCTTTTTCTGAGCATTCAAGGCGAACTGTATCGCCCACTCTTTGCCGCAGACGAGGATGAAATCTATTCTCTGGGGAGCGTCGATTCATGCCCGGTCAGAACTTTTAACGTAATACCTCAAGAGCAGAAGCCAAAGATGATGGCCCTGGCTCAGAAGCTTATTAAGAAACAAGGAATGCTGTGCACAGGCAATAGTGTTTTTTACTTTAATGTATCAGAATCTGTATTAAAAGCCTCTGAAGCAAGAGTATTTTTAGCCCACTGCATTAACTCAAAAGTTAAGAAAGGTGATTGGTATTCATGTGAAAACTATTACAGGCCAGATTATGAAATACCAGGATAAAATCAGGACCAAAAGCATTTACATACTCTTTCTGGTGTTGGTGATCGTGTTGATTTTTCTCTGGCTGGTAGGGCATCTTTATCGCAAAGACGACTTTGATTGCTCAGCCAACCTGAGAATTGAATCGACTTCATTTGCCTTTGATGCAAAATTTAAAACCTTCTTGCTTATGCGGGAAAATAATACCGGCTATTTTGATGTATCCGGGAAGGTGCTAGGGAAGGTGCGAACAAGTCCCTGATATGAGATCATGTTTGTCATCTGGAGCCATGGAACAGGGTTCATCATGAGTCATCAACTTACCTTCGCCGACAGTGAATTCAGCAGTAAGCGCCGTCAGACCAAAAAAGAGATTTTCTTGTCCCGCATGGAGCAGATTCTGCCATGGCAAAACATGGTGGAAGTCATCGAGCCGTTTTACCCCAAGGCTGGTAATGGCCGGCGACCTTATCCGCTGGAAACCATGCTACGCATTCACTGCATGCAGCATTGGTACAACCTGAGCGATGGCGCGATGGAAGATGCTCTGTACGAAATCGCCTCCATGCGTCTGTTTGCCCGGTTATCCCTGGATAGCGCCTTGCCGGACCGCACCACCATCATGAATTTCCGCCACCTGCTGGAGCAGCATCAACTGGCCCGCCAATTGTTCAAGACCATCAATCGCTGGCTGGCCGAAGCAGGCGTCATGATGACTCAAGGCACCTTGGTCGATGCCACCATCATTGAGGCACCCAGCTCGACCAAGAACAAAGAGCAGCAACGCGATCCGGAGATGCATCAGACCAAGAAAGGCAATCAGTGGCACTTTGGCATGAAGGCCCATATTGGTGTCGATGCCAAGAGTGGCCTGACCCACAGCCTAGTCACCACCGCGGCCAACGAGCATGACCTCAATCAGCTGGGTAATCTGCTGCATGGAGAGGAGCAATTTGTCTCAGCCGATGCCGGCTACCAAGGGGCGCCACAGCGCGAGGAGCTGGCCGAGGTGGATGTGGACTGGCTGATCGCCGAGCGCCCCGGCAAGGTAAGAACCTTGAAACAGCATCCACGCAAGAACAAAACGGCCATCAACATCGAATACATGAAAGCCAGCATCCGGGCCAAGGTGGAGCACCCATTTCGCATCATCAAGCGACAGTTCGGCTTCGTGAAAGCCAGATACAAGGGGTTGCTGAAAAACGATAACCAACTGGCGATGTTATTCACGCTGGCCAACCTGTTTCGGGCGGACCAAATGATACGTCAGTGGGAGAGATCTCACTAAAAACTGGGGATAACGCCTTAAATGGCGAAGAAACGGTCTAAATAGGCTGATTCAAGGCATTTACGGGAGAAAAAATCGGCTCAAACATGAAGAAATGAAATGACTGAGTCAGCCGAGAAGAATTTCCCCGCTTATTCGCACCTTCCCTAGTCGATGACGTGAAGTACAACGTCGAAAGGGCGTACCATTTCAACTATGAAAAGAAAGCGAATAATATTTATCACCTAACCAATACCACAGTCTCGAAGAGAAAGGCCGACACCATGATCGAGGGTATGATGCAGAAAGTCTTTTTTAGTCTCGATCCGGATTCAGGGCGCTATATCAAGATACAAAGAATGAAAAACGCCTGGATCGTTCAAAGTCTGTATTCCCCTTCGTTTATCTGTGTAACCAATTGAAGATAAAGGTTTTTAGATCATGATGTTGTTGCCAGGGGAGTGACGCTCTCCTCGTATGCGATCCGCGCTAAGGCGCTTTTATATAAAAGAAGGCCGTTTCTCTGTCAGATATCTCAGAAAGCAAAAAGCCTGCTTCAAAAGCAGGCTTCTTAAATCTGGCTCCTCTGACTGGACTCGAACCAGTGACATACGGATTAACAGTCCGCCGTTCTACCGACTGAACTACAGAGGAATCGTGTGAACGGGGCGCATATTAACGATGCCCTTCCGCCTTGTCAAAGGGTGAATCGGCTAAGGTCGTTTGTTTGCTGACAATTTCAACAGAGTGCCCGTTTTTTCTGCATCATGCCGCGTCGTGCACCGTTGCAGTGCATTTATACCCCTAATGGGGCATACCGCAATCCGCTGACCGGGCAAAAAAATCGCGCTTTGCTATCACTATCCCTTATTACGCGGCTTACAGCGGCGTTTATCTCTCCAGCCAAAAGCTGGCAAGCAAATTGCAAAACCTTCTGCATCTAAACGGCCAGTGTTGGTACTGGTGTTCCTTACAGGAGGCAAAATGAACTTAAGACGACTGAAGTATTTCGTAAAAATCGTCGATATCGGCAGTCTGACCCAGGCCGCTGAAGTCTTGCACATCGCACAACCGGCGCTGAGCCAGCAGGTTGCGACCCTGGAAGGCGAGCTGGACCAGCAGTTGTTGATTCGCACCAAACGCGGCGTCACGCCGACCGAAGCGGGCAAGATCTTGTATACCCACGCCCGTACTATTCTGCGCCAGTGCGAGCAGGCGCAGCTGGCGGTAAATAATGTCGGTCAAACGCTAAGCGGCCAGGTATCGATTGGCCTGGCGCCTGGCACGGCGGCTTCGGCCATCACTATGCCGCTGCTGCAAACGGTGCGTAACGAGCTGCCGGAAGTGATGGTCTATCTCCAGGAAAGTAGCGGAACCCTCCTCAACGATAAGCTTATCGACGGTCAGCTGGATATGGCCGTACTTTATGAACGTTCCCCGGTTGCCGGGATCATCAGCCAGCCGCTGCTAAAAGAAGATCTCTACCTGGTCGGTACCCGGGATTGTCCGGGGCAGAGCGTGGATCTGATGGCGGTCGCGGAGATGAATCTGTTCCTGCCGCGCGATTACAGCGCCGTTCGCGCAAGAGTGACCGAAGCCTTCACCCTGCGTCGCTTATCGGCCAAAATTATCGGTGAAATTGAATCCATTACCACCCTGACGGCAGCCATTGCCAGCGGCATGGGCGTCACCGTTCTGCCGGAGTCCGCCGCCCGTTCGTTGTGCAGCGCGGCCAACGGCTGGATGGCGCGCATCAGCACGCCGTCAATGAGCCTGTCGCTGTCGCTCAATATGTCGGCTCGCGGCAGTCTGTCGCCTCAGGCGCAGGCGGTGAAGGAGATCCTGATGTCGCTGGTGAGTCGCCCGTCGCTGGAGAATCGTGAATTACAGTTAGTCAGTTGAGCTATATTCCTGAATGGAATAAGTTGCTGGTTTTTATTATTTGTTAGCAAGGACAACAGACTTTAACAATAGAGCATATGTTATGTCTGATAGCCCGGAGGAAAGGGTGAACTTCCAGCAGCTCAAAATTATTCGTGAAGCGGCCCGTCAGGATTACAACCTGACGGAAGTCGCCAATATGCTCTATACATCGCAGTCGGGCGTTAGCCGCCATATTCGTGAACTGGAAGAAGAGCTGGGGATCGAGATTTTTATCCGCCGCGGCAAACGTCTGCTGGGGATGACCGAGCCGGGCAAAGCGTTGCTGTCGATTGCCGAGCGTATCCTCAATGAAGCCAGCAACGTTCGTCGCCTGGCGGACCTGTTTACCAACGATGCCTCCGGCGTCTTAACCATCGCCACTACGCATACCCAGGCGCGCTATAGTCTGCCGCCGGTGATTAAAGCCTTCCGTGAACTCTTTTCTGATGTCCGTCTTGAACTGGTGCAGGGAACGCCGCAGGAAATTGAAACGCTGCTGCATAACGGAGGCGCGGATATTGGTATCGCCAGCGAGCGTCTGAGCAACGATCCGACGCTGGTGGCTTTTCCCTGGTTCCGCTGGCACCACAGTCTGCTGGTTCCCAAAGATCATCCTCTGACCCAGGTGACGCCGTTGACCCTCGAGGCGATTGCCCGTTGGCCGCTCATCACCTATCGCCAGGGCATAACCGGCCGTTCACGCATCGATGAAGCCTTTAACCGTAAAGGGTTGATGCCGGATATCGTATTGAGCGCACAGGACTCAGACGTCATCAAAACCTACGTTGAGCTGGGGCTGGGCGTGGGGCTGGTGGCGGAACAGTCGGGAGATGAGCGGGAGTCTGATACCTTTACGCGTCTTGATACCCGCCATCTGTTCGATGCCAATACCGTCTGGCTGGGCCTGAAGCGCGGACAGCTGCAGCGAAATTACGTCTGGCGTTTTATTGAACTCTGTAATGCAGGCCTGTCGCTGGAGGAGATTAAACGCCAGGCGATGGAGCCGGAAGAGGCGGCGATCGATTATCAAATTTAGCAGGATGATAAATCAGATATGACATAGCAAACGAAGCTATAATTCATTCACGATAATCGCCACAGAGGAAGGGAAATTGTGCGGCGCGTGAAACTGCTTTGTTCTTTTATTATGCTTCTCACCAGCCAGAGCGCTCTGGCGGTGAGCTACCCGCTGCCGCCGGAAGGAAGCCGTTTGGTAGGCAGCCCGTTGACCATCACGATTCCGCAGAACAATACCCAGCCGCTTGAGGCCTTTGCCGCTCAGTACGGCCAGGGCCTGAGCAATATGCTGGAGGCCAACCCGGGCGTCGATGTGTTCCTGCCGAAATCGGGCACCACGCTGGTGGTGCCGCAGCAGCTTATCCTGCCCGCCACGGTTCGCAACGGCATTGTGATCAACGTTGCTGAAATGCGCCTTTACTATTATCCGCCTGAAGGCACAACGGTCGAGGTTCTGCCGATTGGTATTGGCCAGGCAGGGCGCGAAACCCCGCGTAACTGGGTGACCGCCGTTGAGCGTAAGCAGGAGGCGCCAACCTGGACGCCAACCGCCAATACTCGCCGGGAATATGCCAGCCGGGGCGAAAGTCTGCCGGCATTTGTGCCGGCCGGGCCGGATAACCCGATGGGACTGTACGCCATTTATATCGGCAGGCTGTACGCCATTCATGGCACCAACGCCAATTTCGGCATTGGCCTGCGGGTGAGCCAGGGCTGCATTCGCTTGCGCAATGACGACATCAAGTACCTGTTTGATACCGTTCCGGTAGGCACGCGGGTGCAGATTATCGATCAGCCGGTGAAATATACCGCCGAGCCGGACGGTAGCCGCTGGGTTGAAGTTCATGAGCCGCTGTCGCGAAACCGCGCGGAGTATGAATCGGACCGCAAGGTACCGCTTCCCGTCACGCCGGCGATGCAGGCTTTTGTGAAGGGCGAGGGCGTTGATGTGAATCGCGCCGGGCAAGCGCTTGAACGCCGCTCCGGTATGCCGGTGGAGATTGGCCGTTCAGCGTTGTAAGCCGGCAGCGGCTGGTCGCCTTTTCCTGCAAACTCGCAGCAACAGAACGCGCCCGTGGTTTTCGGGCGCCATCGGTTGTCGTGAATAGCGCTCTTTATTATTCCGCTTTAACTCATCTCAGCGATAGGGATGTTTTTTAAACGCAGCATGATTTTCAAATAATTCGGCAAGCGACTGAATGTGACGAAACTCTTGCGCATCAACAATATCGGGGATCCTGGCCTGAATAAAGGTCCAGATAACCGTACTTGTCACGGCAACCTGATCGGGGTCCGTAGCAATCGGACGATCTTCCAGTAGCGTATTCCATTCCCTGCAGGCCGCTAGCAGTTGACGGGTAATGCGCTCTATCCACGGATGATGCTGTTTTTCCGTCGGGCGAAGATGATGTTCATACACATTTTGCACCGCCTTCTCACCCGCGGCGAGCATAAAGCCCAGTACCTGCAGGTCTCTTGCCAGCGCATCCGCAGCGATCGGCAGGAGTTTTCGCTCCCTGGCAGCCTGTGCTTCGAAATAGTCCAGTATCAGCGATGAATCCATCAGACGTATTCCGTTATCCAGCACCAACGTCGGCGCTTTGACCGCAGGGTTGATCTGCGAAAACGCGTCAAAGCTGCTGAATACCGACAGCGGATGGCTTTCAAACTCGACGCCGTAAAGTTCAAGAGAAATCGCCACGCGCCTTACATAAGGCGAGTCCATCATGCCAATAAGCTTATTCATGATTCCTGTTTTCCTGTGCTGGTGAAATATGCTGGGGTTAACGCTTCGTTACTGACGATGAAAAGACAGTACAGTAAATTCATTCAGGCGAATATCTTCAGTATCTTACGGGTTAGGTTAGTATTACTGACAGGTTATGGGTCACCTTTTAAGCGTCACGGTGAGGGAGTAGTAACATGGCGGATTTTCCCCCGATTGCGAGTTTACGTAGTTTTGAAGCCGTGGCTCGTCTTGGCAGCGTTACGCTGGCGGCGAAAGAACTACACGTTACGCACTCAGCTATCAGTCAGCAGATTAAAGTGCTGGAGGAGAGGGTCGGCTTAAAGCTGTTTATTCGTCACGGTCGCGGCCTGCAGATTAATGAAGAGGGACGACTCTACGCCTTGCAGGTACGCGAGGCCCTTAACCATATCGCTGACGCCACCCGACTGGTGCAGGTAAAGCCCCGCAGACAGGAGCTGACGATAGCGGTGGTACCCTCTTTTGGAGGCCACTGGCTTTTGCCTCGTCTTGAGCGGTTTCGGGCGAAATACCCTCAAATCACGCTGCGAATACAGGCAAACCTGGCGGTCACTCATCTGCAGCAGGAAGGGGCAGATTTGGCCATCCGCATGGGAAAAGGGGACTGGGAAGGCACGGAGAGTCATTATCTTTTCTCCGATGAGCTTATCGTTGTGGCTGCTCCATCTTATAACGGCGGTGAGCTACCCCGTACGCCGTCAGAGATAGCGCAGAGCAAGATTATCTTTTCCATGGAATCGTGGAAAACCTGGTGTATCAAGGCAGGGCTTGAAAGAGAGATTGTGCCCGGCGGGCTATGCATAAACGACTCAAATCTGGTGCTGGAGGCCGTCCGGCTCGGTAAAGGTGTTGCGCTGGAACGCCGATCTTTAGTCCAGGATGCTATTGCCCGGGGAGAGCTGGAACAGCTTACCCCTTTCGCCGCGCCTTATCCGTGGCCTTACTGGCTGGTCTCATCGCAAGTTGCAGAAAAGAAAAACGAAGCTGTGCTTTTTAAGGACTGGCTTAGTGAGGAGGTTGTTGCCTGGCGTCAGCAAACGGCAACGGTAGAAGAGAGATAAGAGACGTTTTTTGGTAAACAGTGAAGGTGAGTGTTTTTCTGACGGCTCCCGCAACATTATTCCGCGTAAGTGAGCTTTCACCTTCAGCTGCGCACAGCGCTACCCTTCCGGATGTATGACACTCCAGGACCTCGATCATTATGAACTATGTCGTGGTTATCTGTTCCTTGCTCAAAAGCGCTCCTGATAACGAAAAAAGTTATTGATATCGCGACTTTCAATAATTTACATCTGAATGAGTGTAATATGCATTATATGTCTTTTTTGGTAATTAAATTTGAAAACAGACAATGATTATTTGTTTATCTTATTGTTTTTTATAGATTTAAATTTATAAGTCATAAGTTTTGATTTCTTTTTTGCAATTACTTTTGCTGGTGGTATAGTTATTACAGACCACAGATGGTAAAAGGATTACGCTCATCATGCGACCGAAAGAAGTTCAGGCATCGGCAGTCAGTACGATGTTCAGAGATGAAAGTAGAGGTTTGCTTTCCAGTAAAGTCGTTATTGTTCTGGGTTTACTTAGCGCCGTTGCTGCATTATCCACTGATATGTACTTGCCTTTATTTCCAGCTATCGCCAGCGATCTGCATACGACGCCTGACAAAGTTCAGCTTAGCATCACCGCTTTTATGGTGGGCTTAGGTATTGGGCAGCTGTTTATTGGACCATTATCCGATCATTACGGCAGACGTAAATTATTGCTGGGCGGGATGGCCCTATTAACCATCGCTTCATTAGCTGGCGCTATATCTACGAACATTCAGCTGCTCATTGTTACACGGTTCTTTCAGGGACTGGGAGGAGCGGCTGGTATCGTTCTTTCCCGAGCAATTATTTCTGATCTGTGCCCGGGGACCAAAGCCGCTCGATATTTTAATCTGGTGCTAGCGATACAGGGGATCGCCCCTGTTATTGCACCATTACTTGGAGGAGTGGCTGCATGGTTTATCTGGCCGGTAGTTTTTGTTTTTATGGCTACAATATCATTAGTTTCCACTCTGCTCAGTAGTCATTTTATTAGCGAAACCTTACCCCGTCATCAGCGATTACCTTTCAATCTGAATGAGTTTATCAGTCAGTTTATCGAGTTGCTAAGCAATAAGAAATATATTGGTTATATTCTAATTTTTTCAATCCAGTTTGGGGCGCTATTTGCTTATATATCAGCATCACCATTTATCTATCAATCGACGTTCGATTTATCCTCAGGAAAGTTCGCTGTAATATTCTCTATCAACGCCGGAGCCATGATGTTTGGTAGTATAGTCAGCGCTCGCTATGTTATGAAATTTGGTGAAGATAACCTCATAACCATGGGGGTGATAAGCACGCTGGTGATATCTATATTGCTTTGTATCGTTGACAATATTTCTCATTTCCAGTTTGAGATCGCGGCGGTACTACTGTTAATGATGATGTTTACTATGGCTTTGACATTTGGCAATGCCGCGAGTATGGCCATGGCGGCATCCTCTCACTTAAAGGGAACGGGTTCTGCTATTTTAGGGGCTTTTCAGTTTGGTATCGCTGCGATAACCCCGTCACTGCTTGGATTTGGAGACCCGTTGTCACTACTGCCGATGTCGCTGATTATCGCGGGATGTTGTTTAATTGCCATCATGGCATTGTTATTGACAGGTAAAAAAGGATAGTGTGATGAAAACCCATGACGCTATAAAAATCATTGGTGCAAGGCAAAATAATTTGCAAGATATTGATGTAGAGGTCCCTAAAAATAAAATAACAGTTTTTACCGGTGTTTCCGGATCGGGAAAAAGTTCTTTAGTATTCGGAACTATAGCGGCGGAATCTCAGCGACAGTTAAATGACACGTTTCCACCTTTTATTCGCCATCGCTTACCACATTATGGTAATCCTGAAGTCGATGAAATTGAAAACCTGTCGGTGGCCATTATTATTGACCAAAAACGTATTGGTGGCAACGCACGTTCGACGGTGGGCACCGCATCAGATATTTATACCCTACTACGGCTACTCTTTTCTCGTGTCGGCGAACCTTTCGTAGGTTATTCGAATGTTTTTTCATTCAATCATCCTGCGGGGATGTGTGCGACATGCGACGGGTTGGGCATTGCCAGTACTATTGATATCAACCATCTGATTGATTCAAATCTGTCGTTAAATGAAGGAGCTATTCGTTATCCTTCTTTTGCGCCAGGCTCATGGCGCTGGAAACGTTATGTTTATTCAGGACTTTTTGATGCCGATAAAAAAATCGCGGATTATTCAAAAGAGGAGCGAGAATTATTACTTTATGCGGATAATCTCACTCCTGAAGCGCCGTTAGCCGGTTGGCCTAAGAGTGCAAAGTTTGAAGGCGTCATTACGCGCTTTACGCGAAGTTATTTAAAACAAGAAACTAAAGATACTAAAACTGAGGAATTTCAGCGAGTCGTTAGTTTGCAGGTTTGCCCTTCTTGTCAGGGTATGAGGCTTAACGAGGAAATACTTTCCTGCCGGATTAGAGGGAAAAATATTGGCGAATGCGCAACGCTGCCTGTCACAGAGTTAAAGCTGTTTGTAGAAAAGCTCGATTATCCTGAAGTCAGGCCGCTGATCGAAGCATTGCTGGAAAGGCTGGATGCCATGTGTGCAGTAGGCTTGGGATATCTGGATTTGAACCGTACGACCCCTAGCTTATCGGGCGGTGAGTCCCAGCGGTTGAAAATGGTCCGACATCTGGGAAGTAGTCTGACCGGGATCGTTTATATAATTGATGAACCCAGCACCGGCCTGCATCCAGCAGATATAGTGAAATTGAATGTTTTAATTGGAAAACTACGCGACAAAGGCAATACCATTCTGATGGTGGAGCACGACCCGGACATGATAGCGATAGCCGAGCATGTTATTGATTTAGGGCCAGGAGCGGGTAAGCAAGGCGGGAATATTGTCTTTGAGGGCGACCTGTCGGCACTTAAGCAATCCCAAACCTTGACGGGTCGATATTTCTCTTCACGGGCAGAGATAAATAAGAAACCGAGATGTGCCAAGGGTTATATATCGGTAAGAAACGCCACATTGCATAACCTGCATAACTTATCGGTAGACGTGCCTTTAAGCGTTATGGTCGCTGTGACGGGAGTCGCTGGATCGGGCAAAAGTTCATTCGTTATGGGGGCCCTGGCGCCACAATGTCCGGAGGCGATCGTTATCGATCAAAAACCGATACATACCTCAATTCGATCGCATATTGCTTCCTGGTGCGGTGCATTTGATACGATCCGTTCGCTGTTTGCCGAAAAAAACCAGGTGTCAGCGTCGTGGTTTAGCGCTAATGCCAAAGGGGCTTGTCCGGAATGTAATGGGCTAGGGGTAATACAAACCGATCTGGCATTTATGGATACGGTTACGTTGCCATGTGAGGCCTGCCAGGGGCAGCGCTATAACCCACAAGCGCTGAAATATCGTTATCAGGGAAAAAGTATTGCTGAGGTATTATCCCTGTCGATTAATGATGCCTGCGAATTTTTCCTGAATGAGCCACAGCTCAGGCCAATTTTTCGTAGCCTGGTCGAAGTCGGGTTGGGATATTTACGCTTGGGTGAATCGTTAAATCATCTTTCAGGCGGTGAATGCCAGCGGCTGAAGTTAGCGTCACAATTAAATCATGATAGTGACATGTATATTTTCGATGAGCCAACCACGGGTCTTCATCCCAGTGATGTAGCCTCGCTGTTGAAACTATTTAACCGACTGGTAGCGCGCGGAAACACCGTCATTATTATTGAACATAATATGGAGTTGATCGCTCAGGCTGACTGGATTATTGATATTGGACCTTATGCCGGGAAAGAAGGGGGGGAATTATTGTTTAGCGGTACACCCGAATCGATGCTGGCCTGTCGCCATTCATTAACCGCAGAGTGGTTGCGCAAACATTGCCGGATGGAGTGAGAAATGGTGGTCGGGACAGCCAGTAGAGACTGGCAATAATATGATGCATGCCCATTATTATACTGATGTATTGTCCCGTTAATCTTATTCGTCTAAAGGCCAGTGGTAATCGCGATCCAGCCAGCCATCCAGGTCATAATCCATCATACATTGTTCGGCGAAACCTTTATATTCTTGTACCTGCCCCGACATCTGTGCGGCGAGCAACAGCTCGATACGAACATTTTCATGACTACCGGTATAATTTCGTTCATAGAGTTCGTGTCTGCTGGCGAATTCTGTTCCTACGGAGTCCCAGATTAGCTTCATGAGCTTGACGCGTTCAACGGCATCCATACCGTTGGAGCCCCGCATATATTTTTTCAGATAAGGTTCCAGTTCCGGCGCAGCGAAATCTTTGGCATGCGAATTGATATAAATAAGCGCGCTGCCAAGATCTTGTTCAATAATTTCTTTGATCCGTGGATAGCCGAGACTCATAAACCAACGGTAGGCTAAACCATAATCCAGGTTAGGCAGGAGGGCGCCGTTGTGCCAGGGGTTCGGCGATTTAGCCATAGCATCACTTATGGCCCAGAAGAGGTTGCGCCAGGCCAGCATTTCCCCGACGCGCGTCTGTATGCCGCGGAAATCGGCTACGCCGGTGGCTTCCACGCCTTTAATGAATAAACCACAAATAAAATCGATTTTTACCGCCAGACGCGTTACTCCGTGGAACGTTGAGCGGTGCAGGAAGCCAGAACTGGGTAAAAACGTGGCCGCTTTAGCGGTATCGCCGTAAATAAAAATGTTTTCCCAGGGAATCTTCACCTTATCCAGAATGAAGATCATGTCATTCTCGTCGTAGCGTGAGGATAGTGGATAGTCAAAAGGACTGCCGACCTTTTCGGCGGCTAAGGAGTAAGAGGGGCGGCAAACCAGCTTCAGCCCTGGGGCATTCATGGGTAATGTGCATACCAGGGCAAATTCTCTTTTTTTGACAGGTAAACCGTAATGCGCGATGAAATTGTAATGCGTCAAGGCTGAGCCGGTAGCAACCACCTTGGCACCGCTAACAATTACGCCATCATCACACTCTTTTTCGACGTGAATGCAGATATCTTCAATCTGGTCGGGCGGGAGATTGCGGTCGATAGGGGGGTTAATGATGGCATGATTCCAGTAAAGTAGCTCCTCTTGCGAACGTTTGTACCAGTGCCTGGCGTTATCCGTATATTCGCCGTAGGCCTCGGGATTGGCGCCCAGAGTCGTAAGAAACGACGCTTTGAAATCAGGGCTTCTTCCCAACCAGCCATAGCTAAGCCGTGCCCACTGCGCGATTGCGTCGCGATCGCGTATCAGATCGTCAACAGAATGAGGAACGCGGAAGAACGGATGGGTGACACCACCGCTGCCGGTATCACAAGGCGTGGTTAATATAGCCTGATACTTTTCGTCATGGAGCGCGTCGTATAATTTAGCTATGGACAGTGCTGAATTGCGAAACGCTGGATGTGTAATAACATTGTCCACCTTTTCACCATAAGCCCATATTTCTCGCCCATCATTTAGACCCGCTAAAAAGTCATTACCGGTAGGTAATGATACTGATTTATTTTCCATGTCAGCTCTCTCCGAATGTCGGTTTTCAACACTTCCTTTTAAACGGCATCTTGTTGGCTAAGAGTTGCCGTTGTTGTTAAGGCGTTCTGTATCAGCCATTGATAAATAGAAAATGCGTCTTGCGTCAGGAATGATTCGTTATGAAATTGTATGGAGGCTACGTTGCCTGACGATAATGCGACAATTTCACCAGAAGGGAGTCGCTCCAGCTGGACTGTTTTGTCATGCTCCGGGCTGTACCAGCATGGCCGCTGATGTAGTGCGGAGAAACTGTTATAGAAACCAACGGTATGAGGTTTTCCCTGAATGAATATCTGATGTTGGCTACCCTGACGGTTATTGGCCAGCCGCTCGATCGGAATGCCTAATTCGGCGCAAATTAACTGATGTCCCAGACAAGTCCCGATTAGCGGACGCTGCTCCCGGAGCCGTTGCGCAATAATTTTTCGGCCCACGCGTATTTTTTCGAGTTGTATATTGGTTGGATCGCCAGGCCCGGGACCAATGAATAGGATGTCGCGATCGGTGAGTTGCGTTAGCTTGCTCGGACAGTCATACCAGGGAATGAGGGTGACGGCGCAACCCGCGCTGCGTAACTGATAGGCAATCATGGCGGTGAAGTTGTCCTCCATGTCGATCAGTGTGATGGCATGATGAGAGAGTAGAGTGCGCGGGCCCAATTGCGAGTTATCCAGCCAAAAGGAGGAGGTGCGTGCATTCCGTTGTGCCAGTATCTGGTCAGCCCGATGGCAAAGTTCTGCAGACAATCCTGTCCGGTTTGGCGTCCCGGCGCCTGGTTCAGAGAAGAACGAATGCATTAGCCCTTGTAATTTGGCGCGTGTTTCACCGGCTTCACTTTGCGCGATGGAACTTCTGACGATGGTTGAACCCGCCGTAAGCCGAAAATGTCCCTGAGCGGAAATATCGGCCGTGCGGATCATGATGGCCGAGTCCAGATAGCGTTTACCTTCTTGCGCACCCGTTATAGCAACGATGCCGCTGTAATAACCGCGTCCGCGGCGTTCTCGCCGGGCGATAACTTTACAGGCGCTTTCTATTGGGCTGCCGGTCACTGTTGGCGCAAATAGCGATTGCCTGATGATTTCTTTCAGACTGCGATCTGATTTGCCATGGATAAAATATTCGGTATGCGCGATGTGCGACATAGCCTTGAGCTTCGGCCCGGATACCTGAATATCACGCTGACAGATGCTACTCATCATTTTGAGTTCTTCATCTACCACCATAAATAGTTCGTCGCGCTCTTTTTTATCCTGCAGAAAATCATCCAGCACGTGCGCCATATTCCCGGTATCGGGGTATTTTAATGTGCCGCTGATAGGATTCATCGCCACGTTCTGCTCATCAACCTGGATATGCTGTTCAGGCGTACTACCCATGAAATAGCGGCTGCCGGTAAAGATCATCCATGTCCAGTATGATCCGCATTCAGATTGCAGCAGCCGTTTGTACAGCGTCAGCGCGTGGCGGATACTAAAGTCGGTTATATCGCCCTCCAGGCTGCGTGAAATCACAAAGTTGCTGCCTTCCCCGGAGCTGATTTCCTGATCAATCACGGTATCAACAATGTCGCCATATGTTTGGTCATCAAGATCGAAGTGCAGGTTTCGTGGCTTGATATCATGGTCATTAATGGCTGCGATAAATGAATCTATAGGATAATAGTCTTGCCGCTCAATGTGCATTACGATCGTCTGTTCACCATCGTCAATGCAGGCATATCCTTTCTCTTTCAGCTGATTAAATGGCAATAATATCAATTTGTTAAATGAGCATTTGCCCGTCGCGTCCAGGGGAGGATCCAGCGCTAATTCTGAAAGGGACTGGCTTAGCTCAATATCCCCTTCAAGAAACAATACTGCGTTGATAGGTTCGCATTGGGGGCGGTAAATACAGGCAAAGGGTCTATCAAGATTGGCCAGATGAGCCGAAAGCTCGTCGGGATTTGCTGAATCTTTAGATAACATCATCAACTCCTGAAGTGCCGTGAGGATCTTTAATGTTCCAATGCGTCGATAGCTTGTCGGGTTGACAGCACGACTGAGCTGGTTTCCGCAGCTAGCTCAAGCGCTAGACGATGCTTTTCTTCGGAGAAATCGGCGAGCGCATCGGCAATAAAAAATGTCTCGATATCATTGGAATAGGCCTCTTGCGCTGTGCACAAACAACCGATATGGGCGTAAACGCCGCAGACGATCAGCTGATCGCATTTGAGTTCGTGCAAAGTACTCAGAAGAGGAGAGTTAAAGAAGGCGCTGTAACGCCACTTCGTTAATACCCACTCATTTTCCAGAGGCGTCAACGGAGGAACAATCTGTTTATGTTCCTGGCTGCCGTTCATGCCTGAACCCCATAGACTGTGCAGCAAGCCGCGCTGTTGTGGCGTCATGTCGCCGGGTTGGGCAGTATAAAATACTGGAATATGCAGACGTCGGGCGACACTAAGCAAGCGGTAGATGTTGTCGATGACCTGCGCTATCGGCGAGGCGTCAGCAGTGTAAAAATCGAGAAAATAACGCTGCATATCATGTATGAGTAGCGCCGCTCTTGAACTGTTGGGTCGCCAGTCTGCAATTGATTTGGGTAATTGACGTTCTGTCGGCAATGGGTAGGGCCGTATCTTTTCCATGTTATTCTCCTTGTACGCTTAGCAGCTGCCGAGTGCGGCACCACCGTCGACCAATAACGTTGATAGCGTGGTTTGCCCTGATTCTTCGCACAGGTAAAAGCAGACCGCGGCAGCAATTTCTTCCGCCGTGGCGACTTTGTTGAGTGGAATACCAATGCGAAATTGTTGTGGGTTACCGTTGAGCGTGTTTTGCTTGTCACTTTCGCTATGCCACATGCCGCGCAGCATCGGCGTATCGGTTGAGCCGGGAGCGACAACATTACAACGGATCCCATACGGAGCGACCTCCAGCCCCAGAGCATAGGTAAATGCCTGGGCAGCGGCTTTTGAGGCGCAGTAGGCGGCCATCGTCGCCCGCGGCACGCGCGCTGCATTTGAGGCGATAGTTACGATGCTGCCTTTACGCTGAGCCATCATCAGATTGGCCGCATGGCGGCTGGTGTTAAATACGCCAGTCGCGTTGACGGCAAATGTTTTCGCCCAATCCTGAGGTTGTGTTTCGGCCACGCTGGCGTGGCACAGTACGCCGGCGCCGTTGACCAGATACCCTACCGGGCCCAGTTGATGACCGACTGCGGTAAAGGCCTCTGCTACGCAGCGGTCGTCGGCAACGTCCACAGTAAAGCCTGCAATGGGCTGCGGATGGTTATCTTGTAGTGTGGCTACAAGGGTTGCCAGCTGAGTGGCGTTATTATCAAGAAGCGCTAGTGACAGCCCTTCTTTCGCCAGCGCGTGGGCAACGGATTCGCCAATGCCACCGCATGCGCCGGTAATAACGGCAATATAATCTTTATCAAAAGTCATGTTGTCCCTCTTTCCAGTGAGTTAATAACATCTGCGTTTGCGCTACGTTCAGGCGTGGGTCGCAGAGAATTTGCTTAAGTTCATGTTCTTCAGGGTGATTATTTTCACTGAAGCATTCGATGACCGGGTTCGGCGTTGCTTCCAGATGGAGTCCAGCGGCGCAGGCGTTATGTGATTTCACCTGCCTCAGGAAACCGGAGATTTCAGCCATCATGTCGCTAAGCTCTCGGCGTTTATTGCCCGCACGCGTTTTCCCGGTATTCCCGTGCATTGGATCGCACATCCATAACACCGGCGTTTCGGTTGCTTGTGCGGCCTGAATCAACGCGCCCAACCGATGAATGTGTGAACGGCCAAAACGCGAAATAAAAGTCAGACGCCCAGGAATACGCTGAGGATTGAGCTGTCGGCAAAGTGTCGCGATGAACGATGGCGTTACGCTGGCGTCAATCTTGCAGGCAACAGGGTTGGCGATATTCGCCAGCATGGCGATATGTGGGCTGTCAGGCGCAAGAGTACGAATGCCGATCCAGGGCCAATGGGTGCTGGCTAAGTATGATTCTCCGTAGGGATTAGTGCGGATTTGAGTGGTTTCATAGTCCAGCAACAGCGCTTCATGGCTGGTCCAAATGTGATGAATATCGCGGGGATATTCCCGTTCGTAACGTTTAATTTCGGCCAGAGTTTCCGCAGCAGCACGATAGCTCAGCAGCATCCGTTGCGGATCGTTACGCCTGGCTTCTGGTGTCGCTTCGGGCCGGTTGACTGAATCACCGCGCCACACGGGAAGTACCCTGTCGCCATCGACTTCGTTTTGTTGTGAGCGGGGTTTAGCATATTGACCGGCAATTCTACCTACCGTCAATATCGGCAGCCCCGTCAGTGTTGAGAATTCGCGGGACATTTGCTCAAGGAAGATCAATTTTTTCCGTACATGTAACGCGCCAGATTCGCAAATTCTTTCAGCGCAGTCGCCGGCCTGAAATATCATTGTTTTTCCTGCATAAACGGCGGCTAATGCTTTATTGAGTTCACTTATTTCTGCAAAACTTAATAATTCTGGAAGATTGTCTAATTCACTTTTGACCAGGCCAAGCATGTCCTTATCGCTCCAGAACGGCTGTTGCCAGTTGGACTTATTGCCAGGAAATGATGTCATTTCTAATCTCTCACTCGAAATTTAACAGGTTTTTCGTTTGTTTTTTAACAAAAAAGCGATGAGAAAGTGCTATTCCTTGTCTGTTTACTGGACATGAAAGACGATACGGTTTGCACAAATATTGCACGCCAATGGGTGCCTTATGTCAATCAAAAAAATTTATATTTGATTTATGTTTTTTCATGTTATTGATTTTTATGGTTATTATTTTTGTTTGTTTTTTATTTTTTGCTATATGATTTTTTTTTGGAAATCAAATTGACTGGGGATGAGGTTCGAAGATAGACTATTGAAAGCAACGCTTAGTTATGCTTGTGTTGCTTATATGTTGCTTGTTTTGCGGTGTTTGCTTAGATGCATCTCACGATAAGCTGGCGGCATTTCTTTAGATCTTTAATTTCTTCTTCAAGAGAAGATTTTATGCGTGTGAACGTTCCTAATTCTCCAGGAGAGAGTGATGACGCATTCAGCATATGTCTATCAGTTAAAGGCTGTCCCTGATATATTTGATGAGATTTCGCAACGTTTTCCGGACAGGGGTGCGTTAATTTTCGATCAAAGAAAAATAACCTATCGAGAACTTGCTGAGCAATGTTCAGCGCTGGCTGCAGTGTTGCAAAATAATTGCCTGATAAAAGGCGATATCGTTGCAATAAAAATAGAACGTAGCCCGGAGTTATATATTTTTATGCTGGCGCTCATGAAAATAGGCGCTGTTATGGTTCCCGTGAACTCGAATAGTCCCGAACGCTATATTGGTGAGGTTTTAAGTGCGGCGGGAGCCAGATACCTGATTAGCGATGATGTAACAAGCGTGCCCGGCGGAGCATGGCACGTCTTGTCGAGCAGGACGCTGATACAAAACTGCGCTCAACAAAGAAGCGGGAATTACCCGGTATTAAGCGCTGATGATCCGGCGCTCATATTGATGACCTCTGGTTCAACAGGAAAACCGAAAAGCGTACTGATTGCTCATCGCGGGATTGCCAGACTGGGTCTGCCGGTACCGGCGTTGGGGAAT
Organism: Klebsiella sp. HMSC09D12; assembly: GCF_001808475.1. Lineage (NCBI taxonomy): Bacteria > Pseudomonadati > Pseudomonadota > Gammaproteobacteria > Enterobacterales > Enterobacteriaceae > Klebsiella > Klebsiella sp. HMSC09D12. Next base: position 255,318 of record NZ_KV793511.1, on the reverse strand, counting down.
AGCGAGCGGGACTGCTATTTGCAAATTGCAGATATTTCTTTCGCTGCCTCAGCTAATGAAATCTGGATGGCTTTATTGACCGGAGCATGTCTCACGATTGCGCCGCCTGGCTTGCCGGATTTAATGGCCCTGGCACGGCAGATCGAATCGGATAACGTGACGATGCTATTCCTCTCTGGCGGGCTGTTCCGGCTATTTGTCGAGGTTTCGGTCGAAACACTGCATATACCTGATTGTGTGGTGGTGTCGGGAGACTTTGTCAATCCTCGCTTATTTAGCGTGGCAGTGCAGGCCGGTAAAGCCAAAATATTTAATGGATTAGGCTGCACGGAAAATTCAGCGATCTCGTCTCTCTATCATATTCAGTCGGAGGAGCAATTATCCAGTGAATCTCCTGTGCCGGTTGGTACTCCACTCCCTCTGGTTGAGATGGTGGTATTCAATGAACGGTTGCAACCCTGTACCTGCGGTGAATATGGGGAATTATTTATCGCAGGGGCTGGAGTGGCTCTGGGGTATTCCGATCCGCAACTGACGGCGGAAAGGTTTATCACCATACCGTATCAAGGCACTGACATGCTTTTCTATCGTACCGATGATCGGGCAACTTACGACCAGGATCGCAATATCGTCCTGGTCGGACGAGGCAACCATATTTGTAAAATACGTGGCTTCCGCATCAATATCGCCGGTATTGAGCACCTGTTGCGCTTACATCACGCTGTAGAAGATGTGCTGATTGTGGTAGAGGAGACGCCGGATGAACCGCGATTACATGCTTGTTATGTCACGCAGGATGACGGGCTATCCGTAGCGGATTTAAAGAATCACCTCGCAATGCATGCTCCTGCCTGGATGATACCTGAAAAATTTAGCCGTCTGGCGGTACTGCCAATGACCGCTAACGGTAAAAAAGATCGTTTACGGTTAAAAAATTCTTTACTGGAGCAGGTGTAAATATGGACAACGTTGAGCAACAGCTACTCTCGATTTGGCAGGCGATTATTCATTCAGAGGCGATTAACCCGCAAGAAAATTTACTAGACCAGGGTGGTAACTCATTACATTTCATAAAGTTGGCGTCAATGGTAAGCAAGACATTTAATTTGGCTGTCTCGCCGGCGGACATTTTCACTGCCGGAACTATTGCTGCGCTGGCTCAGACCATTCGGCAACGGCAAAAGCTCTAATACCTGGGGTTGGGACTACCAGCAAACAGGAAGGATTTTACAGGGAATTTTAAGAGGGGGATAAAATGCCATCATTCAATAGCGGCGAGTCAAAAAAGGGCTGTTTGAACAAGGAGTGTGGAGAAAGTGCGGTAACGTATCTGCCAGCTACGCCCGGGCAGCAGGCAATGTGGTGGCTGGATAATACGCTGGAGCAGCCCCAATGCTATAACGTGCCGGTGCTGCTGACCGTTAATGCGACACTGGACGCTGATATTATGCAGCGCGCTGTGGCTGAGCTGACCTTGCGCCATGAAATATTCAGAACGCGTTTTGTTTATCTTGACGGTAAATTACAACAGCGTATCGGCGCTGATGGCTATCTCTCTTTTTCCCATCGACAACCAGAGCAGACGGAAACCCCTGAATCCGTCACGGCACAACTGGCGGCTAGCCGTTTATCATTAGCTGAGGGGCCGCTGAGTATCATTAATATGCTCAGTTCAGACTCAGGTACAACCTGGTTAGCATGCTGCTTCCACCACATCATTATTGATGCCCCCTCAGTACGTATTGTCTTGCATGATTTGCTGCGAATCTATTGTGCGCTTGACGAGATGCGCGTTCTGCCAGCGTTTAACGGCACGGGAAGCTATCAGGAATTTACTCGTTGGCAGGCCGCGTCCCTTGCGGCGGCTGAGTGCGAAGATATGCGGGTTTATTGGCGACAGGCACTGCATCCAGCTCCACCCTTGTCGGACCTCCCGGTCGATTTTCCCCGTCGTCTTCGGGAAGATACCAAAGCCGCCTATACCATGCTGGCGCTGAACGAACAGGAAGCGGACTCACTGCAGCGGCACGCGAGATCGTTGTCAATGACTCCATTTATGTATATGTCCATGTGCTGGCAATTTTTCCTCAGCCGTATGAGCGGGCAGAACGATATTACCGTTGGCGTGCCTTTTACTCTGCGGGATCGCAGCGAGTTTGCCGAAACGCCGGGATATATGATCAATACTCTGCCGGTTCGCGTGCAGGTCAATGAAGATGACACGGTCAGCACGCTGGCTGCAAAGGTACGTCAATCTTTTATTGGCGCACATTTCAATAAGCTGCTCCCTTTCAATGAAATTGTCGCACTGTCGCGTGAAAACGCGGGGCAGGACAGTCCTCTATTCAGAACGCTGTTGGTTATGCCCGATACCCGGGGCGATATTTTCAACGACTTGCCTTTTAAAGTCATGCTGGATGACTATTTTAGCCAGATGGCAAAATACGATCTGACGCTGTTCTTTGAAGCGCAACCGCAGTGGAAGCTAACGCTGGAGTATAAGACGGCGTTGTATCACCCGCAGACCATTGACTACTGGTTGAAAATCTTTCGCCATTTATTAAGCGCGATGGGCGAGGACGGCGAGGTATTACTGTCATCCCTGAGGCTGTTGGATGCACCGTTAAGTCGTGAACTGGTTGTTCGATCTAGTCTTAAATCGTGCGCGGAGGCCTGGCGATTTGACGCCCTGGCGGCTTTCAATCAGCATGCTATAAGCCACTCTGCGGATACTGCGTTAATTACCGCTAATGGCACACGATCGTATGGTTGGTTAGCGGAACGTTCAGGGCAGATTGCCGCTTACCTACAGCAGCAGTTAAATATCGCACCTGGCAAACGTGTTGCATTATTACTGGAAAGGAATGCCGAGGCGATTGCCACTCTGTTTGGCGTGTTAAAAACCGGCGCGGCCTACATTCCGATCGATCCGCAATACCCGCAAGAGCGAATTGGTTACATGTTGCAGGACGCCAGTGTGGATTGCATCGCCACGACACGATCGCTGGTAGCAAAATTCCCAGTGTCTGGCTCCGTACCTCTGTTGTTAATCGATGATATTCCCCCGGAGTACCCTGGGGAATACTCTTATATCAAAAGAATGCCCGACGATGAGCTGTATATCATTTATACATCAGGTTCAACCGGGCAGCCCAAGGGAGTACGGTTATTAAATAAAACGCTCAATAACCTGATTAAGTGGCAACGAGATGTTTCTGAGTGCGATCAAGGAGATTGTACTCTGCATTTTATGTCACTTTCTTTTGATGTCTCGGTTCAGGAGATCTTCGGCACGTTAGCTGGCGGTGGGTGCTTATATATTGCCAGTGAAGAAGAACGGAGAGATCTGGATCTTCTGCAAGAGGTTATCCAGGAGCAGGGGATTAATCGTCTCTATTTTCCCTATGTTGCTTTGCAACAGTTCGCGCATTTGAGCGCATTGGCCAACAGGCAATTCCCGAGTTTAAAAGAGGTCTACTCCACCGGGGAACAGCTCGTACTCACCGCGGATATTAAACATTTTTTCAGGCAACCTGTTCGCCTGATTAATCTCTATGGTCCCTCAGAAAGTCACGTCTGTTCCGCGTATGTGCTGCCACCGGAAAGCGATAAATGGGGAGATGCAGCGTCCATTGGTTACCCTCTACCCGGATTTACTCTGTTGGTGGTGGATGAGCATTTGCAGCTGGTTCCCGCCGGTGTCGCCGGTGAACTGCTCATCGTTAGCGATTTTCTCTCTCCCGGCTATCACAATAAAAGTGAAGAAAGCGCTCGACGTTTTATCTCTGCTGAGGGCTTTGCCACACAAAGTTGCCACGCATATCGTACCGGTGATCTGGTGAGGCTGGAGCATGACGATCGGTTCAGCTATCTTGGCAGGATAGACAATCAGTTAAAAATTCGCGGTTTTAGGATCGAACCGTCTGAAGTAGAAGCGGCCATCAATGCCCTGGAAGGCGTGCAGGTTTCAGCGGTAGTTGGCAGGGCAGATACTTCAGGAAGCAAGCAGCTCGTCGCTTTTATTGCTGGCTTAATGGATGATAAAAGCAATCAAAAGGATAAGATCAAACGCGGCCTTCGCCTGGTTCTGCCGGAGTATATGGTTCCCACAGAGTTGGTCTTTCTGGATAAGCTGCCTACTACCCCTAGCGGGAAAATCGATCGTAAGGCGTTGCTTAAGGTGGATATTATTGTTGAATCATCCGCGCAGATGTCAGAACGGTCTCTGACGAAAACGCAGGAGCAGGTCAGGGCGCTATGGGAAACGCTATTTCCGGGTCGTCACATCGCACTGCACGATGATTTTTTCGCCATTGGCGGACATTCCTTGTTGGCCACGCAGCTGGTTTTTCTGCTCCGTAAGGCATTCAATTGCGATATTCCTCTACGTTTGTTATTTAATCACCCGACGTTGTTGGCTATGGCAGAGTGCATCGACGGCTATGTTGTCAGTGAAAAGGGGCCCGTCGATACCGTTGATCGTTCCTTTGTTCAGGATGGATACGAACGCATACATTGGCAGGGGGGAGAGTGTTCAACCCCTGGGCTGACGTTGCTCACCGGGGCGACAGGATTTTTAGGCATCTACCTGCTGCGTTCACTGCTATTGGCCGGGACCCAATCCGTGATTTGCCTGGTAAGAGCCAGGACAGATAAGGACGCATTGGCTCGTTTACGTGAAAATGCGATGCGCTACGGAATCGCCGATGAGATTGATTTTTCCCGGGTTGAAGTTTGCCTCGGTGATATTGGTCAGCGCGATTTAGGGTTAAGCCCTGACGCGTATAGTCGGTTGGCAGAGCGAGTGAACACGGTATTCCATGCAGCCGCACAGATTAATTTTTTGCTCTCTTATTCTTCTGTTAAACAGTCAAATGTGCAGGGTACGCTAAATATTTTAGCTTTCTGCGGTTGTGGCGGACGAAAAACGCTCCACTATTTATCCACTATCGCCGTATTTTCTCCACGCTATCCTGAATCGCCTATCGTGGAACATTGTGTGCCGGGGCATCCGGAAGCACTGTCGATTGGTTATACGCAAAGTAAGTGGGTGGCTGAACGCTATGTTATACAGGCCAGAGAACAAGGACTTGATGCTAACGTATTTCGCATCGGACGTATTGGCGGAGACAGCCGAACTGGGGCCTGCCAGAGCGATGATTTTTTGTGGCGACAGATAAAAAGCTTTATCCAGATGGGGTTGGCGCCCAATCCGTCTTCCCTGTCAACGGACCTGCTGCCTGTCGACTTTGTCGCTGAAGCGATAGTTGCTTTAGCGCGTTCAGAGGCTACTCGACAGGAGAACTTCCATATTTTCCATCCTCAGAGCATCCGGTTTGACCCGGTATATCGGGCGATTCGTTCTCTGGGCTATCCGTTGGAAACGACTTCTGACGGCGAGTGGTTGCAACAACTTGAGCTGTGTGTCACCCAAGGGCGCGAGGTTGCGCTGGGGCCGGTCATTCATCTCTTTAAAGAGAATTTGTTGGATACTGGCGATAACGCCTATGGTAATCCAGAGACGACTAAGCGTATTACACAACTGGGCTTGCGCTTTCCTGAACTGTCGGAGGAGACTTTCAAACGTATGATTGTTTATTTCCAGCGGCAGAAAGAAATTGTCTAGCAAACCGTTTATCAATTTCATCAAGAGGATAATACAATGGTTCCAGCACTATTTGATAAATATATTTCGGCAGTGATGGAGAAGTCATCGGATAAGCTGGCATCCCTTTTCTCTGTTAATGGACGTTTGTCGTTGCCTTTCCGTCGCAATAGAGAGGTGATTGTTGGCCGTGAAAATATTCGCTTACACTATGCTAATGGCTTTGGCGTTGCGCCCTTACGCTTTACCTCTATAGAGGATGAACGATTCCACTATACGAATAATCCCGATGTCGTCATTGTTGAATATAAACTACATGGGAATACTCTGCCAGATGGGAAACAGTTCTCTTTGTTATATGTTAATGTGATTGAAATAAATGATGGCAAGATAACTGAATTAATAGATTATGAGGATGTTTTGAACAGAGAATATATCTTTCAGGATTAACAGGATGATTCTTATGTTATCAATGGGGGCGAAGGTTAGGATAACTTTTCCTTCCTTGAAGGGTTATGGTAAAATGGTAAGCTTAACTTATTGTATACGGCATCAGGAGAATGTATGGAAATGAATAAAAAAGTGGCTAGTGGTTCCGAGCGCGAAATATCATTGAATCGTCAATTTGAAGATGCCTTAGGGAATTTGCAATGCGTACTTGTTGCACGTCGATCGCTGATTAATCCTGATGGTATTAACTGGCCGCAATACGATACGTTGTATATTTTACGTCAGTTCCAGCCGATGACTCCAAGCGCAATTGGTGAAAAGCTCGGATTTGCGCGTAGTAAAATGTCCAAGATCCTGCGGATGTTGAAAGATAAGCACTTTGTTGAGCAGGAGTCGGCAGAAAGCGACAAGCGAGAAATGCTGACGAGGATTACGGAAAAGGGTATTGAATTCCTGAATTCTGCAGAGTCCAGCAGGCGCATAATGGCTGAGCAGGTGGCATCCTGCATGTCGCAGGGAGAGATTGCTATTTTCGCTGAGCTTTGTACAAGGGCTGCCAATATATTACACGAGAATATTAAAGGTAAACTCGAAGATACCAGTGAAAATTAATAAAGTTTATGGTGATGAAGCGTTAAACGGAGCGCTGGCGTGGTATTCTCTTTGCCGAATATGGAATCGAATATATGGCATCGAAATTGTGCTAAAACGTTGCTATGCGACGATGGTGAAAGTGGACCCGATACTCCGATACTAGGAAAAGATTTTTACCGCAGATGGTAAAAAAATGCTGAGTCGTATCGTTAATATTTTGTTTGCTAAAACCTTGTCTCATTGCAACGTGCGTTGATGTGCCCGAAACAGGCTTGAGCGGATAGTTTTCTGTCAATATAAAATCAAAGCTGTCTGGCATACTGGCGATAATGGGAGCAGGCCATTGCTCGGATCATGGCCGCAGTTTTTATTTTTCACATAATAGCCTTCAATCGTATCCTCTCGTTTAGCGTATTCTCGCACTACGTCTGGTGAGGACAGGAGTTTTGACGAATACCTGTAGCAGATATTTCTTTACTTTCAATATATCGATGAATAAATGTGAAAGTAGCAGGTATGCAACTGGTGCATTTTGTTCTCTTCCATCATTGCCCCCGCAAAACAGACAGCCGAGTAAATGATTGCCCCTGCTGATAATGATCGATTCAGCTCTTGCGTACAGAGAAATGATCCCGCTACCGGGTGCATCTGAGGTGCTCAAGCACGGAACGGCCACTCGATGCAGATCTGCCGTCAGGATTAACCAGAAGATAACGTTCGTGCTATGTGAAAATCTTCGCAGGCTTCAGGCTGACAATTGGCGTGTTGTTAAGGGAGAAGTGGGACATGCTATGCGCAACAAAGATAGTGCCCGCATTTCCCGGCACGGAGGAGAAAAAACCAGAAATGCACCGGGATGTGTTCCCATGCTAGCCTGTTGAATCAATATCTGAAAAAGATTCGCAAGGATAGCTGAAAACAGGAATTTGGCTCCTCTGACTGGACTCGAACCAGTGACATACGGATTAACAGTCCGCCGTTCTACCGACTGAACTACAGAGGAATCGTTGTGGAGTCGTATCTTAGCGGCGAAAAAACTTTTGTCAAACATCAATTCGCCTTCCGCCGCGCAACTGGCGCATCCATCAACAAATTGTTGTTATTAGCGACAATCTATCGGGAAAAATGCTTTGCAGGATTAGCTTTTCTCTATCATCATTTGAAATGTAGTTTCAACTTTTCTCACTAAGGTCTCCCTTGAACGTCACCTCCGCATTACGCCAGTCCGTCGAACGCACGTCCTGGTTTAAAAAACGCAAGACCTATCGCGTCCTCTACTGGCGTGAAATCAGTCCTCTTGCGGTCCCGATTTTGCTGGAAAACGCCTGCGTGTTGCTGATGGGCGTGCTGAGTACTTTTTTGGTCAGCTGGCTCGGTAAAGAAGCGATGGCGGGCGTTGGCCTGGCCGATAGCTTCAACATGGTGATCATGTCTTTTTTTGCCGCCATCGATCTCGGTACGACCGTGGTGGTAGCCTTCAGTCTGGGCAAGCGTGACCGGCGGCGGGCAAGGGCGGCAGCGCGACAGTCGCTGGCGATAATGACCCTGTTCTCGATTATTCTCGCGGCGGTTATCCATGCTTTTGGCGCGGAAATTATTAATTTTGTCGCCGGAGATGCGACAGAAGAAGTGAAAGGCCTGGCGCTGACCTATCTTGAGCTAACGGTATTGAGCTATCCGGCAGCGGCAATCGCCCTGATCGGCAGCGGTGCGCTGCGCGGAGCCGGAACCACTAAAATTCCGCTGTTGATCAACGGCGGGAAGAATATTCTGAATATCATTATCAGCAGCATCCTGATTTACGGCATTTTTTCGTGGCCCGGCATGGGGTTTGTCGGCGCGGGTCTGGGATTAACCATCGCCCGCTATATTGGCGCGGTGGCTACTATCTGGGTATTAATGATCGGCTTTAACCCGGCGCTGCGCATTTCGCTGAAGAGCTACTTTAAGCCGTTCAACTTCGCCATTATCTGGGAAGTGATGGGCATTGGTATTCCCGCCAGCATTGAATCGGTTTTGTTCAACGGCGGCAAGCTGCTGACTCAGATGTTCGTTGCCGGGATGGGGACAAACGTGATTGCCGGCAACTTTATCGCCTTCTCCGTGGCTGCGCTGATTAACCTGCCCGGGAACGCCCTGGGTTCCGCATCGACAATTATTACCGGCAGGCGTCTCGGAAAAGGGCAGATCGGCCAGGCTGAACGTCAGGCGTGGCACGTCTTCTGGCTATCGACGATCGTATTGACGCTGATCGCCTGGGGAACCGCGCCGTTTGCCGGCCTGATCGCTTCGTTTTATACCAGCGAAGAGGATGTCAAGGTGGTGGTGAAAGAGCTGCTGTGGCTCAACGCCTTCTTTATGCCGATTTGGGCGATGGCCTGGACGTTGCCGTGCGCTTTTAAAGGCGCACGTGACGTGCGTTACACCATGTGGGTATCCATGCTCGGCATGTGGGGCTGTCGCGTCGTGGCGGGCTACACGCTGGGGATTGTGCTGGGTATGGGGGTGATTGGCGTCTGGTTGGGGATGGTGCTTGACTGGGCGGTGCGCGGCGTTTTGTTTTACTGTCGAATGGTCAGCGGGCGGTGGCTGTGGAAATATCCGCGTACCAAAGCGCAGGCAGATGAGAGTCAGGCGCAGCCTGAATAGGCGAGTGATAAGCGGATAAACGCTACTTTTTGCGCAAACTGGAGGATTTTTCGGCAAACGATTTGAAATGTGCAAACAGCCTTTGACAAGATCGGGCGTGATCGATAATATGCGCCTCGTTCAAACGATTCCTCTGTAGTTCAGTCGGTAGAACGGC
>NZ_KV793511.1:173468-245843 GCF_001808475.1 Klebsiella sp. HMSC09D12 | reverse complement strand
TCACTGGTTCGAGTCCAGTCAGAGGAGCCAAATTTAAGAAGCCCGCTTAAGGAAACCTAAGCGGGCTTTTTGCTTTCTCTTGCATAGTCACGATTGTGGCAACGCCGGGGCCTTGCCTTCGAACACGGTTTTAAAACCAGGATACCACAAGGGAAACGAGCCCGATCGCGACCGTCCAGAAAAATATAGTTGCTATTAAAATAAACAGGCGGATATTCCCTATGGTTAATTTCATAAAACTGTCTTCCATACTTTTACGAAAATAGTACATTGCTGATGGCGACCGATAAGCTTATCCATGATTGCATATTGGCGACATGTGCAATTTTATCTGTTGTGGTTGAGTAACAAGATATTTGTTGTAAGTAACCTGACGCTATTAAATGATGATTCGATAGCAGAGTAGCGGCCATAGATAACTCTTTGATTATTTTGATCTCTCTTGAGCGCTGCCTGTTCTGTATGGCAGTTTTGTTACACATAAATTTTTTTAATTAATTTAAGGGGTTATGAGACGTAATTCAAGTGTTACCCAGTCTGCTATTGTGCGTTATATGACCATGCGGCAATTGATATAGATATGTTAATGGAATATTTACTTTTATAATCGGCGTGGCAGTTTTTAATTGCGGAAGTTAGCACAATAATATTTTGAGACAAGCAGTGTGGCTACGGTCAGAGAAATAGTTAGCACTAAAGAAATAAATGTTTTAATTTATAGCGAAAGGGTAATGGTGATTATCCCCTGGTCCGAATGACTCTCTTTCTCTAACGCTCAGTCCGGCGGGTGGCCGCGTAAATATGTCACGCCATCCGGACTGAGTTTATTCTGCTCGTGTTATCTATGCGCTTAACGGAACGGCGGTTCGTTGAAGGTTCTCAGCTTGCGCGAATGCATATGGTCGCCTTCGGCGCGTAGTAGGTCAATCGCCCGAATACCAATCTGCAAATGTTCGGAAATCGCCCCTTCATAGAAGCGGTTAGCCTGTCCCGGCAGCTTGATCTCACCGTGCAGCGGCTTATCGGAGACGCACAGTAGGGTACCGTAGGGAACGCGGAAGCGATAACCCTGCGCGGCAATGGTCGCGCTTTCCATATCGATAGCCACCGCGCGGCTGAGGTTAAAGCGCAGCGCCGAGGCCGAGTAGCGCAGTTCCCAGTTACGATCGTCGGTGGTAACCACCGTTCCGGTACGCAGCCGCTGCTTAACCTCTTCGCCGGGCATTCCGCTAACCTGCTTGGTGGCGTCGTAAAGCGCGCGCTGAACTTCGGCGATGCTCGGAATAGGGATATCCGGCGGTAGCACCGCATCCAGCACATGGTCATCGCGCAGATAGGCGTGAGCCAGCACGTAGTCGCCAATCGTCTGGCTTTCGCGCAGGCCGCCGCAGTGGCCAATCATCAGCCAGACGTCCGGGCGCAGCACCGCCAGATGGTCGCAGATGTTTTTAGCGTTAGCCGGGCCTACGCCAATGTTAATCAGCGTGATCCCCTGACCCTCTTTGGTGATCAGGTGCCAGGCCGGCATCTGATGCTTTTTCCACGCCAGATCGGAAATTGCCTCTTCCGGGGCCTCTGTGTCCGCCGTTATCCAGATCCCGCCCGCGCAGGAGAGGGCGATATAGGGGCTATCGGGATCGAGAATTTGGCTACAGCCCCAGCGCACGAACTCATCGACGTAGCGGGTATAGTTGGTAAATAGCATATACGGCTGGAAATGCTCAACCGGCGTGCCGGTGTAATGACGCAGGCGCGCCAGCGAGAAATCGACGCGGCGGGCGTCGAAGTGCGACAGGGGATAGTATTCCGTGGAATGGAACAGGCCATCGGCAGTCTCATCGCCAATTTGCGACAGCTCGGTGGTGGGGAAAAAACGCGTTAAGCCGGCGCTCATTGAACGGTCGAGCGTGAGCTCGGAGCCATCAATCACGTACGGATAGGGGATCTCATGCTGCGATAGCCCGACGGTAATGCAGGCATCGTAATCCTGATACAGCATGGTGAGCTGTTCCAGCAAATAGGCGCGAAACAGTTTAGGATTAGTAATGGTGGTGGTATAGCAGCCGGTATGGGTAAAACGGCCCCAGGCCCGGGTTTTTAAGGCTTTATGCTCCGAGCCGTCCCACGATACCGACAGCTCCGGGTAAACGAACAGTCCTTCCGCACGGGCGCTATTATCGGGAAGCGTATTATGGTGAATATATTCGCCGATAGCTTTACGCAGCGCATTGACCGATTTTTCATAGAGCGCTTCGAGTTGCGTGAGCGCTTCTTCTGGGGTCAGCCTGGCGGCTTTCTGGTTCATGACCTACTCCTTATTTCTGCTCTGCTGACGTTGTGCTTAGTATGTCACAGACTGAAACAGGCGTCGGACAATTTACCCCGCTTAGCTAAGAAAGTACTGAGATTAGAACCCGTTGAAGCTGGACACTATCCATTAACAGGTGGGGGCATTGTCGATAGCGGCCCAGCGATCGGCGCTAAAATGGGTGGCGTTGAGCACCTTTACGGTGAGGGTTTTATCGTTATTAATGCAGTAAAGCGCGTCCGCCAACGGCGTCAGCTTATCGCCTTCCTGTAGACGCCGGGCGCAGGGAGTCAGTTCCGCCACAATCGTTAACTGGCCGCTTTGCAGAACCGCCCAGGTATGTGTAGACGTTGTGGCCTCGCGTAGTTTTTTAATCCACCATTCCATTTGTTAATTCCTGACCGGTTACCCCCGGCGATAATTCCTGTTTGCATCTCATCTGACAATAAGAACAGGCAGTTGGTTTAGTCTATGTTTAAAAAGAGAATCGCAGGATCTGCTGCGCTCCGGGTAATAATCCCACCCGGTGGATAAAGAGATAATTCGGACAGAAATATGGCAATGATGCGTTTTACCCGGCTGCTGAATAAGTCGGGCTTAAGAATGGTCTCGATGGCGAAAAAAGCCATCATTGGTCTACTGGTGGTGGTGGTGGTCTTTTTTATTGGCCGCATTTACGAATCGCAGCGCGGCCCGGCGCTGCACCGCTGGCACACCTGGACGGCGAATGAAATGACCGCCAGCGAGATTGACCTCGCTACTTTTGCTGACTACCAGACGCGGGAAGCGACGATTTTCCGCGATATGAAAAGCCACGTTACCGATGCGCTGAGCGACGATGAAAAAACGGCGATTAACCGTTTTTACGCACAAAGCCTGGTCTATCCGGATAAGTTTCATCCGGACTGGAATCGCTCCTTTATTTTGCTGCCGCAGGGCAAACCGCGCGGCGCGGTGGTGCTGCTGCACGGCCTGACGGACTCTCCCTATAGCGTGCATTATCTGGCGCAGCGCTATCAGCAGCAGGGATTTGTCGCCGTCGCCCCGCGGCTGCCCGGGCACGGTACGGCTCCGGGCGCGCTCACCGCCGTGGACCGCGAGGCGTGGATAGCGACAACCCGTCTTGCGGTGCGCGAAGCGACGCGCCTGGCCGGGGATAACGTGCCGCTGCACGTGGTTGGCTACTCCAACGGCGGGGCGCTGGCGCTAAAATACGCTCTCGATAGCCTGGAGGATAAAGCGCTGCGCCGGCCGCAGCAGATAATCCTGCTGTCGCCGATGATTGGCGTCACCGCCTTTGCGCGTTTTGCCGGACTGGCCGGTTTACCCTCGGTATTTCCGGCTTTTGCCCGCGCGGCATGGCTGAATATCGTCCCGGAATTCAATCCCTATAAATACAATTCGTTCCCGGTTAAGGCCGCAAGGCAGTCATGGCTGTTGTCGCAGGCGCTGCAGCAGCAAATCGTGCAGGAGGCGCAAAATCATCGGCTTTCCGAACTGGCGCCGGTGTTAACGTTTCAGTCGGTGATGGACTCCACGGTGAGCACCCGGGCGGTGGTAGAGTCGCTGTATCGCTATCTGCCGGATAACGGAAGCGAGCTGGTGATTTTCGATATTAACCAGGCGGCGAATCTACGCGCGCTATTCCGTCCCTCGCTCTATTCGGCGGTGAATACGTTATTGCCGCCGGCGCCGCGGCCCTATGCCACCACGGTGATTACTAACGCTGCCCCCGACACCTACGAGACGGTGGCCCGCACCACGCTTGCCGGAACGCGAAGCGAAACCGTGACGCCGCTGCATCTTGCCTGGCCGCAGGATATGTATTCGCTGTCGCACGTGGCGGTGCCGTTCCCGCTGACCGATTCGCTCTATGGCCGGGAACCGGCGGAGAAAAATCGCTACGGGATCAGCATCGGCACGATCTCTTTGCGTGGGGAAACCTCGACGCTGAGCGTCGGGCTGGATACGCTGATGCGCGTGACCTCCAACCCGTTTTTCCCGTGGATGATGGTGAGGATTGACCATCATATTGCCTGCAGCGAGCAGGCTGATGTCGCTGCCTGCCTCCGTCCGGAGTCGGTGGCATCAGAATAGCGTCAGGTGCATCACGGTGCGGATGGCGATCCCGGCGATAGCGCCGGCGGCGGCGAAGCGGAACAGGCGCACGAAGCGCGAGCTGACGCCCAGAAAGATACCGATACCCGGGAGGTCAAACGTCTGTACTAACAGACCTGCCGAGGCGTTGATCTGGCTGATGGTCACTTTTCCCTGCTGCACGAGTTCAGAGATCACGCCGAAATAGGCCGTCCCGCCAGCCACGCATTTGACCAGCGCCGGGAGCACGAAGTTAACCGGGATGTTCAGCCACAGCAGCAGCGGTAGGAGCAGACGCTGGAGCATCTCAATCAGGCCCGCCGCCTGCATAAACCCGACGATAGCCAGCGACAGGATCAGCATGGGCACCGCGCCGAGCGCCAGGCGAATCGCGTCGGAGCCGGCGCTGTTAATCACGGCGATAATCCCCTGGCTGTTCTGTTCGGCCTCGGGCAGCGCTTCGGCCCGCGCGTTTTCAACCATCGATAGCCTGCGGCCGGTGATATGCCAGGTCACCGCGGCGGCGCACAGTCCGCCGACAATGGAGATAACGATAGAGGCCAGCCAGTGCAGGCCAAAGGGCGTTAATGGATAGAATACGTTGCCTTGCCCCATGGCAAACAGCATGGCCAGCGTAGCGGCCATTTGCCGGTCCGAGGCGCCGCGTTTATCCATAATGGCAAGGGTCGCCAGCGGGGCGGCAAAGCTGACAAAATTCATCTGAATCAGCGCAAATGCGCTCATTCCGGTTAAGCCGAACGGCTTGAGCAGCGGCGCGAGCCAGCGCACGATGATATCCAGCACCCCGCGTACTTCCAGATATTTCATGACGATGAGCATGACAACCATGATTGGCAGCAGCGTATAAAGGGCCACATCGACGGAGGTTTTTCCCGCCGACATAATAATGCTGATGAAGTCCATCTATTTCTCAATCACTGCGGACAGAAAGGATAATTAGCGTCATCATAATCCCACCAGCAAGGAAATGAAATCACCGCAGCGGCTCTCTCTGTCCTGAAATGGGGCCGCAACTGGACTTGCCATTATCGCCGGCCAGCGCACAAAATTTCTTGGCCGATATTTGCAAAGCCTGTTTTTTGTTCTCAAACTGAATTAACACCGGGCGGTTTTCTTTAAGGATAAAACTATGCAACGTTGTCTACGGGTAGCGTGGGGAATTGTGTTTATTTTCGCCTTTTCGGTACAGGCTGAAACGAAGATATATGGCGAGCAGCGCATCAGCGGCTGGTGGAGCTGGTTAAAAAACGATGTCTCGCAGACCTGGAATGAGCCGCAAAACTACGATCTGTATCTTCCGTTTCTCAGCTGGCATAACCGCTTTATGTACGATAAAGAGAAAACGGATAACTATAATGAAATGCCGTGGGGCGGGGGTTTTGGCGTTTCCAGATATAACGCAGAGGGCAACTGGAGTTCTCTCTACGCCATGATGTTCAAGGATTCGCATAACGAGTGGCAGCCGATAATCGGCTACGGCTGGGAGAAGGGGTGGGATCTTGATAGTCGCCGCGATTTTCGTCTGGGACTTGGCGTTACCGCCGGGATCACCGCCCGCGATGACTTTGCCAACTACGTACCCCTGCCGATTATTTTGCCGCTTTTTTCCGCCAGCTATCGCCGTCTGAGCGTGCAGTTCACCTATATTCCCGGCACCTATAATAACGGCAACGTGCTGTTTGCCTGGCTGCGCTACGGTTTTTAAATGCGCTGGCGGTCATGGCCTGAATCGGCGAACGTCAAATGGTAATCACTTTTTTCACCACCGAATTTGACAGCGCCAGCATTGAAATCAGTACCGAAGTGATAAACGTGAGAACAATCAGCATTAATTTGGTACCCAGTGAGTTAATCGGGATAAATGCAGTGAGCAGGTGAAAAACGGAGTAGTGGAGAATATAGACGCCGGTCATCGTTTTGCTGATGGTGGCGAGAACGGCCTCTTTAAACTCGCTGTTTTTACGAAACCGAACGCCGTTGGCCGCAATCACCAGCGCGACGACCAGAATATAAATTTGTGAACCGGTAAGAATGAAGGCATTTCTGTCGGCCTTAAACAGGGCGAAAAAGAAATGGCGCTCGTAAAACCAGGTGAAAAGATAAATAAACGGGATGGCGATCATCGCCCCTTTAACCACTTTTTCGCGCCTGAGCCAGCCGGCGACGAGCGGATCGCTGAACAGCTGACCGGTCAGATAAAACAGCAGCCATGTCCATAACCGATACTGCGGCGCCAGGCTCAGCGCATGGATATCAGGGTACAGCGCGGACAAAAGATCGTACCCATACGAGAGCAGCAGCAGCGAGAAAACTGCAGCAAAAAACAGTTTACGCCGCTGGCTAAGCCACTCGATGACTGGGTGAAAGGTGTAAATCACGATAAACGCAAAGACAAACCACGGCTGGATAAGATAGCCGCGCTGATAAGGCTCCCACAGATAGTACACCGTCATCCAGAACAGAAAGACGATAACCACGCTTTTGATTTTGCCCATTTGCCACTGCGAATCGTGGCGGGACTGCGAGTCGAGATAACCGGCCACCACAAAAAACAGCGGCGTGGCGATAGTCGAAATAAACGTCAAAAACCCGAGGATCCAGTGATAGTCGTAATCATAGCTATCCCAGGTGTTGTAGATGGTGAAGAAGGTCACCGCCGTCATGCATCCCAGCGTTTTGATAATATTTAACCCGGTACTATTCATGGTTGTCGCTTCATGTCCTTATTGTGGAAACAGGCGTAAATTACCGGCAGAACCAGCAGCGTCAGAATAGTAGCAAAACCCAGACCAAACATGATAACAACCGCCATGCTCTGGAAGAAAACGTCCAGTAGTAAAGGCGCCAGGCCAAGCACGGTGGTAAACGCCGTCAGCAGGATAGGGCGCAAACGCGACGTGGCGGCATAAATAATCGCCTCCTGCTGCTCTTTTTCCTGCTTCTGCTGTTCAATCTCCTCAACCAGCACGATGCCGTTACGGATCAGCATTCCACTCAGGCTGAGCAGACCTATCAGCGCCATAAAACCAAAGGGGATGCCGGTGATTAAGAAGCCCGGCGTTACGCCAATCAGCGCCAGCGGTACGGTCAGCCAGATGGCAATCGCATTTTTCAGCGAACTGAACATCAGTACGGTGATGATAAACATCACCAGGTAACCCAGCGGCAGGGTTGTGAACAGTCCCTGCTGCGCCTCGCTGGAGTTTTCCGCATCACCACCCCACTCGATGCTGTAGCCGTGCGGCAGCACCAGCGCATCGATCTGCGGTTTCACGCGAGAGAGGATATCCCCGGAGGTCTGGTTGCTGAGCGGGTCGGGATCGGTCTGCACCGTCAGCACGCGGCTGCGGTCGCGGCGCAGGATCAGCGGATCCTCCCATTCAAGGTGAAAGCCGCTGACCACGTTACTGAGCGGAATATACTGCTGGCGGCTTTGGCTCCAGACCAGCACGTTATTTAAGTGATTCGCATCCTGGCGCTCGGCGGCGGGTGGGCGGACTATCACCGGCAGCAGGTCGGCACCCTCACGGTACAGTCCCGCGCGGCTGCCGGAGAAGTTCATCTCCAGCGCGTTATCGATATCCTGTTTATCAACGCCCAGTTCGCGCCCAAGGGCGGTGGAGTACTGGGGACGGATAACTTTGCTGCGGTTTTGCCAGTCGTTGCGAACGCCATCGGTGGCCGGGTCTGCAGAGAGGATATCGCCAACCTGGCTGGCGATCAGGCGCAGTCTGTCTGGGTCGGGACCTTTGATCCGCACCTCGATGGCGCTGTCGCCGGAAGGGCCGAACATCACGCGTTTTGTGCTGGCGTTCACCTGCGGATAGTTACGCGCAATATAGCGATCTACATGCTGCGTCAGGGCGGCAATGCTGCGCTGGTCGTCCATTCGCACCATGATCTGCGCATAGTTGCTGTACTGCCGTTGCCCGCTGTAGGTCAGGATAAACCGCATACTGCCCTGGCCGACGGTAGCCACGGTGGTGACGACTCCGGGCTGGCCGTTAATGGCAGTCTCAATATCGCTGGTCATCTTTTCAGTGGTCGCAATATCGGTACCGTAGGGAAGCCAGAGATCGACAAAGAAAATGGGCGTGTTTGAAGAGGGAAAAAAGTTTTGTCGCACCGAACCAAACCCCCAGATAGCGGCGGCCAGCAGCGCCGCCATGACGGTCAGGGTGACGGTTTTGCGCAGCAGAAGGGCCTGCAGAGTCAGCTGATACAGGCGGTAAAAGCGTCCGCCGTACGGGTTGGTATCGGCCTGTGCCACCGGCTGAGATTGAGGCTTAAACAGCCACCACTTAATGAGCACCGGGGTAATGGTCAGCGCCGAGAACCAGCTCAGCATGAGCGAAATCAGCAGTACCTGGAACAGCGATTTACAATATTCCCCGGTCGAGTCCTGCGACAGCCCAATCGGCGCAAAGGCAAGAATCGCAATCACCGTGGCCCCCAGCAGCGGCAGGGCCGAACGGCGAATCACATAATTAATTGCCGTAAGTCGCGTCGATCCCTGCTGGCGGGCGATCAGCACGCCTTCGACGATAACGATAGCGTTATCGACCAGCATGCTCAGGGCGATAATCAATGCCCCCAGCGAAATACGCTGCAGCTCGATCCCCCACAGATACATAATCAGCAGCGTGCCGAGTACGTTGAGCGCCAGCGACAGGGCGATAATAATACCGCTGCGTACGCCCATAAAGATCAGTAGTACGCCAACGACAATCGCCAGCGCCATCAGAAAGTTGGTGATAAAACCGTTGACCGAATGGGCGACTTCCGCCGCCTGATCGTAGAACAGGTCAATGTTGATCCCGGCCGGTTTTTCCGCCGACATCTGCGCCAGTTTGTTTTGCAGCGCACGGCCAACATCAATCACGTTAACCCCGGGGATAAACGACACCCCCATGGTGACCGCCTGGCGACCGTTGGCGTGGTAAATGCTGGAGGGCGTTTCGCTCAGCCCGCGCGAGAGCGTGGCAATATCGCGCAGCCGCGTCGCCGTTCCCGAACCGTGCGGGCTGATTAACAGATCGCCCAGCTCGTCGAGGTTGGCAAACTCGCCCGTGGGATGCAGGCGGATCGATTCGCTGCCGGATTTAATTTCTCCGGCGTTAGAGACGACGTTCAACCGGCTGAGGATCGCCGCCAGCTGGTTGAGCGTAATCCCGCGGGCGGCCATTTTCGCCAATGAGATATCAATGTTGATTTGCTGGGGGATCGCCCCGCCGATGGCGACTTTACCGACGCCGGGCACCAGCACCAGTTCACGGCGCAGCTGCTCGGCATAGCGAACCAGCTCAGGGTTGGTAAAGCTCTCGCCGGAGAGGGCGAAGAAGAAGCCAAAGACATCGCCAAAATCGTCATTCACGAACGGAGAAGCGACGCCGGGCGGGAACTGGCGAGCGGCGTCGCCAACCCGGCGGCGCAGTTCATCCCAGATTTGCGGCAGCTCGCTGGAGTGGTAGTGCGAGGCGATGTTGACGGTAATTTGCGACAGGCCGTTAGAGGAAATGGAGCTGACGTTATCGAGATAGGGCAGCTGCTGCAGCGCGTTCTCCAGCGGCAGGGTGACTTCTTCTTCCACCTGCTGCGCTGAAGCGCCGGGATAATGGGTAACCACCACCGCGGTTTTGATGGTAAACGCCGGATCTTCCAGCCGGCCGATGTTCAGCAGAGCGAAGATCCCGCCGATGCCCAGCAGTAAAATAGTCAGCCAGACGCGGATTGGATTGTTAATAAACTGGCGGGAGATATCCATTACAAACCTCGTTCACGCGTCCAGATTCGAACCGGTTGTTGCGCATGTAATTCGCTGACGCCCGCCGCCACCACGCGTTCGCCGACGCTGAGCCCTTCGGTAATCACCACGCCCTGTGAGGTGATCTGACCCACGCCAACTTTGCGCTCTTCCAGATGGAGCCGATCGCCGCTGCCCTGAACCACCCACACGTGGGGTTCGTTGCGCGGGCGATTATCCGGATTAAACACCGCTTCGACAGGCACCACGACCGCATTTTTGCCGGCGCTGGCGGGCAGGTTCGCCAGATTAACCGTCACCGTTCCGCTCACGCCGCCGACCGAGGGGAAGTCGGCAGGTCGCGGCATGGTCAGTATGATTTGCCAGGTGAGCGTGCTGCTGTCGCTGCTGCCGGTATGTTCTTTGTATTCGGCGGTAAACTGGCGATCCGGCATGGCGTTAATTTTAACCACCGGACGATACTGCGCGTTGCGAATATCCAGCGCAGTAAAGAGGTTTTCCGGAACGCTAAACACCACGTCGAGCAGATCGGTTCGCGTCAGGGTGACAATCGGCTGTCCGGCGGCGACCACCTGATGGTTACGTACCGGAACGTTGGCGGCTACGCCGCTGAACGGTGCGGTTAGCGTCGTTTGCGACAGCTCTTCCCGGGCTATTTTTAGCGCGGCATTAGCGGAGTCGCGGTTGGCTCGCTGGATATCCATTTCCGCTTTTGAAATCGCCTGACGACCGGCCAGGGTCTGGAATCGATCGAATTGCCGCTGGGCGAGGGTGGCGGCGGTTTGCCGCTCATTCACCCGCTGCTGCGCTTCCCGGGCGTTAAGCCGGGCAAGTGTCTGCCCCTGAGTCACATTAGCTCCCTGGCGCACATCAAGAGATTCAATCTGGCCGCCGCGTTTGAAAGAGAGGTCAGTGGAGTCTCCGGACTCAATACGGGCGGGGAATACGCGCTGCTGTGACTCGCCGATAGCCACCACCTCAGCGACCTTAACCATCCGCGGTAACGGCGTAATTTCTGGCGCTTTCCGATCGCAAGCCGTTGTTATTAAAATAACAAGCGGGATGAGAGAAAAATAACGGTTCACTGTATTCCCCTCGAAGTAAAAGGCTATCTTTTACATATTATTCACAATCGCTGTGTTTATTCAGCGAGGGCCGAAACAACCCAATAAGTAATTAACCCGGTAGCCGTACAGGCGATTATTGCCAGGGCAATAAACAGGCTCAGGCGAAACAGACTGTAACCGAACATTGTTCCTCCTTTAGCTCTAATGCTTAGCTAAGTAAATTCTTATCATAATAATTATTGTGGGGCGGCAGAAAGTGAACAAGCCACTGATAATGAGGATAGTCGCAGTAAAACAGAAATGTTAAAAAGAGCAAAAATTACGGTGATGGCGACGATTTTACCGGGTTGGCAGTTGAATTGTCTGGCTGTGCCTGACTCTGTGATATTTTTCAATATATTAATTGGCGGGTTAATCATGTTAACCGTGGTGTGCTACGTTTAATTATACCTACACGTCCAGCAAATTTTGTTCTTGAGATTTCCTCCTCAGTACCAGCGCCAGTGCCTGGGCTGTTTTCACCACCTTTTTTATAGGTAATAAAAGGATTGTCTCTATGTATAAAAATATCCTCGTGCCGGTTGATGTGTTTGAAATCGGTCTGGCGGACAAGGCCTTGTCCCACGCCCAATTCCTAGCACAAAGCTCCTCCGGAAAGATTCATCTTCTTCACGTGATTCCCGCTTTTTCTCCAGTGCTGACGCGCGGCTTTATTTCCGATGCACGGAAAATGGAAGATTATCTGATGAATACTTCTAAGGAAAAGCTGGTTGAACTGGTTAAAAAACTCACGCTGGCGGAAAACGATATGCAGATTCACATTCGCAGCGGCAACATTCGCGATGAAGTGACCAAACTGGCCGATGAGCTGAAGGCGGATGTGGTGATAATCGGCTCGCGTAACCCGAATATTCAGACGCATCTGCTGGGGTCGGAGGCGGCAGGGATCGTTCGCTATGCCCATGTTCCGGTTTTTGTGGTGCGCTAAGGACGGCCTGAGGCTGTCCTGATTTCCGATACAGGAGTGAGGAGATAACTATGAATACAGAAAAACCGGGCGGCCCGTTCTATCAGCTCTCCGTCGAAGAAACCCTGACCAGCACCAACAGTACCCCGGACGGCATCAGCGGTGCTGAAGCGGCAGCGCGCTTGCAGCAGTACGGCGAGAATGCTCTACCGCAAAAAGCAGGAAAGCCGGCATGGCTGCGCTTTCTGGCGCATTTTAACGATGTGCTGATCTATGTGCTGCTGGCGGCGGCGCTGCTGACGGCGGTCATGGGGCACTGGGTGGATACTCTGGTGATCCTGGGCGTGGCGGTGATTAACGCCCTGATCGGCCATATTCAGGAGAGCAACGCGGAAAAATCGCTTCAGAGCATTCGCAACATGCTTTCCAGCGAAGCGGTGGTCGTTCGTCAGGGCAACCATGAAACGATCCCGACAACCGCTCTGGTACCCGGCGATATCGTCGTGATCCGCGCCGGCGATCGCATCCCTGCTGACCTGCGGGTTATCGAAGCGCATAACCTGCGGGTGGAAGAGGCGATTCTGACCGGCGAATCGACGGTGGTGGAGAAAAGCACCGAGGCGCTTAGCGGCGAGCTGCCGCTTGGCGATCGTACCAATCTGCTGTTTTCCGGCACCACGGTGAGTTCGGGCGGCGGAAAAGGCCTGGTGGTGGCCACCGGCGGCGATACCGAGCTGGGTCATATTAACCAGATGATGTCGGATATCGAAAAACACCGAACGCCGCTGCTGGTGCAGATGGATAAGCTCGGTAAAGCCATTTTTATCATCATCCTGGTGATGATGGCCGCGCTGTTTGTCTTTAGCCTGCTGTTCCGCGATATGCCGGTTTCTGAGCTGATGCTGTCGTTGATTAGCCTCGCGGTGGCGTCGGTACCGGAAGGTTTACCGGCAATTATCTCCATTATTCTCTCGCTCGGCGTGCAGACCATGGCCCGTCAGAAGGCGATTATCCGCAAGCTGCCTACGGTGGAAACCCTCGGGGCCATGACGGTGATCTGCTCGGATAAAACCGGCACGCTAACCATGAACGAGATGACGGTGAAAGCCGTGATAACCGCCGATAAAGTTTATCGGGTGGAGGGCGACAGCTACGAGCCGATAGGGAATATTCACCCGATCGATGAGCCTGCGCCGGTAACCGTTGCGCCGGGCACGCTGCTGGAACGTTATCTGCGCACTATCGATCTGTGTAATGACAGTCAGCTTATTAAAGATGAAAGCGGGCTGTGGAAAATTACCGGCGGCCCGACCGAAGGGGCGTTGAAAGTGCTGGCGGCGAAAGTCCCGCTCCCGGCGGTCAGCACTGAGCTGCGCAGCAAAATTCCCTTCGATTCACAGTATAAATATATGTCGACGCTGTACCGCATCGGCGATGAAGAGATGATTTTGATTACCGGCGCGCCCGATGTCCTGTTCCGCCTGTGCCAGCATCAGCAAACCGACCATGGCCTGGAGCCGCTCGACCAGCCTTACTGGGAAGGCAAAATCGAAGAGTATGCGCGGGAAGGGCTGCGGATGGTGGCGGCAGCGTGGAAACCCGCCGCCGACGGTCAAACGGAACTCACCCATCAGGATTTGCAGCAGGGCGTCATTCTGCTCGGGATTGCCGGGATGATGGATCCGCCGCGGCCGGAGGCGATTACGGCCATCGGCGACTGCCTGCAGGCGGGGATCCGCGTGAAGATGATCACCGGCGACCATCCGCAAACCGCGATGAGTATCGGCAAGATGCTGGGGATTGGCAATGCGGAAAACGCCATTACCGGCAGAGAGCTGGAGGTGATGGACGACATTCAGCTCAGCGAAGCCGCGCAGAAATTCGATATCTTTGCGCGTACCAGCCCGGAGGATAAATTCCGCCTGGTGCAGGCGCTGCAAAGCAAAAAAGAGGTGGTCGGGATGACCGGCGACGGGGTGAACGACGCCCCGGCGCTGAAGCAGGCCGATGTCGGTATTGCGATGGGGATTAAGGGCACCGAAGTGACCAAAGAGGCCGCAGATATGGTGCTGACCGATGATAACTTCGCCACCATTGCCAGCGCCGTCAGGGAAGGCCGCCGAGTGTACGATAACCTGAAAAAGACCATCCTCTTTATTATGCCGACCAACCTCGCGCAGGGGTTGTTGATTATTATTGCGCTACTGGCGGGAAATTTAATTCCGCTGACGCCGGTGCTGATCCTGTGGATGAACATGGCGACCTCCGCCACGCTGTCGTTTGGTCTCGCTTTTGAGGCAGGTGAGAAGAACATCATGCGCCGGCCGCCGCGCGACCCTAAGCTGCACGTGATGGACGGCTTTGCTATCTGGCGGGTGATTTTTGTCGGGTCGATGATTGCCGTCAGCGCCTTTGTTCTTGAAGCCTGGCTACAGCCGCGCGGCTATTCGCCTGAGTTTATTCGTACGGTGCTGTTACAGACGCTGGTTACTGCTCAGTGGTTCTATATGCTCAACTGTCGCGTGGCGGATGGCTTCTCGCTGAGTAAAGGATTGCTGGCGAACCGGGGGATCTGGATTGTCAGCGGCGTGCTGCTGGTGCTGCAGCTGCTGATTATCTATGCGCCATTTATGCAGATGCTGTTTGGCACCGAAGCGCTGCCGTTCCGCTACTGGGTTATCACTTTTATTATCGGTTTTGTGATGTTCCTGATTGTGGAAGTCGAGAAGCCGCTGACCCGGAGATGGCGTACGGCCTGATATTGACCAGAAAGCAGCACTCTCGGTATCCCGGCTCAGTGCGGCGCGAGCCGGGATATTCCCGAATGGCGGCTATCGCCTTAGCCGAATGACAAAACTGTCCGGGTGCCCGATGATGTGATGACTGGCTATCCCGGGCAGGCACAACGCTGCGCCTGCGAGGCTAATCGCGTAGCTTGCAATTGAGATTGATATTAGCAATCATTATCAATAACGATAATGTGCCGGAAAAATTAACCGATGTCGCTTCGCAACTCTTGTTTCGCTTATCCGCCGAAAGGGCGGATTTTTATCGCCGCGCTGGTTACCACCTTGTATGCACTTAACGCTTACGCCAAACCCGATATGAGCCCGCTGGGGCCGAATATCGCCGATCGCGGTTCTGCGTATTATCATTTCAACGTCACGACCTTCGATTCCTCCGATGGTGAACGACATTATAAGGTCTGGACGGCGATACCGAATACGGCGCCGCCCGCGCAGGGGTATCCGGTTGTGTACGCCCTGGACGGCAACGCGGTGATGGACCGGTTGTCCGACACGCTGCTCGAAAAGCTGACGCAAAAAGCGCCGCCCGTCATTGTGGCCATTGGCTATCAAACGAATTTGCCCTTCGATCAAACTGCCCGAGCCTATGACTATCGGCCGAAAGTCGAAGAGGATCCCGCCGATAACCGCTGGGATCGGCGGAAAAGCGGCGGTAGCGGGGCGTTTCGCCGCCTCTTAGAGGATACCATTATGGAAAAAGTTGAGCGTGGGATCGCTATCAACCCTCAGCGACGGGCTATCTGGGGGCACTCCTACGGTGGATTATTTGTTATTGATGCCTGGCTGACGTCATCCCGCTTTCAGCTCTATTTCTCTGCCAGTCCTTCTCTGGGAAGAGGCCAAGCCGCGCTGTTAGACAGAATGGCCGGAGCAAAAGGCGAGGCGTTTAATCGGAACGCCTTATTCCTGATGGAGGGCGCGGTTGCGACGCAGCGCGGTTCTTCCGCCGGGGCAGTGGATACGCGCAGTAAAGTTCAGCAGACGGTTTCCCGGCTCAGGAAAAATGGCGTTGCGGTCAACTGGTGGCCTTATCCCGGCCTGTCGCACGGGGCAATGTTCAGTGCCTCGTTGCAAAGCGCGCTGCTGACGATAAGCGGGACCGAGAATAACCAGGCGTTACTGCAGATAAAACAGCCTGCTGTTGAGCAGAGATGACAAACCTGTTTGAGCTATTCAGGCCACACATCTGCCGGGTGGCGACTTAACCGGCTTACGAAAACCGGCAATTTCACCATGGGCTCAATCTCGCAAATCTGCGGATTCGCTATCATCTGTCGATTCACATCGCCAACTTAGGCTTACCGGGTTGTGACGATAGGCCGCCAGCTTTGCGCACATCCCACTGCTGCTGTTATTGGCCGCGCTTACCACGCCGGTGGTAGCGCCGCCAACCTGGAATAGCGCTGAGGCTTTATTTAATTAGCGGAGGAAATTTACCCGAGCGAACCAGCAGAGTTTAGTCATGAATAGGCAAACTCTACAGTTTCGTTGCTTAAGGCAGTTGGCGGTAGGCTTCGTCGGTCACCGGCTCCAGCCATTCGTTAGATGCGCCTTCGGCAGGGACGGCAACGGCAATATGGGCAAACCAGCTGTCGGCGGCCGCGCCGTGCCAATGCTTGACGCCTGCGGGAATATTCACAATATCGCCCGCGGTTAGTTCTCGCGCCGGTTGATTCCACTCCTGATACCAGCCGCGTCCGCCCGTCACCAACAGGATCTGCCCGCCTTTATGGTGAATATGCCAGTGGTTACGGCAGCCGGGCTCAAAGACCACGTTACCGATATTGACCCCTTCCGTGGAGAGCATATTCAGGTAGCTGGTGCCCTGAAAATACTGCGCATAGGCCTCATTTTTCTCCCCTTTGGGAAAAATGCCGTTACCGTCAAATTGTTCGTTCATGGTGTCTCCACATTTCAGTTTCGGGCGTTTAAGCAGCCCATCTGGACTGGCAGAACAAAGTGTAGAGAAGGTTTGATTAAATGATAAGATGGTCAAATATGAATACACTGGTGCAAAAAATTCACCAATGATGAGCAAAGAAAAACTCAACGATCTGCAGGCCTTTGTCACCGTAGCTCAGGAGCGAAGTTTTACCCGGGCGGCTGCAATGCTGGGGGTTTCCCGCTCGGCATTGAGCCATACGCTGCTGGGTCTGGAAGAGCGTCTGGGGGTGCGGTTGTTAATCCGCACCACGCGTAGCGTGTCGCCCACCGATGCCGGAAATCGCCTGCTGGCCGTACTGGCGCCGCGGCTGAATGAAATAGAAAATGAACTGGCTTCGCTGCGCGCTTCACGGGATAAACCCGCCGGCACGGTACGCATCACCGCCAACGATCATGCCATTGTCACCGTGCTGTGGCCCCGCCTGCATCCATTATTAAATCGATATCCGGATATCCATATTGAGTTCAGCGTTGGCTATGAGCTGACCGATATTGCCGCCGGGCGCTTCGATGCCGGCGTGCGGATGGGCGATCAGGTGGACAAAGATATGATTGCGGTGCGCATTACGCCCGATGTGCAGATGGCGGTGGTTGCCGCGCCCGGCTATCTTTCCGGCAAAGCGGCGGTGGCAAGGCCTGAAGATCTGATGGCACACAACTGCATCAATTTGCGTTTGCCCACCCACGGCGCGCTTTACGCCTGGGAGTTTGCAAAGGGCAGCCAAAAAACCAGCGTTCGCGTCGAAGGGCAAACCGTTTTTAATAATACCTTTTTGATGATTCAGGCCGCTTTGGACGGGGCAGGGATTGCCTATGTTCCTCACGACCTGGCGGCAAAATATATCGCTAACCGACAACTGGTGCCGCTGCTGGCCGATTGGTGCCCGGTTTTCCCGGGGTACTATCTTTATTATTCTGGCCGGAATCATCTTCCGACGGCGTTTACGCTGGTGGTTGACGCCCTGCGCTGGCACGCAGAGGGTAAATTGCGCAGCAAAAGGGTGAAGTAAGACGGGGTTATTGCCAGAAAAGCAAAAAGCCTGCTTGAAAGCAGGCTTTTTAGAATTTGGCTCCTCTGACTGGACTCGAACTTCATCTGTATCTCCTGTTATTACTGGCTTTGTTTAAATTAAATATATTTTTACCAACATATTTACCATCATTATTGCTTTCTTATCAATAAAATGTCAATTAAAATCAATTTGTTGTTGCCATAACCATCTAACTATACGAACCTTGTTTGATTATAATTATCAACATAATGTTGTCGTTATTTTTATTAAATTAATTGATATAAAACAATTATTTATTTTTTATTAAAGAAATAATGTTTAGTCAAGATGAACGCTCTTACATCCAAGAACACTTCTCTGCTCTCCCACCATTTTGAAAACCCGCCCCTCTTTTTCACTTTCTCTATCATGTTGAATGGGTTAACTTTTATGAAACATAAAAGCAATTGGTAGAACAATGACTACACAAAAGGAAATGGAAGAAATCAGGACTGCGTTATCTTGGTTTGATGTACGCCGATATGATGGCCTGAAAGACCTCACCCTAGAACAAATCTATGCTGAGCTTGAAAGACGGATGCTTGCTTACAAAACGAGGCAACAATGGGAAACAGCAGGCAAAAGTAATCAAATGCAAGCGATATACCATGATGCCAAAATCCGATGCGGTGATGTGATACTTACATCGGACTGGATTTCAGACAATCACAGACTGTCACATAGCTATGCTGTCAGGCCGATGACCAGAGGCGCATTGTTCAACTATGGGCGGGCTATGTATCGGCTGGAGACTTCAGAGCAAACAGACCCTGTTGCAGTGAGTTCGGACTACATCTCTGAGTATCTGAAACAGGGAGGGATGAACCCGGCTAACAAGATGCTGATTGAAATTGACTTGGAAGAAGCCAGCAGTGACGATCTTGCAGAACATCTGAAAGTACTGATTGCTCTATGGCAAAAGCACCTAAAAACGCCTAAGCCACCTAAACGAAGGTTTCGGTTTGGTCATAAGACCTTTGAAAGGATACTTGATTACAAAGTCATCCCTTTGATGGATTTAATCTCATGGGAACAGCTCTATAACGAAGGTAAGAACATACCTTTCAACATCTTAGCTGACATTCTACATGGTACTGGTGGGGTTCGCAGCCGTGATAACATCAAAGATACTGATTATGATTACGCGAAAAGTTATCTCGATAAGGATGAGTACTTTAAGGTTTTAAATGATTTCTATATTAAAAACAATATGTTAAAGGATTGGAAGATCTCTGAAATTATTACATTTAACGATAAAGTTATGGATAAAAACAAAAAGTAAACACAAGGGATGTTCACAATCTGCGAACGTCCCTATAAAGAGTATCCCGCCAAAAATTTCCGCGAAACTCACGGTTAGCGAACGTCCCTAGTTTATAACCAGCCAAAATCCTAGAATTATCTCCATCGAACAACATACTAAAAAACGAAATATCCAAGATATTACGTAAAAAAAACAGGAGATAAATATGGTTCAAATCAAAACAGATAAACATCCCAAGCTTATTCGTTTACCTGAGGTAATGAATAGAACTGGATTCGGGAAAACATGGATATATGAGCTTATTAAAACAGGTTGCTTTCCCGCACAGATAAAAACAGGTGTAAGAGCAATCGCCTTTATTGAAAGTGAGGTAGATGCGTGGATTGAACGGGCTATTCAGGCATCACGAAAACAAGCAGTTTAACAAATATCATCCATGTAATGATCTAAGGAGGTTTTATGTAAACATAAGAAAATAAAACTGTTGTAAATAATATCCCTTACCAAAATCATACAGATTTCTGTAGGGGGGCGTTCACTTAAAAATAAAGAAGGAAATAAAAATGAGTAAAGCGATAACAGAAGTCCACGAAATCAAAGTCTACAATGAATCAACCAGATTATTCCTTGTGAAGTCATTTTATTGCTATGAGCTTTATATCAGTAATATGCAGGAATACATGGGCGATAGATTTGTTAAAATGGTTGAAGACAGAATATATATGGATGATGTTTTTGACAAGGTAATAGAAAACAGTAAGGAAGGATTTAATAAGTTTCTTAAGGAGTGTAAAAGCTCAGGCTCTCTCAGAGATGTTTTATTCGATGAGGTCAAAGTGAATCTGAGGCATATGCACAACGTTATTTTTAACTCAAACTAATGGTCATGTGATCAGTATATGGCCCCGCAAGGGGCTAATAATCAACTCAATAAAGGAACATTTAAATGAATGATAATATTGCAATATCAGTAAGTCTGCTATGTGAGCAAACACCTGAAATACTCTGCACCATCCAAGCAAGCGTCAGTACGTTCATTGCGCTATGCGGGTATTCAGCCGAGGAAGTAATGGATGATGAAAACCTGACAGATACGTTGAACAGTTATGTTAATAACGAACTGGTAAGTGAAATGGATTTAAAGTACGGATCAGTGATTATTAATCTGGTTTATAAAAAATAGTTGTCTGTTTATCCCCATTCCGGGAATGAATATAAAAAATCAAACAAACATGTAAAAATGAGGATTAATTATGCCTAAAGAAACTGTAGTAACAAATAAGTCTACACAGCTGTTCCTTGATCTTGCTATAAGATCATTGGAGGCAAGCTGGAAGCTTTTTCAGGAAGTGAATGGAGATGGAGACGCTAATGACTATCTTGATGATCCTGATTTCATGAGTCCATTTATTATGAACATCATTGACCATATTCAGAATAACTTTGAGAGATTTACAACCCAAGAAGGTGATAGTGGGAGTATTAATGAAGTTAACTTCGAGCAGATTGCTGTTGTGTTGGTGTGCCATTCAGAACGATTCAGGAAATGAGTTCTAAAAGTTGCCCCGCGAGGGGCTAACTAAAAAACAGTAAATAAAAACAGGAGCTAAAAATGATTGATGAATTTCATGTGTTGTATATGTATAAAAAAATCCAAGCCGAAGCTGCGGCAACAGATATGAAAACACTGGAACGGTTTTTGAATAAGTTCCGCAAAGTTGTTGCGGAGCGCCGGGAAGAATACTATCAGGAGATTGGTGAGAAAAAGGCTCAGAATTTGAGGGCTAAGAGATTACAAAAGTTGCTTGAGAAAATGGCGTGTAACCGGGTTTCTCCAGAAGATCTACAGGAATGACTATTTGAGTTTTTTTGATACACATACATAAAAAAGATAATCTTTATTGTCTATTGTGATTTTTATCGATAGTTAGGTGAGTGAAGTAAAACTGTGTGAGCTTTGAAACTAAAAAAGAACGCACCATCATTGCTATTATGGAAGGCAAGAATATATAGCATAGTAATTACGCTCCTTCTTTGCTATACGTCGTATGGAGAGCTGGATTCAAGATACTAGCCATGTGAAATCCAGCTCTTTCAGTTTTAGAAAAAAGTTAAGTTAAATATGGACGATCTTTATTTACATCAAACAAGTCAAAAAAGAAGTCCGAATTTATTAAATTAGGATGACCAAGCTTGACGCTTGAAGAATTTGTACAAAAAAAATCAAAATGGTACCGTGGGTGTATCCTTGCATTTTCATTGACAGGATCATCGTCAAATCTAAAATAACCATGATCTTTTAATAATAGATGTGAAAAAATGTCGGCATATATAGTGCAATCCAATCCCTCCAAGCCAAAACTATTATTCAATGATAAAGCAATATCATCATGACAGTAAACATTTGATGTGGCTGTTTCAAGAGCATTCTTCATATAAGAAATGAACGCAGCATCAATTGTAATACCATAATCATCAAGATGTGCGGATAAATTATATCCATAATCTATAAGTTGAAATGGAAAACTCATAGTAAAAAAACCGTCATTTTTTTTTACTAAAATACGGTTTATACCAGAGGTCAAAATGGCAATATCAAAATCCAGTCCATTGCTCTCCCGATGAACTTGACAATGATTTATGATATTTACTACACATAATAAATTTTCTAGATTACTAAATGAATCTCTTACGGCTACAAAACTATTTATAAGATAATTGGGTACATCTTTATAGTAAAAAGTTGTCATAGCTTTTTAGTCCTTGGGTACTCTAATTCTATAAGACCATTAATATATTCTGCGTCATAATCCTCATCTTCGCTCAACATGCTTTTAACTCTACCAATAAGTTTTGCAATATGTCTTGGTGTGGCACCCCGGCTCTTACAAAAACTCTTGACTAAGCCTTCTACAGATACTGCTTCATCAAGGACTATAAAATCATTTTGTTTTTCGATTTCTTCTTGAGAAGGCTTTCTAACATCCATTTTATTATTTTTTATAAGGTAATCTAACCCTTGTGTAATACTATTAATTACTGGCGAATCAGCGGATTCATTCAAAATTAAATGACTTTCAATAAATGAGCGAGCCATCATAGTATATAGGGCATTTCTAAATGATGAGTTACGAGTTAATGCCTTTGCGAAGCAGATGACAAATGGAAATTCTAAACCTTTTGCATTATTTATATTAGATATGAAGAACTTATTTGCATCCCGAGCTTTGCTCTCAAAAGATACGTTTGTCTCCCAACCGAAAGTGGACTCAATTTTAGGCACAAGCCTATCAATTTCGTCATAAATATATCCTCCTCTATCAAGGAATATTACCGCAATATCTCCTTGCTGAAGTGTGGGATGTCTGCGCTTAATATTATGAATTAAGTCTATTATTTTATCAGAAATATTATTCCCACTGTCAATTAAGTGAAGCGAGGTGCTTTCATAATCTACAGGAATATCTTCAAATCTCCTAAGTGGATCTCTTGATAATAGCACACGATCATTCTTTTCTTGATATGTGTAACCGCAAGAATCCCACTCTGGATTTTTTAACCAACGAAGAACTGGTGTTTCGTATAGTCCCATTCCTAATGCATGCGAGAACATTAAGTTTTTTGGGTCTGTCCTATAACATTTTTTGAGTACCATATCTGCGCGGTTAACATTCTCGGCGATAGGCATGAAAATATTTTGGAAAACATCCCCAGCGACAAATACTTTCTTTTCTGTAACCAATTCACATAATTCAATAAAGCTCTGTGGGAAATCTTGGCTTTCATCCACAAAAATATAATCAAATGCTTTTTTCTTTTCCCAGTTTGATTTTTTAATTTCTTCAATTGCTCTTTTGCAAAGCCCTTCAAAAGTGCCTGATGAATATGTCCCGAAAGCGAGGTTGTAATAGTGGCATATATAACGATACATTCCTGAAAATGGATCTCTACTACTACCCCAAGAGTGAAAACAAAATAATTTATTATTCCAATCTATTTGTCTTTCTACCCTCATGAAGTCAAAAAAATCGGGGATTCTGCTTTTCATTGACGAAGCAAGTATTTTATTGAAACAAGTAAAAGCAATTCTTGCTTCGCTATTCTTTGAGTAAACTTCTTTGAGTTTGTGCAATAATAGTTCTGTTTTACCAGAGCCTGCAAGCCCTTGTATTACGAATTTTTTTCCTATGCCGGATTTAAATACAAAACTAGTTTGATCTGTATCGAAAAGTATTATTTTTGACTTAACTGAGTCAAGGATGTTATTTGCATTTAGATCAATGCGAGACATATCATTAATGCTACCAACAATAAGTGATATGATTAAATCAACAATCCGAGACTCTTTTGTATCAAGGGTTAAATCATCGAAAGAAAAATCATTTTCATTCACAGATATGAAAAGATCTTGCCATTTCTTCTTTCTACCTATTTTTTCTCGATATTTAAATTTTTCAGATAAATAGGCTACATCTTCCAAAAATTCGTCGATATATTCTTCAAAGTTTTCTTCATCGTCATCTAGATTTATGAAGCAAGGTTTGATGCCAGCAGAGAAGATGACGATTGCATTGTTATAGTCATAATGTGAATCATCTTTAGACAGTGGTCTGCGAAGGACAAATGTTTGCTTTGTATTATGCTCAGCATATTCATCTATAATTTTCTTTAATTCAGATTTTTCGACTAGCTCAAGGGCATCATCTGCATAGTAACAGTAATTTGACATAGTCCACCTGCTTGAAGTTACTCATATCACCACTGTTTCATGTCGAATCAATGGCAGACTTGTAAAAAACAACATTTAAATACGAATAGTTTATATCTTTTCATAGTTTAATCTAAGTATCTATACCTTACATCTTTCGAGTTACAGGAAGGCGGCAAAGGAGTGAATCCCGATGGAGGCTGGCGGTGCTCATCGACCTGAGTTCGCGGGTGGTTATAGGCTAGTTGATGTTGTCGTGAATGACGACACGACTGGCGTGTGATGCTCTGTAAATGGCACTGTGGCGACGTAAGCGCCCGGAAAAGCGGACCGTGGTGGACAGTACAGCTCTGCGGATTATCGTGCACTGCTGAAATGGCGTAATCTACGTGGACAGAGGTTGCTGCTACCATAATGACTGTGCGGAAAACTTCTTATACTCGTTGAAGGCGGAATGTATCCACGGTTTACGCTTTACGAGCTGGGATATGATGCGAGCGACAGTGTTTAGTTACCTCGTGGGTGATAACAATCGCTGGCGTAGACACAGTGCCTGTAGTGACCTCAGTCCTGAACAATTACTTCGCTTAGGACCGTGTCTATATAACGTTGATAGGATCAAACTGTGGAGATAAACCACATTAATATTTGCTATCAGTTATCCAAAAGGCAGGGCATACAACAACACTAAATCACCTTACAACCTCATCTAGCATTGACTTTATGTGGCTTTCATTATTTATTTTATTTTTGTGGTTTTATCTTTTAAATAGTATGTCTTCATAAAGGTCAAGCGATCACCATTAAACATATAGTCCGGGTTAATAAAGTAATAGTTCTGTATCATGGTCTCTGCGATAAACTTCTTGTCAGCAAGTTCTTTCATGCCTTTGAAATATGTTGTTCTGGATATTTTTACGACATCTTGATCAACAATATCGTATGACATCAAGATAGTGTCAGTATCCTTATTATCTCTGATAGCAAGATAAAGGATCTTGAAAACTTTTTTACCCGATGAAGACAGTCCTTCAATAGCAGATACTCCGTCAACATAAAGTTTCACGAACTGTGTCTTATCTACCTCCATAGCCTGAAAAAAACCGCCATTACCAACTTGCTCTCCCGTATTTTCATTCACTAATGCTAATCGATCTTTTCCTGTTGTAATACGTCTGACGCCAGTTTTTGTATGTAGACTCGTATCATTAAGAAATGGGTTTTTAAGATGACGTGGGAGACCTCTTCTTGATTTCTTTACTTCAGTTTGTATCTTATTTTCTATCATGGTATTTACTCCTTTGTTTTTTTAGTTATACATTTAAGTAAATACTATATTTTGTGTGCAAGTCAATACTTAAAGTTTATATTTTTAAAAATAACTAACACTTTATGTTTTTACTTATGGAACTTGTAGTGCTACAGAGTATATATAAATAACACTTTATCATTTTTATTTGAGAATACTTATCAACTTAAGTACCGGGATTCGGGACTTTAACTCCCGGATGTCGGTACTTGGTTTTAAGCTATAGCTGGCCTGAAAACATTTTTCTTCTTCATTATTCAATTAGCGAAGCTGAGAACAACTATGTAGAGGTATTTTAGGGGTACAGTTTTACTTTTTATTGCATTGGTTTCTTTTCTACAATGAACCTGTTTTATAAGTTGCTATCATTTTTCTGGGTTTTATATTTCAGCGAAGTGATTGTTTTAAACAATCACTAAGCGCTGCTGTTATTGGGAATGTTTGATTGATTTTACTTCAACTTTATATGCGTCTACGACGCGATTTTTTTGGATAAATCCATCATTAACAGGGATGAACCCTGTTCCAGCAATGTGATTGTCTTGAACAATCACTAAGTGCTGCTACTGAAAATATAATTTTCCTATTCGTTTAAGGGAAAATGCTATACGTTATTGCGGTAATGCTATGTTCAAATATAGGATCAATTTTGTTTTTTGTGATGAAATGATCTGGAAAAGATCTTTCCTCTTTTTTCTATCAATATTAATAAGACACCTCATCAAGATAAAAATACATATTTCTGAGTTAGGGCGTAGCCGTGCGTCAGCACATGAGCTTCAGCTCATAGATGGTGGTGATTTTCAAATAAGGATTTTAATGAAGTAAAAAGGAAAACTTTGCAATAAAAAATAAAAATCGTACTCGGAAATGGCTAATCACTTTAACGTTGAAACCCCATACGGCGATCATAAAAATCGCCCGGTTTCTTTTAATCCTCTTAAGTATTATCTCTTACTTCTTGCAAAATTAAATTCATGAAAAATCGACCTGTAGCCCTTGCGGTATAAGGCTTATGACGAAAATTTGCGACTGACTGTACGGTCAGTGTTCCTGACTCTATAGTCAGTATTCCTGACTGTACGGTGAGCTTTCCTGACTTTGCAGTCAGTTTCTATGTCATTTTATAGATTAAAAATGACAGTGCTTTAAAATATAGTCACTGGAATGCTTGCGTTTTTTAAAATATTTTCGCAGAAAAATATGCAAAAAAACTTGATATCTATTTTGTGCATGGTATTTAATTAGAAATAAAACAATAAGAGGTAATGTCGTGATGAATGAAATAGAAGTTGATTTAGATTTAGGCTTGAATCCTTTTTGCTTTGAAACAGAGATAAAGATTGAAACAAGAAAAAGAAATCTGACTGTTTCAAGGGGGACAGAACTTATTGAAAGGAAGGATACCAG
Organism: Klebsiella sp. HMSC09D12; assembly: GCF_001808475.1. Classification (NCBI taxonomy): domain Bacteria; kingdom Pseudomonadati; phylum Pseudomonadota; class Gammaproteobacteria; order Enterobacterales; family Enterobacteriaceae; genus Klebsiella; species Klebsiella sp. HMSC09D12. Next base: position 219,125 of record NZ_KV793511.1, on the reverse strand, counting down.
CAAAACCTATTTTGCCAATATAGTACATACACAAGAGGTAGACAAAGAAGAGTTCATTAAGCTCTACACCTCCCAGATAAAAGCGTATTTTGATTTAACGAAAACAGCGTACAAAGTCTTTTTCATATTTCTCCGTATCTATCAGGATGCGATAGGAAAAGATCACTTCTACCTAAGTTGTAAAAAAGCGATGTCGCTTGCAGAAAAGATAGATCACTTCATCCTGTCTGAATCTATTTTTTACAGAGGCATAAAAGAACTCATTGAAAAACGTATTATTGCTAAAACCAATGAAAAAAACTGGTATTTTATAAACCCTGCTATTGTGTTTAATGGGGATCGTGCTCGCTTTGTTTCAGAGATTATAAAAAAGAAAGAAGTAATGGAAGAACAACCCGAAAGCGTTGCCAGTACTGAACGAAGAAATAAAAATATTAAAGAAGAAGGTATAACTATTGAGGCAGTCATAGAAGACGTAAATAGCCAAGAAGATATAGATTTGTTAATCGCAAGATTACAGGCTAAAAAGCACCAAGGAGCGATGATGAGTAAAAGCATGGGAAGATGTAGCACTGTTGAGGCAGCATCTCTTTTACCACCAGAAGAACCATTAGATTGGGATAATATTTAAAGATATTTACAAAGATGATGTTTCGTGATTAAGTAAATAAGATGAGCGAGAATGCTAAATATATAAATATCGTATGAAATGTTATTTATACAGCCTAAGTTAAATTTGATTTTCCTAAAATAAACATGGTATTAAAAATGAAACAAAAAGGACAATAAAACAATGAATAATATTAAAATCATTACGCTCTTTAACGCCAATGAAAACATACCATTTTTGACCTGCATAGTTAAAGATGTTGAAGAGAATGAACACGGAATAAAGCTTACCCTTGAAAACGACAATAACATCGATGTTAAAGATTACGATTCATTTTTTCTGTCTGAATCAGCGGATGATTGCGACAAGGAAAGAATGGTTAATGTATATAGGAAATTGATTTCTGAACTTAGCCAACTCAGCGAAGAAACAGTAAGAGCACTGATGCCGTAAACCAAAACCATCCTAACACGCCCCGTTAGTGTTCTGGATGATTATTATCATTGTGGCAGGGTAAAAGCCAAAGCTCCAGATGAGTCCACACTGATGAGTGCGCTTAGTCTGCAGGAACTGCATGAGGCCAAAGCCGAAGATATCTTCTTATCTGAACTGGAAACATCTGGCGGTATCGTGCTTCACACTGATATGGGATATCCAGTAGCTGAATATTTACATTCTGATATCAGAATAGCTATTGAGCCGATAAACTTTGCCTCTATGCGAGATCTGACCAATGGCTATGTGGTAATGTTCAGGAACGGTGAGTTCGGTCATGAGATGGAGGGCGATCTCTATGAAACGTTCTCTCAGGCTGTTGATAGGCTTAAGATCGCTGTTGTGTTGTGTGAAACTCTATAACATATTGTTTTTATTTATTTTATTGTGCATTCTCCTGAGTTATTGTATCGATGTGAGGATAAAATGAATCGAGTTGAAGATATTATTAGGGATAAATTAGCAGAAAAATTAAATTTATTTGAAAATGATTTATCTCTTATTAGTACGGAAACGTATTTGAAGAACCGTAAAGGGACTAAGGGTTTTGTTGACTTATTGGCTAAAGATAATTTAAATCGTTTTGTATTAATTGAATTAAAAAGAAGCAATGCTGCATCGCGAGAGGCATTACATGAAGTTATAAAGTATTTCGAAGGTATAAAAGAGGTAAAAAGTTTAAAAGATGATGAGGTTATTGTTTATATTGTATCAACAGAATGGAAAGAATTGCGAGTTCCATTTTCTAGATTTGTCAACGATGTGAGTTTTAATGTTGAAGGTTATCTTCTAGAGATAGATGCAGAAAATAATCCGATATGCTTAAGAAAAATCGAACCGATCAAGATAAATAATAATAGAAGACTAAGTAATCGATGCAAAGTGTGTTATTACACTTCCTCCAAGAATAGAGAGACTGGTATAAAATCATTCGAGAATGCATTTGTTGAAAAAGAGATAGATGATTATGTTATTGTGCTGCTTTCAAATAAAAATCAAAGTGTAACAAATGGTTTTGATTATATGATTTATGTATCAGTCCAAGAGATGGAAGTTGAGGAATATATCCATATACTAAGAAAAGATAAAGAACTGTATAATGAACATAAAGATCTGATAAACGTTCAGGATACTCTATCTGATGATGAACATCGTAATATATTACATGGTTTTGCAGTCGATGATTGTAAGCCTTATGTTTATTTTGATTATTTGGCTATTGGTTATCCATCTAAGTTTAACCATACTATATTAGGTGATGAAGGTTGGAATATAGAAAAGGTTATAAAGTATGGAAAATTAAAAAATAATGAGTTGTTAACTGATGATATGATAATTAATGAGTTGAAAGGAGATAGTGGAGAAAATAAAACTAGATATGTAAGAAATGTGGTTAGTAAAAATAAATCTTCATTTGAGGTTGTTAGAAATGAAATAAAAGGATGTTTGATTGATAATAAAATATGGCAAAAAGGCATTTTACATGCTCTAGATGAGATATATCATGATTCTGTATTGCAGACGTGTCAGATTGGAATATATAACCCAATGAATATATTGAGAAGCTTGCATCACGTCTATGCTGAGTTCTGGGCATTGCCTTCTGATCAAGGATTGAAAAATGCTCACCAGTGGATTCCAGAATATAAGTTATATTCAAAAGGAGTAACTAAAGAGCATATGTATGTTGGGATGTTGAAGGATAATAAAAAAAGATTAAACCTTAAAGATTATTTTTTGAATTTTTATAATGGCATGGAACATATGTATTTTTATACTTTTTTAAGTACCGGATATAATCATGGCGATGTAAATGAGTCAAAGGAAGTTGGGCTTGAATATGCCAATTTTAAAATAACTCATGATAATTTAAAAAATATAACTGAGTATTTTTTCTTCACCGGCTTTGAATATGAAAAGATTGATTCTCTTAAATTGAATGATGATATAATTAAATTTGTATTATCTGAGGGTGATTTTATGGATGAGTTAAATGATCTCTTTGAGCGAAGACTTTTTTCTAATGGGATGGTCGATTTGTCAGACCATGAATAGTTTAGCATTGTTAATTCCCTGACAGAACTCTTAAAAAAATTATCTGTCAGGGTTATTTCGCGCATGATGTTTATATTGATAACTAATCCAACAACCCACGCGAAACTTTACTCGCTGTCTGGCTGAAATTATATCGCTCAACAACATTCCCCTTGAACCAGATCTCAAGAGAATTCATATGGGCTGTGTTGCTGTTTTTCAGCAGGGCCAGACCGGGGATGTAGTTCGAGATCTGGCTTTCGCCTGACATGCTGGAGTAGGACCACATTTCCTGACCATCATTAGTAGCTCGTGTCTGCGGTTCCCCGAATGCGTTAATAACATCCTGCTGGGTAGTTTTCCCTTTAACGATTTTGGCTTTTACGCTTTGTTGGGATTCGTCTTTAAGGGATTTGTTGCCATAGGTGGTGCAAGCGGTAAGAGGCAGGATCACCAACGCAGCGATAAACAGTTTTTTCATGTTAACTCCATATAAACAGTAAACGTAAAGATAGGCGTGAAAAAGCCGGGGAAGCATTGCACTGCTGCTACCCATTTAAATAGGTCGTGTTAATTAGTGGTGAAGAAAGCCGCTTATCAAAGGCCTGTGAGTCTTTTTATCTAATCAGCTAACGGCATCCTTCGTAGTTGTTTTCCCTGATGTTGCATTAATCAAAGCTATCTAAAGGCCATAAATCGACATTAACCGCTTGTCTCATGGTTCAACGCTCTATCCACTTGAATCAGCTCGTAAACTGTCTGGTGGTCCTCTGGTTTACTTTACTCATTAACGATTCCTCTAGCAAGAAAATGATCGGTATTAAAGATCGATATGGCTTTATTGATAGATTATAACGATTAAAGGCGATTTATCGATCGGTGATTTAATTGATTTAATCGATCGAATAACAAAATATGATAGATTATAACTATCGTTGTTTTGATTTTGATCGTTACAAACGATATGACGGCCAACAAAAATAATTGAATCCTATCAATTGGTTAATCAGGTGGTTCTGTTGCGTTATGCCAGTAAGAACAAGCCTTAACGACAAAAGAGGCGCTGCAGACTACCTCTACATAACAGCATTTTTGATTATCAGGATGGATAGGAAGATGAAGAAGATTTTACTCGCTGCCTCTGCAGCTCTTGTTCTGGCGGGATGCGGTGAAAAAGGCGATTTTGAGAAAGCGATCAACGTGAAAATATCACAATCAAAGCTGTGCTACTCCCTGCAGGACAACGACATTGTATTCAACAAAGGTTTTCCAATTAAGGTTAACCGTGGCTACCGTTCTGCCGGATACAGTGCCAGTGATGAAATCCTTAAAGGACTTGCTGAACAAGGGCTGCTCACTGTTTCACAACAGGTAAATGGCTTTAGTAGTGTTGATGTTCTGGAAGTAACAGATAAAGGCCAAGACGTTGAGTTTTGGGACCGTGAGAAAGGTGCCTGTGTTGGTCATCGTGCTGTTGCTGAGATAAAGGAATGGACCGAACCGGGAAACGGTAATCAGAAAGTTGTTCGCGTGTCTTATACATGGAAATTGGCGGATGTTCCTTCATGGGCGGACAAAAAAGCGTTCTCCAGCGTCAAGGGTATGAATGAACCTGAAGACGGCATGATTAATCTTGTTAAAACCAGCAATGGCTGGAAAGCGATCTAAGGGGCTATCATGGAAAACAATACCATCAAGTGTCCATTTTGCCTGAAAGAAAGCCAAAGGGGTGTCCATGTCTGCACCGGCTGCATGGCGACGGTTCTGTATGGAACCTACCCCGGCTGGTATGCTTTCGTGGTTATATTATTGACCTTCGGCCTGTCTATACTGATCGGAATGTCTACAGGAATGGCGGGAGCTACTATCAGCCTACCAATAATTGCGGCTGTTGGGTTTGTCGCAGGTAAGGCAATTTTCTCTGATAATGTTGTGTTTAGGCGAAAGATGTAAAACCCTTACCGTAAATGCAAAGAAACCATATCTGTTGAACTAAGTGTGGTTTTTTTGCATAACAAAGTATTTTATATTCCAAAAAAACATATAAAACATGTTGCCTGTCAGGCAACAACTATCTATTATCAAATCATGGACGAACGAACTCGTTTGTCTTTGCTCTTTAAAAACCTCTAGGATCGGTAAAGGACTGAGTGAAACTTTCAGTCAACCATTTCTCCAATACGAGACGTGGCCCATGTCCCTCTTCATTGTGATCGTAACTTAATGCGAAATGTATATTGCAATCGTCTATCTACGATACGGCATTGTTTAATGCTGAAATGGCGGGGTATCCAATCAGTTGTGTTGGATGGGTGTTGGCTGGCTTTGTCTACGGTGTGCAACACGATCCACAAGACATTTTGGCGGGGATGCAAGTTGCATCGTGTTGTTAAAATGAGAGGTTTTTATGAAAGATGTTTTAGACACTTTGCGCCAAGTGCGTGAAAAGAGCAAACACACTGTAGACAATAGCTCTTTGAAAAAACTGGATGATGCGATTCTGACCCTTGAAAAGAGAATCGAGGAGAATTCTAAAGGCCACACAGCCTTAGATTATCTTTCTTATATCGCGAAGATCTTTGCTTTAATTAAACTTCTGAGCGGTGATTCTGATTTTCATTGATATCTACCTACTAAGGGGATTTGTTATGTATCCATCTTCATTTTTTGAACGAGCAGCCAGCCATGTCAATCCCATTATCTGAGGTGCACTATGTTAGATATTGGTTCAACCATTAAACTATGCCGTGAAGCACGTAAGCTCACCTTACAAGAACTTTCAGATAGAACGGATTTAACGAAATCTTATCTATCTCGTATAGAGAACAATCAAAGAGATCCTACTATTACAGCGTTAGAAAGAATATCATTAGCGCTACATATCCCTCTAAATATAATCATCCTTCTTTCTGAAAGTGAAGAGACAAATGATGAGTTTTCTGACATCAATAATATGCTCAAAAAAACTATAATGGATACATTAGTTAATGCATAAAAATTGGAATTATTCAAATAAACCACTTGCTAATTTAGAGTCACTATTCAAAATGCTGGAAACAAATGAAGAGAGGCTCACTTATCTTTTAAAAAACAAAAGAAAATATTTCAAAACGGTGCCGGTAATAAGAAAAGGTAAAAAAAGAACGACGTATAAAGTGGTTGGTGAATTATTAAAGGTACATGAGCTTATTAAACAGCGTATTTTTTCTAAGATATCACTCCCAGAGTATATTACTGGAGGTAGGAAAGGAGTCAGCTATATTGATGATTGTAAATCCCATCTTAATAAGTCAATTATCATTCAAGAAGATATGAAGGATTTCTTTCCTTCTATAAAAGAAGATCTGATAGCTAAAGCTTTTCAATATTACATGAACTTCTCTCCTGAAGTTTCGTTATTAATAGCGAATCTGTCAACACTTGAAGGCTCACTTGTTCAAGGGACTAAGTTAAGTACTGACATTGCCAACTTAATATTTTTAGAAGAAGAGGCTCTCCTCAGTGAGGAAGTTAGAAAATTAGGTGGAATTTACACGAGATATGTCGATGACATAACTATTAGTTTCGAATCTGAAGTTAATAATGATGATATTTCAAAAATAAAATTAGTGATATTGTCAATGGCGCTCAAAAGTGGGGTTAGATTAAATAGGAAGAAATCAAGGGTTTTGAGGAATGGTCAGTCTAAAATTGTACATGGTGTAAAAGTAATCAAAGAGCTTAGACCAACACAAAAAAGAAAAGATAATATAAGGGTGTGTCTTTTTAATTTGAAGAAAAAAGTGATTGAAAAAGAAAGTGTTATGGATGTCCTTACGTTGTATTTTAAAATTAGAGGATTAATAAATACATTAAAGCAGCAAGGTGATAAGAATCATGCAGAGTATATAAAACAAGCTAATCAGTTAGTAGCTGGTGTTGATAAAAAGGAGGCAATAAAATCAATCAGGAAAATGAGAAAGGTTAAAGATATCAGGAAATTAAGATCGTTATATTCAAAGTTAAAACCATTAGGGTATACATCTAAAAGTGTTTCTGCTATTTTGGATGTTGAATATAAAACATGTAAATGTAAAATTAATAACTAACTGATTGAGAAGTTACGGGTAAATCATACTGGATTGTCATCGATTTATTACGGATTACGATTAATGTGTAATAAAATTATTTATTAACACGATAACTGGATGGTCTCAGTTGTGGTGAATTGTTTTTTTTGTTTTCATGTATCGACGGATTGAGAACCATGTCCCTATTGGCATTGTTGTGCTCGCTATTCTGACGACTTGGGAAACGGTTGATCTCATCCGGTGTTGGTTTATAATCATCTTGGTTAAACTTGGATTTTTTCTCATATTCAGTGCGAGAGATATGACGGCCTAATACCTCATCAAAGACATAGTTTTCAGCAATACGTTTATCATGTTCTTCACTGATAAGATCATTTTGGGATTTGTTTGCTTTAGCCCATACAAACTTCTGCTTGAAAAAATCTATGACAAGAGTTGTGAAGCGTTTAAAAATATTATCCTGAAGTGGAGTAGTCTGTTTCCTCTTAACACGTTCAGGGGCGCTTCTGGATGCCCTGTTTGGGTTTTGAGAGGTGGATGTTTTCAGAATAGTATTTGTACCAGAATCAGAAATACTGATTGATGGCGGAATACAAGCAACAACCTTACTGACTTTGGATTTATCACGATAGGATTTAACGCCACGCATACGAGTATGAGGAGCTGGTGCTACCAGTAAAGGTCTTTGTTCGTCATTTGTAGAAGAGCTGGATCGCGTTTCAGGTAAAACAATTTCTTCTGGTTCAGCAAGATGTGTAATCGTAAAGCTTCTGACATCAACGACGATTTCAAGGTCAAGTTCACTGAATGTTTTGTAGACTTCAACTGCTTCCTGCTTCGCTACATCACGAACAGCCTGTTCTGCGGCTCTTTGCTCCTGAGCAGCCTTACTACGCCATTTGGCACTGTGGATACGTTTCATCGCAGGGCGATTTGTTTCAGCGGCCTTGGCAAGCCATAGCGCTTGTTCTTCATTGTCTAAAGCTACTGCTGCTTTTTCTAACGCTTCCTCGTGCTGGACTTGGAGAGAACGATGATCGATACGTTCTGATGAACCAGCAGCAGCGAGGAAGCTGTTAGCCATAGATGCCCATGATTCACGCCAAAAAATAGACATTTTTCTGTCGTTCCAGCTTCTTTCCTTTTTGCCAAAACCTTCCGGGCCTATGGTTTTTAAGGTTAACATAACGTGAGCATGAGGGTTATCACTATCAAGATCATGGAAAGCGATGTCAGCAATCATGCCTTTATCAACGAAATTTTTCTGACAATACTCAAGGACAAGTCTTTTCTTGTCGTCATTGTTTAACTCGGCAGGAATAGCAACATCGAAATAACGGGATGTTTGACCATTGTTCTGGCGCTCAACTCTTTCAACTTCATTCCACAATGCTGTAGAGTCTTTTACGATGTGTTCTGGTGCGTTAGCTGGAGCTAATATGAAATGCCCATATAAATCAGTACGGCGACTGTAATCATACGTATCACCTGTTCTTTCATCTGTTATACGTGTACGAGCATGATAGGCAGCCTTCGCAACGGAAGACCTGCCTTCTGAACGTTTCACAATTTTAAAATCAAGATGAAAAATAGCCATACAATAAAAAGAACCTCAATATAATTTTAAATAACAAACCAAAATATAAATCTCCAATGCGACTATGCTGGTTTTAGTTTTTCGCAAGAAAAACTCTGGTGTTGACGTTGACCTTGTTTCCGAAGGAAACGGTGTTAGCCTGCGGCAGGCAACCGTCGGTAGACCCCACACACTGCGTAGCAGTGTATAGGTGGGCATTGCTTTATTTTTATATCTCCTAAAGGAGCTAAAAATAACGACAATGTATAAAGCTTTTCTATAGTTAAATAATAACGCTAGTTTTAATGTCTGTGAAATTAACGGGGCTAGATTCGGATGAACGGCTGAGGTATTACACGAATCTTAATGATTATGGTTTTAGAGAGCGCCCGTAAGGGCAAAAGAGTTAATTTCCCTCCCGCCGTAAGGCGGGAAAAGCCAAATGCACTAAAACAGACTTATAACGACAGTTTTTTTAAAAAAATGGATGGTGTAGGTTCGGACTTAAAATAAGAGTGAAAAAGCAAAGGGTGAAAAATAAACCATAAGGAAAGAGAGTCAAGTAACGTGGGGAATATTAGATGATTTAGGTTAATGATTTTGATTGTATATGTTGCATGATTACATATAGAGCTTGTTGCATTTTTGTGCAGAGTCTTGTAAACACCATTTTTGTTATCACCTTTTGTATCATAACCATTTTAGTTATTGCTGATTAAATAGTAAAAATCAAATAAAAATCCATGAGATCATATGTTAAATGTGTTTTTTGACGAAATATATTTAAGTTTGTCTGGTCTTTTTTATTTTTAATAAAGTTAGGTTGTTTTATTTGACAAGTAAAATGTTGTGTTGTAAATAAAATAAAGATACAAAAAAAGCCAACTTTCAAAGTTGACTTTTTAAGGACTAAAAAAGTTTTGCCGACTTTTGAAGCCTTGTAATCAGTTAGAGGAATAACGTGATTACAAATATAATAAAGTATTAAATAATCTTTTCATATTTGTCAAATCTAAATCTCAACTTTTTACAAGCCTTTCAAATACCATTTCCAAAAACATTTTAGTCTTCAAAAGCAATAACGTTAAACCTGTGTATCAGGTCTAAGAATCTTTGGACATCATGTGTTAAAAACTGTTTTGTTCTTAGGTTATTGTAGGTGGCATATAAACGGGGGGAAGTCGGTAGCCACCAACTTGAAGCGTTCATCTAAAATCTATAAAGCGGTAGTATAATTTTCTTTAGTAAAACGAGAAAATGCTTTAAATGATCATGATGTATCCGTAGGAGTCCGATGGGGTGTCCCAGTAATGGAAACGTGCTGGAACTCAATAGCTACGGTGAGAATCGCCAACCTGCGAACCTAAAAAAAATATTACAATAGTATTTTTTTACGGGGGGTTAGGGGGGTGAAGCTTGCAGAAAAACTAAGTTTTCCTGACGGAAAACTACTACGACTGAAAGTCGCTATCTAAAACCCCAGAACCTAATCTAATAAAATTCTAGTACTACTAGTACAAAAAAATAATTTTAAAAATATCAGTAGGTAGGTGCCATTTCATCAAGGCACTAACGAAAGATAAGTAGGCTTATAAATTAAATATGGTGCATGGATTAATTTGAGTTTTTTGTTTTTTAATTGTATTAATTAAAAAATATAAATAAAAAGGTAATGATATGGAAAGTAAAACAAAAAAACTAAGAATGGGATGGATACAAAATCTTACTGAGAATGAAAAAAAGATAATAGATGATTTTCTGGAAGAAGCCGCTAAGTTAAAAGGTAAAGCACTAAATAAAAAAGAAAAACAAACTGTCAAATTTATTGCTCGTGATCAAGTCCGCTCGATTAGAAAAGAGCAAAAATCAAAAAAACAAAAGAAGAGTAGAGTTGATAAGGAAGAAAAAGAAGATGAAACAATTAATACCATTTCAAATAATGCGGATGAGCAAGGAAGATTAAAGATACTATCAGCTAAAGAAAGAGATTTTATCAATAATGCCATATATGAAGAAATGAAAATTAAAGGTAGAAAGCTTGTAAAATGTGAAATGAAAGAAGTTTTAAAAATTGCTCGAAAAAAGATCCTCAACAATCGTATATCTTGTCAGATCAAAAATGAAAGAAATAAAGAAAGGTTTGAGGCAGAGTTTGAATGGAGAAAACCAGTGCCATTTCGTCGTTAAAGCATTCATTAATGATGATATTATAATTTATTATAAGAGGTAATACATGAAAAAATTGAAAACAAAAAACTTGAAAGAAAGTGAGTTTATAAGATATATAGAAAACAATCCTGTTGTCTCAAAGGCTTTATGCGAGGAATATGGAATCTGTACTGAAACAATTGCCTATGCATTATATGTTCATAGCAATAACTTCTTTCTTAAAAACGACTACGTTCAGGATGACATTCACTATGATATAGTTAAAAACAATTTAATAATAATGAAACCCACGCTTAGACAATATTATAGAAGAACAAGGCAAGTAGATTATAACGGATATACTTTTTTATCAGGTATTAAAGAATATCAAGACTATTGTATTTTGTTGACGCTTTGCTGCTATCATTGGATAGCTGATGTATTTACTGTCTATAATCATAGTGAAAGAAGTCAATTTATCTTTGATGTTGCCAATGATCTTCTGAAAAGGAGTATAGATCATTTTTCAGTAGAGCATGAGAATGTTATCAACTGCTTTAATATGTTAAAAGAAAAGCTCCCATCGTATAAAAAGAAATAATAATCCAATTTTTCAAATATCCTCATTGACTAACATATATATAAGAAATATATATGTATCATGGAACTATAAGAGGATAGAAAATGAGTGATATTTCAGATAAAGAGCAAACCAGAAAGAAACCACGAATAAAAAAGACACTGGAGCAGCAATTAGCATCTGCTCAGATGCGTTTAAATCGTTTGCAATATAAGTCTAAGAAAGAAGCTAAACAGATAGAAACACGTCAGAAAATAATTTTAGGGGCTGAAGTTGCCAAGGCTCTTGATTGTGATGTTTTTACGGTGGATAAGGATCTTGTTTTAGGTATGCTACTAGAGATACCCCACCTACATCCAGATGATAAAGAAAGATTTAAAACAAGCGGAATGTTATTTCTGGCTAGTATGAAAGGCCGAAAAACTTAATGGAATATAGAATTCACTGCATAAATAAAGAATTTTCTGTAAAGTTTAACTTCTATTTAATTAAATTTGACATTGCCGCATGTTAATTATATCTTGTTTTTATCACTACGGATGAATAACTCCATATTCAAATCTTGTAAGCTGTGGTGGTGTTTAATAAAGTCATGGGGGGATCCCCCCGATAAAAAGGCCGGGTTCTTTCCCGGTCTTTTTATTTTCTCAAAAGTAATCCGTTCATCAGTAATGTTACATATAATATCGTTTTCATCATTGCCTTTTCTTTTATATTTACTATTTGTTTTATATCTTTCCAATTAACAAAGGAGATATAAAGGAAATGAAAAAAACAGTATTAATTAAAAACATAAAAAGTAAAAAAGGTTTCTCACTTTTAGAACTATTACTTGTTCTTGGTATTATCGCAGCGTTAGTGGTAGCAGCATTTATCGTATATCCTAAAGTGCAAGCGTCTCAACGTGCACAGGCTGAAAGCAATAACATAGCAACAATCCAAGCTGGTGTTAAAGCGCTTTATACTTCAGCATCCAGTTTTACCGGATTGACAAATACTGTTGCTGTTCAGGCGAAAATATTCCCAGATAACATGTTAAGTGGTTCTGGTTCTTCAGCAACACCTATTAATGCATTCAAAGGAAACGTTGTCGTGGCATCGGCAAATACAGGGCCTTCCGCAGCAACAGGCTCCTCATTTACAATAACCTATTCAAATGTGCCAGCAGCAGAATGTACCAAGATTATCACTGCAGCCGCAGGGAATTTCTATACAGCAGGTGTAGGAACTGCAGGTAATGTCAAAGCCGCAGGTGAAGTATTAGATGTTGCTAAAACCGCGACGCAGTGCCAAAGTGGTGGGAATAGTAATACATTGATATTTACTTCTTTATAAAAGTAGCATCATAGCCATAGTGTTCCACCTTGCAATATGGTTATGATTTACCTCTATAGTCTTTCATATAATTAAAGATGGTTAGTGCCATCTTTAGTTTTTCTGTTTTTGTATACAATAAAAAGACAACGCATTCTCTGGTAATCCGTCTATCTATTATTAAATTTGTTCCATGTTTTTGCTCTTTGATATCTTGATTTATTTAATCATTTTGATAATTGTAATATTTAAGAGCAATAAATTAAGGTGAAAAATGAATATGATTAATGTAAAAAGAGGGTTTTCTCTGTTGGAACTTATATTGGCATTAGGTATTGGTAGTGCAATGGCCTTGTTGAAGTTTCAGGATATGAAGGCATCGCAAGAGGACTTTACGGCAAAAACAGCCGGAGAACAGATCAGGCAAATTGGTGAAGCTGTTAATGGATACATTAACTTACGCTACGATAAACTTTCTACGTTAACATCGAGTAGTAGTCAGAGTAATGATCCGGGGCCAAGAACGTGTAATGCGTCGGAGTGTGAAATAACCTACCAGACACTAATAAATGAAGGGCTTTTGCCTGTTTCTTATTCCGGCATTAATATCTATAAATCACCTTATAAAATTTTGCTTAAGCGAGGAGGAACTGCACCAAACTATGTGATTAATGGTTTGGTTGTAGCTACTACGGCATGGAAAGAGGGTGGAAAAACACGCTACGATCTGCTTGGAAAAGCAATGCAAACTGCTGGAGTGGATAGTGGTATGACTCAGAGTACAACAGTTATTTCCGGGATGCAGGGGCAATGGCAGGAGTCTTCTTCTAATTTCAGTAATATTACGGGTAGTGGTTTACTTGGATTCAGAACTGGTTTTAATAGTGCATTATATTCCATATATTTACGCCGTGATGGAACTCTCCCCATGACAGGTGATTTAAATATGGGAGGTAACAATATTAACAATGCAAAAAATATTACTGCGTCTGGTACCGGTAGTTTTGGTGGCAATATCACCTCTGGAGGAAATATTAATGCAGCTAAAGAAGTTATCGCACATAATGGTTATGGAGATACTATCACTTTAGGGGGCGATTCTGCTGGTAATGATTATGAAATAAGATTAAGTAATGGGGTAAGGCCATTAAGTATTTATTCTCCTAACGCTGCGAATTATACAACAGTATTACAAGTGTGGAAAAACGCAAAAATACAGCAACGCCTTGCGACTAATGATCTTGATCCTAATGATTTGCCTTCAGGCTGGAGTGGTGGTCTTAGAACCAATGATGTCTATGCTGCTGGAACAGTAGGAACAGGTTCGGGAGGAACTGTAAATGCTTATATGAATAGTAGTGGTAATATTTATGCATCAAATGATATTAACGTAGGACATCAGGTCAACACTCAATATGTCTGGGCATCAGGCAATCTGAACTCTAATTACATTCATTCAAATGGAAATATTGATGCTGATGGCCGACTTAATGTTGGTGAATATGCTTATATAAATGGTCAGGCCAGCGTCGGGGGAGGATGTTCACCTAATGGATTACAGGGCAGAACATCAGCAGGGCAGCTACTTTCATGTGTGAATGGTGTATGGACTAATACCACATCTCTAAAACGTATGGTATTTATGATTTCTGGTGAAACAAAGAACTATGGGGATATCTGTCAAAAATACCTTGATAACAATGGTTATACCGCTCTTGGATGGGTTGCATCAGGTTCTGATGCATGTACGGAAGATGAAGAATACTGTACAATTGATAATGTAAGATGCTTTGCATTAAAAACACAATAATGATTTGACATGTTAATAACTGCTCTTATAAGTATCTGTAATTAACTTGTCATTAAGTTGGTTGTCAGATTTTTTAATTTTTCTCACATAGATGTAAGGTCGTTATATACCTTGTCATGACATTCAAAAATATAACTATCCTTTTGTATGGTATTACAAGGCGTCAGGAACTTGATTTGATCCTCCAGACAGGCTGTTGTGGAGGATTAAATTTATTTAGGGTGAGTAACTATGATGATATTTTTATTTATATGAATAAGATATTTGATGATCAATGTTTAATATTACATCCAGTAAAATATACTTTCGAATATTTACTTCATGAATTGTCTGATATGCTTCATATATGGGATATGTACTCTACCCAATGTGTAGTTCCCTTAACGGTAAAAGAAAGGGCCTTTTGGCCCTTTTCTCTTTTATTTGCCACTTAAAACTTCATTTATATTTGTAGCACGCATATATCTCGCAGGATTACTCATCTGATCTTTGAGTGAGATAAAGTGAGCATTACCACAAGTAATTTTCGCATCTTCTTCATTACCAAGACCAATGTGTTTACTTTTTGTTTCTACAACAAAGTAAATATGTTCTTCACCATTGTCTTCAATAACTAAGGCCCAGTCAGGATTGTAGGTTCCCAGTGGAGTCGGAATTTTAAACCAACCGGGCAGCTTCACATAAAGCTTAACTTCATCCTGTTCTTCGAGTTCCTGAGCGAAACGACTTTCGACTTCAGAATCTTTAGGAACATATTCGTAAACTGACTTAGACGAGGTTTCGAAAAGATTGCGGGCATATCCTGTTAGCTCCTTATCCATAAAGAGGCTTTGCGCATACACCTCTCCTTTTAGTGGATAATATTTAATACCGTCCACAATTGACAGGCGTTTGCAGTAGTTGATTCGGCCTATAGCGTCACTGATAAACTGCTGTGGGTTTTTAGCAAAATCAGCAAGTTTTTCACTCTCTTTAAGGATGGTGCATAAACTGCGTCTTGTCAGGCCTGTTTTTTCCTGTAGAACACCAAGAACATCTGGCAGTGGCTGTTCTTCAACATCAATAACAGAACTTGTTGTACCATTAGACTGCACTTTAACATCAAGACCTGACTGACTTTGTTTGATTGTTGCTTTGCTGAAACTGACCATTGCTTTTGCTACAGGCTGCATTTCAGAAAGTGATTTCGTACAGGATTTAATCAATTCTTCTTCATCAAATGCCAGTCGGTACAGCGTTTTTTGACAAATGCGCTGCCATAACGCTTCGAATTCAGGGCTGTTTAAGACTTCTTTCCGGTATTTGATTGTTTTACGCTCATCAGCATTGTTTATATTGAGTCGCCCTGCTGATTTACGCAGGATAGTTTCAATTTGTTCCTGTAGTGACGCATACTTCTCACTAACAACAAAAGTGTCTTCGAATAACACGTTTTTCAGGGCTTTTGTGATTTTCCCCGATTTTTCCAGATATCCTTCGGTCTGTAGTTCAGCCCAAATCTCATGTGAACCGGCAATACCCACAGCTTGTGAGGAATCAGAGAAGATCAGATGGGCAAACGCATCTTTTTCGATGATACCAAAACGGATGCCTGTTTCGTTCTCAATTTCGCTCTGTAGTCGTTCGGCATAGGCTTCATAATTTTCACTGGCAACGACAGTCAGAATGTTAATGCTGTCATCACGAACACGTTCCCCCTCTTGGTTAACGCACAGGCGAAGACCACGGCCTAATGTTTGACGACGTTCTCGTTCACTTCCCATCTCTCGAAGGGTACAGATCTGGAATACATTGGGGTTATCCCAGCCTTCTTTCAAAGCAGAGTGTGAAAAAATAAACCTCACCGGATTCGAGAAACTCAAAAGCTTCTCTTTATTTTTCATGATGAGGTTATAACCGCGTTCCGCATTTTCGCGGCCTGCATTATTGCTTTCGGTTGTTTCAGCCCATCCGCCTTTTTTATCAATAGAGAAATAACCATCATGAATATCTTTAGCATGTTCTGGATGAGAAGGGAGCAAATCTTTATATGCTGGGCTTTTGATCGCTTTGAGATATTCTTCTTCAAATATACGAGCATATTCACCCGGTTCACGAAGCCCTTCTTCGTTATTCTGGCGATAGAAATCAACCTTATCAATGAAAAATAGGGTAAGAACCTTGATTTGCTGAGGATTAAGGCGAAGCTCTTTATCCAGATGTTCACGGATTGTACGTCTAATCATATGCCGCTGGATAAGCATTGGGTCAATATCACCTACGACATCACCTACTTTCATATAATATGTATTAGAAGGCGTTTCCAGTGTCAGATAGCATTCTTTGCCCGTGCGGATCTCACTTATCCTGTATCCCTGATAAATATCACGCCCCGTTTCGTCATCAAGTGTCATACCGTCATGCACGGTAATTTCAGAACGATTTACGCCCCCTTTTTTATCGGCTATATCAACAATAACAGTCGCGCTAATGCTATTCTTCTTATTGTTAATACTGACCAGTTTTACATAGGGGCTATTACTTGCATTCTGGACTTCAAGCCCGGCAACCTCGATCTGTTTGACCAGTTTTTGGTTGTAAGCATCAATGGCATCAAGGCGGTACACCATATGGTGTTTATGAATATGTGTTGCTGAATAGCGTAAGGTGAACATGGGGTGCATAGCATCAAGTGCGGTTTTACCCGCACCGTTCAAGCCACCATCAACACTTTGCGGTTCATCGACAATAATAATTGGACGTGTAGCACGGATTAAATCAATGGGCTTATCCAGATCGTCCACAGTTGTTTTTTCACTGGACTGATATAGCTTGTTAACGTCTTTTTTGTTGATCGCACCCACCGTCATTACCATGATCTGCATAACAGAACTGGTCGCAAAATTTCGCACATCAGCAGGTTTTGCAGAATCATATAGGTAGTATTCGTATGGAATACCCGCATACAGGCTTTTGAAATGCTCTTCCGTGATCTGTAGTGTTTTATAAACGCCTTCCTTGATGGCAACGGAAGGAACTACGATGATAAATTTGCTCATGCCATAACGTTTATTCAACTCAAGCATGGTGCGAAGATAAACATACGTCTTACCAGTCCCTGTTTCCATCTCGACAGTAAAATCATGGCTATCGAGAATGGGCGAGGGAGGAAGCTGATTTTTCAACTGAACATTGTTTAGGTTTTTCAGGAGAACATCATCTTCGGGTATTTGTGGGTTAACAGGCATTGAACCTGTTGCGCCTTCAAATGAGAGTGCACCCTGAGCTGGGGCCAGCACAGTCATTTCGCTCTCCCATTTTTCCTGCCCTTCAAACAGATCGCAGACTGATGTTATAGCGTTGTGTTGATATTTAAGGTCAGATTCAAAATGTAGTTTCATCTCAATCCCTTAAAGGCTATGCAGGTTAGTCAGGCCGTGTTGTTCCAGAATGGCGCAAAGATTAGTTTTAGCAATATTATTTTCAAATGCGTCATCAAGGAAATAGCAGACAGTATCTTTGCCAGCTTTCAGACTCTTATGCCAGTCAAGGATCCCCTTGGTCAGTTCTTCGACTGAAGATGCAGGGATTTGACTGGTAAAGCAGGTAAACAATTTGCCACCATCAACACAAGAAACAGTTAATTCATCAAACTGACGGGTTTCAACGTTTACACTCAGATCAATACCACGCTTAAGCATCAGTTCAGTCAGCAAGTCTTCTTCACTACGACCTTCAAGGATTGGGCTTACATAAGCATCAAGCTGTTGTGAAAGTGTTTCGGCAGAGGCTTCCCACGGACGAATGTTAGATGTATCGAGTTTAAACACACGAAAACCGACATCACCATTCCATTCTGGATTGTCTTCACGAACCTTTTTACCCGCGCGGCGGAGGCGTTCTTTTGTTAGTTCGGCAACATTATGTTTTAAATTATTTTTTCTACAATATTCTACTGCGGTTTTTTGAGTTTCCTTTTCGGCTGACAGTGCTTCTGGAATTTGTACTAAAATATATTTACGGTGGCAGCGATCTTTCGCATTTTGTAACATGACTGCATGACCAGTTGGACCTGAGCCTGCAAAAAAGTCAAGAATAATATCGTCACCCTTAGCTATCATCTGAATAATGTAACTTATTAAATCAAGAGGTTTCGGATAACCGGCAAAGCAAGCTCCTATCTCATCAAGTTGCGCTGTTGCCTTTTGAGTACCACCAAATCCATTTAGAACGGAAACTACATGGCTTTGTGAATCGGAGCGTTTTTTCACAACTTCAATAGTTCCAGTTTGACTTAGTACAAAACTGGTTTCTTGTCCTTTACTATCATTGATCGGATTACAATTATTTTTTATAAAATCCAAAAGTAGTTCTTTCGAACTCCATCCACTTTCGATAACTAATGGCTTTGTTAATTTGTTATCACTAATTTCTGCTTCTGAATGGTAAACTGGCCACGTATTCTTAGCGCAGTTAAGCCTTCCACTTATAATATCGCAGGGGAATCCACTAGGTAGCGTTATCTTACTTGGTGGGTTTTTAGGCCCATTCTTTACAATGGTATTTCTAATCTCTGATTTAAATAATTTGCTCCCTTTTGGTATGTTAGGATCAACTACAGGAGGGTATGAAAAATTAACTTCTTTTTTTGCATATAGTAATATATACTCATGGCAGTTTTTTATTTTAGCTTGGTTATCAAAATTGCCATCTGTACGCCATACAAATTGTGCTAAGAAATTTTCCTCGCCAAATATTTCGTCCATTATAATTTTAAGTTTCGATGCTTCAATATCATCTATTGAAACAAAAATAATGCCATCTTCACTTAATAAATTTTTAGCAAGTTTTAAACGTGGATAAATCATATTCAACCAGTCTGTGTGATAACGCCCACTGGTTTCTGCGTTTGTGGTGATTCGTACCCCATCTTCTGTTTGTCCTGTCATTTCAAGATAATTTTTCATGTTATCTTGGAAGTTATCAGGATAAACAAAATCTTTACCGGTATTGTAAGGCGGATCGATATAAATAAGCTTAACTTTCCCGGCATAACTTTTTTGAAGAAGCTTCAATACTTCAAGGTTATCACCTTCAATCATTAGGTTTTTGGTGTTATCCCAATCAACACTTTCACCTTTACATGGACGTAAGGTGCCACGGGAAGGGGTGAGAGCAAGCTGGCGAGCCTGACGCTTACCATGCCAGTTCAGGCCATAGCGTTCTTCTTTGTCGTCTACATTCTCACCCAAAAGCTGCTTTAAAACCTCAAAATCAACACTGTCTTCATTAAAAGCTTCAGGAAACAATGATTTAAGCTTGGTGATGTTATCAGCAGTGATATTCATTGATTGCAGTTCGGGCATTTCAGGCGAAAGTTTGTTCATTGACCATTCCACGTATCTGTATCAGGTTACTGTGTGATGGGGGATATTTTACGGTAAATAGTGCATTTCATCAATGAACAGCGTGCTACAGATTTCTTTTTAAATCATTATGTTAATGCTTTTATTGAATGTTCTGTCCTCGTGTTAGTACAATTAGCTTTTCTGCGTCTACCAAACATTATCAGGATGTGATGATGGCTAAACTGAACAAGAAACAACTTGCTTTACTCAAAGAAATACCTGCTGATCAACTCATGCAAATAATTTGTGATATTGCAGAGGATAATGGTCAGGCAAAATCCTTTCTTATTAATAAATATCTGTTAACTCCAGAAGAATCACTGAAAAAGGCTGAGGCTGAATACAAAAGGGTAATTAAAACAAAACGCTTTTATGATTATTATGAAGCAGCGATTTTTTTTGAGGGGCTATACAGGAATGTCATATTTCCACTTGAAAAGACGGTATCAACGCTGCCTGAAAAAACCGAGGCGTTTTGCCATGATTTACTGCTCTCATTTGATAAAGTCAGCGAAATTGCAGATACATCAGATGGATCATGGATGGACTATTATAATGGTGCTGTCGAAATATGGTTAAAATCCCTGTCCCTACAAAAAGACAAAAGCATTGATGTTATAGCGGATAAAATACTTTCCGTGCTTAAAGGTGATGTATATTTTAACTTTGATATTTTTGATAAGTATAAAAAAGAGCTTGGATACAATGTTATTCGTGCTTTAAGGGAAAGTCTTCTTAAGACAGGTGATGTTAATTATGCTGTTGAGTTAAGTCTGTATATCAGGGATGTTGATTTCATCAGGCAATGCTTTGAGAAAAGAAAACTGAACCAGCCAGAATACATCATTAAGTTTGCTGAGTTGCTGGTTGATGAACTGTGCACTGAGGAAGCCATTCAGGTTCTCAATAAAATCAAAGAAGATAAATCAGTTGATCAGGCAGGGCTTCGTGATAAATGGACTGAGGTGTTGGCTCTGGCGTTGATTGAAGAAGGCGAGATTCAGCAGGCAAAAACAATTTGTATAGACGGATTTAAGAACAGGTGTGATGTTATTTTTTATAATATCTATAATCGGGTAGAGAAAAATAATGACTCACTGGATTTGTTCTCTGGCATAGCAAAGAAAAAAGGCTTTCCGTTTGTTATTCTTTTCTTGTCCGGGACAGATAGTTATGGAAAACTTGATTCTGAAGTCATGAATGCGAGTGAAAATGAAATCGCAGAGATGATGTCTTTATTACGCGGTTCTTTTGTTCGTACCTTATCGAGTGAGCTTTACAGGCATGGTTATGCATGTTCTGCAACTCTGCTCCGTAGAGTGCTGGCAGAGGACAGTATCAGTCGTTCTCAGAGTAAATACTACACCTATGCGGCATCTGATATGAAAAAAAGCATTGATTACAGTAAAGATATTGCATGGACTGAAAAAATCCCTTCAACAGAAGAGTATTTAAAATCTCTGTTTATTGAGCACAAAAGAAAATACGCACTCTGGGAAATAATGCTGGAAAAAATCGCTGGTTTAGCGATAGAAAAAGATTCAGTATCATATTCAGCATAGACTGTAATTAAGTATGAAGTTGAAAGGCCGCGAACGGCCTTTCCCTTTATTTATTTGTAGCAAACTCAAACGGCCTTACCATACCGTTTCTGCTTGCATCAAGGTAGTCAGCCCACCATTGGAGCATCAGGCGACGCTGCTCAAGATGTTTTGCCTTGTGGGTATAAGCAGCACGGACGCTGTTGCTTTCCTTATGGCTCATTTGAAGCTCTACAGCGTCTTCTGACCATAGGCCGGACTCAATTAAGGCACTACAGGCCAGAGTGCGGAAACCGTGTCCACAGATGTCCTGCTTCGTGTTATATCCCATATTACGCAGGGCTTTGTTGATGGTGTTTTCACTCATGGGTTTAAACGAGTCATAACAGCCAGTGAAGATTAATCCATCATCATGGCCTTCTTCATAAGTAAGTTGTCGGATCTCTTTTAGTATCCTCATAGCTTGCTTACAAAGGGGAACGAAGTGCTTACGCTTCATTTTGGCACCACGAGTCGAATGTTTGACGTTTTCAATTGCTTCACGCTGTTCGGGTATCACCCATAACTTACTTTTGAAATCAATTTCAGACCAGCGAGCGAAACGAAGCTCACTGGAACGAATGAAAATCATCAGATTGAGCTGTATTGCCAGTATGGTTAACCTGCGGCCTTTGTATTCGGCAATTTTGTTCAGTAGCTGGGGTATTTCTTCCAGCTCAAGTGCAGGGCGGTGTTCAGTTTGTGGTTTCTGAACTGCACCTTCCATATCATAGGCTGGGTTATGGCGTATCAGCTTTTGCTGGACGGCATGACGTAGGATCGCGGTAATGTATTGTTGAATGCGCATGGCAACTTCAAGATAACCAAGAGCCTCAACTTTTTTCACCGGAACCAGCAGATCACCCGTATCCAGTTCGGCAACATCTTTGTCACCGATTACCGGGAAGACATAAGTTTCAAGGCGCTTCCATACGGCATCACCATAATCATCAGACCATTTTGTTTTCGTGGAGAACCACGCTTTGGCTACTGTTCTGAAGGAGCGTGTATTATCACGTTTGGCTTTAAGCTCTTTAACCTCTGCCTGTTTCTTTGCATTAGGGTCAATACCCTGAGCCAGAAGCCTTCTGGCCTCGTCACGGCGTTGTCTTGCGTCAGAAAGAGAAACTGCAGGGTAAACACCAATAGAGAAGAGTTTTTGTTTCCCTTCGAAGCGGTAAGCCATTTGCCAGTATTTGGAACCCTTCGGGGTAACGCGAAGGAACATACCAAAGCCATCAGTCAGCTTGTATTCCTTCTCAAGGGGTTTTGCATTTTTTGCTTTGATATCAGTCAGTGACATGAAAATATCCCCTCGTTTGTTGGTAAAAGGGAAATCGAACCAGCATTACCAGCATTTTTACCATCAAAATGATATGGCTTCGAGTGGTTTTTAGTGAACGAGGGTGAACTACTGAAGAGGGATAACCAATTGATAGAAACGCAGAAAGCAGACGTCAGTGAACGTCTGCTTCCCTTAAATTGGCTCCTCTGACTGGACTCGAACCAGTGACATACGGATTAACAGTCCGCCGTTCTACCGACTGAACTACAGAGGAATCGTGTGAACGAGGCGAATACTACTGGTCTCGTATTTTTGTGTCAACACTAAATTTAACTTGCTGATTCAAATGGCTAAATTTAGTGCAGGTCGTTGTTTTAGTGTACTGCAGGGCTATCGCCATCCTCCTGCGGGCTATTCTCGCGTAATCTCTCCAGCGGATCCTGGCGATAGAAATGGCAGAAACGCTGCCAAAGCGCGGGAAAGCGTGGGGCAAACAGCTCAGGGGCGCTGAAGAAATATTCAGAGAGCACCGCAAAACATTCGGCAGGGTCGCTGGCCGCGTAAGCGTCAATACTGGCGGCGCTTTCGCCGACCAGATCGATCTCATCCTGAATATTGTTCATTGCTGCATGGAGATCGTGTTCCCAGCCAGCGACTTCGCGTAGCGGAATGAAGGGGACGCCGCTTGCGCGATCGCCATTGCGGGTATCCAGCTTATGCGCCACTTCATGGATAATCAGATTGAAGCCAGAAGCGTCGAAGGAGTCCTGAATATCCAACCAGTTGAGAACGATCGGCCCTTGTTGCCAGCTTTGCCCTGATTGTACGATTCGCTGGCTATGCACCAGGCCGATATCATCTTCCCATTCGTCGTCGACAACGAACGGAGCAGGGTAGATGAGCACCTCGTGAAAACCATCTAACCACTCGATCCCCAGTTCGAGAACCGGCAGGCAAAACAGTAGCGCAATACGCGCGCTCTGCAGGTGAGTGAGCTCAAGCCCCTGTAATGCAACCAGACGCTTTTGCTGCAAAAAGCGGGAAGCCATTTGCACGAGCTGCTGCTGCTCATGGTCGGAGAGGTTGGCTAACACAGGGATGGCAAGCGCCTTTTCCCAGGGGATTTCCGCGTTGCCGGACTCTTCATCTACTTTCCAGGGCCATTTAAACATCATATTGCTCGCAAAGTCGTCACTTGAACTGATTTAAAGAGACAGGAACTATTAAAATGCCAAAGAACCTGGCATTATAGCAACCTCAACAGCGGAGAGATGCCGGAGCGGCTGAACGGACCGGTCTCGAAAACCGGAGTAGGGGCAACTCTACCGGGGGTTCAAATCCCCCTCTCTCCGCCACTATTCAAACACTTACGTGATTTCCTTTCAACGACTCCCGTCACAAATGGTATTGTGCCTTTTTAAGGATACAATCATCATCTTCCTGGTTTACTGCTCTGGCAATCGTTAGAGATCGCAACATTGTGTGTTTGACTCGTCGCGATGCCAACGGTTTACAGATGAGGTTCGCCGTTAAAAAACAAAAAACCCGCACGAGGCGGGCTTGAGATAAATGCACTAAACAATCTTAGAACTGGTAGGTGATACCTACAGCGAACTGATCGTCAGTTGATGCGCCAGTGATATAAGAATCTTCGTCATCCACCAGGTTGAATTTGTATGCGGTGTAAACGTTGAAGTTCTTGTTGAAGTAGTACCAGGTACCCAGTTCAACGTAGTTCATGATATCGGCATCACGGTTACCGTTCAGATCTTTGCCTTTGGCATAGACGTAGCCCAGGGACGGACGCAGGCCAAAGTCAAACTGATACTGAACAACGGCTTCAATATTCTGAGTCTTGTTAGCAAAGCCACCATACTCCATGTGAGTCATGTTATGGGACTCACCGTACATGACAGATGCGTAGACGTTATTAGCATCATATTTAGTGGCGAGGCTCCAGACTTCAGCGTTTTCGCCTCTGCGGTCCGCAGCCTGTTCATCAGTACGGTCAGAGTTGCTGTATGCGCCAACGAAACCGAAGCCGTCGATGTTATAGTTAACGGAGAAACCGAAGCCGTCGCCGTTGGCTTTAGCGCGGTCAGTGTCGTTGTTTTTACCCTGATACTGCAGAGCAAAGTTCAGGCCATCTACCATGCCGAAGAAATCGGTGTTGCGATAGGTTGCTACGCCGTTGGTACGCTGAGTCATGAAATTGTCAGTTGCGATCAAACCATCGCCACCCCATTCAACCAGCATGTCGGTGTAACCTGCCGCGTCATAAACCACGCCGTAGTTACGACCATAGTCAAATGAGCCGTAGTCGCTGAATTTCAGACCAGCAAACGCCAGACGGGTATCATCAGCCTGCTGGCCTTCTGGTTTGTCTGCTTTGATATTGTATTCAAACTGGCCGTAACCGGTCAGTTCGCTGCTGATCTGGGTTTCGCCTTTAATACCGAAACGCGCATAGGAGGTATCGTCGGAGTTGTTGTTGTCGCCATCATGGGTCATGATGTGCTCGCCAACCATTTTGCCGTAGAAATCGAGTTTGTTGCCGTTCTTATTATAGATTTCTGCTGCATTAGCCGCGCCAGCGACTAATAAAGCTGGAACCAGAATTGCCAGTACTTTTCTTTTCATTATATATTCCCTTTTAATCATAATTAATATGAATTGTGTCACTCCCTCCGGGTTGACTATTTGATACTAGCGATTAAGTTCATTTTTCTTTAAGTGAAATATGTAAGTAAATTATATCTAATATTACAAAATGTTTCTGTTATATTCATTATATTTAAATTCTATCATTTTGTGATGACTTATATTTTGTTTTTATGCTTATCAATAACAATAGCTTATGTGTTTTGGTTGAATTATTCTTGTTACAAATAAGTTGCGTGAGGGCTATGATTGTTTTTTTTGTATTTATATATTTAATGTATTATTTAAATGACTCGCAAGGAGCAATTTCGTGCAACGAGAAGGCGTTTTCATGTACGCGGTTTAATAAAATTAAATATTGTAAATGCAATGCTGATGCCGGCAAAAATGACCGCGAGAATATATTTTTTATCATTATTTTGTATTATTTCAAACGGCAACGAATTGATTAAGTATATATGGCGGCCTCTCTGGTATTGAACAAAACTCACGCACTCGGGCGTCCCGGTCAGTAAGATCTGCTACCTTGCAAGAATTTTCATTATATAATGTGATGAATATCACTATTTTTCACTGCGTCTGTGATGTTGGTTGTTGAATATATGGAGAACAAATTAATGGAAGAGAAAGCGAAAAGAAGCCCTGGCGGGAAGCTGGCACTATGGGCGTTTTACGCTTTTTGCGGCTATTTCCTGTGGGCGATGGCGCGTTACTGGTGGGTTGTCGGGCAGATCCAAAGCGTACCCGGCGCGACGATTGACGGTGAGCTCGGCTCAACGACAGGGAAATGGATCGGCGCGCTGCTGGGATTTCTGGTATTGGGCATTGTCGGCGCTATTCTCGGCGCAATTGCCTGGTATACGCGTCCTGACCCGCAGATGTATGAACATCACGAATAAAGTTGCTATGCTCGTTGCTGACCTGATCTCAAAGGAGCGCGCATGGATCTTTATCAATGGCAGCAACGATTTGAAGCCTGGCTAAGTGAACATCACTCGCAAGGGGATGCCGCTCACGATATTTCACACTTCCGCCGGGTATGGGCCACCGCGCAGCGGCTGGCCGAAGAGAGTGATGCTGACCGGCTGGTGATCCTCACCGCCTGCTATTTTCACGATATTGTCAGCCTGGCGAAGAACCATCCTGAGCGTAGCCGCTCTTCGGCGATGGCTGCGGAACAAACGCTGACTATCCTGCAGTCAGATTTTCCCGATTTTCCGCCGGAGCGCTATGCGGCGGTTCTGCACGCCATTGAAGCGCATAGTTTTAGCGCGGGGATGGCTCCCCGCAGTGAAGAAGCGAAAATTGTCCAGGATGCCGATCGGCTGGAGGCTTTGGGGGCGATTGGCCTGGCGCGCGTATTCGCGGTATCCGGTGCGCTGAACAATATCTTGTTTGATGCCGACGATCCCTTTGCCGATCGGCGTGAACTGGATGATAAAAAATACGCGCTGGATCACTTCCAGTGCAAGCTGCTGCGTTTACCGGAAACGATGCAGACAGAAAAGGGTAGGGCGATGGCGCTGCACAATGCGCGCTTTCTGGTTCAGTATATGGCCAAGCTCAGCGCCGAACTTCGCGGAGACTCGATGTCCCTTGATGACAAGGTTTTGCAGCGCTTTGATCCACTAGCATAAAACTGCCCGCGCTATTTATGGTAACCTCTGCAAAAATAGTCGGGCTGGTTGAGGTTATGGCGCAAAATTTATCCAAGGAAAATCCCCCGTCTTTTAAGGTTGAGCATACCGAAGAAGACGCGCAGACGTTATTGCGCCAGCTAATGGCAATTTATGACGTTAAAACGCTGGTGGCGCAGCTGGTTGCCGTCGGTGAGCAGCATTGGAGCCCGGCTATCCTCAAACGCGTTGCGACGGTATCGCGCGCGGCAGGGCGCATAAGCGCGCAGGAGCAGGCACATCTTCGTTCGCTCCTGCCGCAGCCTCCAGCGCATCATCCCCACTATGGATTCCGCTTCGTCGACCTGTTCGCCGGCATCGGTGGTATTCGTCACGGTTTTGAGGCGATTGGCGGGCAATGCGTGTTTACCAGCGAATGGAATAAACATGCGGTGCGCACCTATAAAGCCAACTGGTACTGCGATCCTGAGCAGCATCGCTTTAATGAAGATATCCGCGACGTCACGCTGAGCCATCTCCCTGAGGTGAGCGATGAAGAAGCCGCGCAGCATATACGCCAGGCAATCCCGCAGCATGACGTACTGCTGGCCGGCTTCCCCTGCCAGCCTTTTTCACTGGCCGGCGTCTCAAAGAAAAATGCCCTTGGACGCGCTCATGGTTTTGCCTGTGAAACCCAGGGAACGCTGTTCTTTGACGTGGTAAGGATCATCACCGCCCGCCAGCCGCCAATTTTTGTGCTGGAGAACGTCAAAAACCTGAAGAGCCACGACAAGGGGCGGACCTTTCGTATCATTATGCAAACGCTCGATGAGCTGGGTTACGAGGTTGCCGATGCGGCGCATACCGGCGCGGACGATCCTAAGGTGATTGATGGACGCCATTTTTTACCTCAGCATCGGGAACGGATTGTGCTGGTGGGTTTCCGGCGCGACCTCCAGCTCCATGAGGGTTTTACCCTGCGCGATATTGCCCACCTCTATCCTGCCAGCAGACCTACTTTTGGCGAGCTGCTGGAACCCACGGTTGACGACAAGTTTATCCTCACCAGGGTGCTGTGGAAGTATCTCTATCGCTATGCGCGTAAGCATCAGGAGCGAGGGAACGGTTTTGGCTACGGGCTGGTTGATCCAACGAATCCGCACAGCGTGGCGCGCACGCTCTCTGCCCGCTATTACAAAGATGGCGCGGAAATCCTCATCGATCGCGGCTGGGATCGGCCATTAGGCGAAAAATATTTTGATGACCCGGAGAATCAGTTGCGTCGTCCGCGCAGGCTGACGCCGCGGGAGTGCGCGCGTCTGATGGGTTTTGAGACGCCGCAGGGGTATCGTTTTCGTATCCCGGTCTCGGACACTCAGGCCTATCGCCAGTTCGGCAACTCGGTCGTGGTGCCGGTATTTGCTGCGGTAGCGAAGCTGCTGGCACCGCGAATCGAAAAAGCGGTAGCCATGCGTGAGCAAGAGATCAACCATGGCCGACGTCCACGATAAAGCCACCCGCAGTAAAAACATGCGCGCGATCGGCACCCGCGATACGGCAATTGAGAAACGGCTGGCGGGGCTGCTGGCGCGTGCCGGTTTTTCCTTTACCGTACAGGACGCCGCGCTCCCTGGCCGTCCGGATTTTGTGGTATCAGACTATCAGTGCGTAATCTTTACTCACGGCTGCTTTTGGCACCATCACGACTGCTATCTGTTTAAGGTGCCCGCGACGAGAACCGAATTCTGGCTCGACAAGATAGCCAAAAACGTGGCGCGCGATCGCCGGGATATCGGGCGACTGGTGGAGCAGGGATGGCGGGTGCTGGTGGTCTGGGAATGCGCGCTGCGCGGGCGAAAGAAGCTTAACGACGAAGCGCTGGGCGAACGACTGGAAGAGTGGATCTGCGGCGGCGATCGGTGCGCGCAGATCGATACTCAAGGCATAGGTCTGATAGACGTTACTTCTGCGCCTTACAGGACGTAATTTCGCGACGAACCGGGAACAGGTATTTGCCGAGCGTCACCAGAATGACCGCAAAAATTATGATGCCGAGCGCCAGCCACTCTACGGGAGATAAGCTTTCCCCGGCAAAACAGGTGCCCAGCAGGACGGCGACTACCGGGTTGACGTAGGCATAGCTGGTCGCCACGGCTGGCGTCACGTTACGAATTAAATACATATAGGCGTTGATGGCGATAAGCGATCCGAAGATAGCCAGATAGGCGACGGCAAAAATGCCGGACCACGAGGGTATCTGAGTTAACTTTTCACCGCTCAGCGCGGAGGCAATCATCAGCACAATCCCTGCCGCCAGCATTTCAACCGCGCCCGCCATCATACCGGTGGGGAGCTCAATCCGCGAACCGTAGACCGAACCAAAGGCCCAGCTCATCGAGCCGATCAGAATCAGCAGCGCTCCCCAGGGGTTACCATTCAGGTTGCCGCCGCTGTTAAGCAGAACAATACCTGCCAGACCTATCGCGATCCCTAACCACTCAAGCTTGCGGGTCGCTATACCAAAAAAACGGCTAAAACATAGGGTAAACAACGGTACCGTCGCGACCATGACTGCCGCAATACCTGAGGGGACGTGCTGGTGTTCGGCAAGCGTCACAAAACCATTGCCTACGGCCAGCAGCAAAACGCCGATCAGCGCCGCGTTGAGCAGCGGTTTGCGCGACGGGAGCTTATGGCCCGTGGCCAGCAACCAGGCGAGCAGCACCGCGCCAGCGGAAAGAAAGCGCACGCCAGCCATCATCAGCGGAGGCCAGCTGGCGACGCCAACGGCGATAGCGAAATAGGTGGAACCCCAGATGATATACAGCGCAAACAACGCCCCGATGAGCGGCAACAGCTGACGGGTAGACATACTTCCTCACGACGGTGCAGAGATAGAAAGGAGACGTATAGTAAACGTGAAAACTATCGTGCTGGCGAGCGCTTTAGTTAGCCTGCCGCGGTTAAATTTATGTTGACTAAGGACGCCAGTGGGCGAAAAAGCGCTTTTGCTTCATACTTCATGAGGAACAATCATAAATGAAGGAATGCAATTTTGGCGGGAAGTAGTCTATTAACCTTATTGGATGATATTGCCACTTTACTCGATGATATTTCGGTCATGGGGAAACTGGCGGCAAAAAAAACGGCAGGCGTATTGGGTGATGATTTATCGCTTAATGCTCAGCAGGTAACCGGCGTGCGGGCCAACCGTGAATTGCCGGTGGTATGGGGCGTAGCTAAAGGCTCATTGATCAATAAAGTGATTCTGGTGCCGCTGGCGCTGTTGATTAGCGCTTTTATCCCGTGGGCGATTACGCCACTGCTGATGCTGGGTGGCGCCTTCTTGTGCTTTGAAGGCGTCGAGAAGGTGGTGCACACTCTGCAGGCGCGTAAACATAAAGAGGATCCGCAGGTTCGCCAGCAGCGGCTTGAAGCCCTGGCCAATCAGGACCCGATGGCGTTTGAACGAGATAAGGTAAAAGGCGCGGTGCGCACAGATTTTATTCTGTCTGCGGAAATTGTCGCGATTACCCTCGGGATTGTAGCTGAAGCGCCGTTATTAAATCAGATTCTGATTTTGTCCGGCATTGCGCTGCTGGTGACGGTGGGGGTGTACGGTCTGGTGGGGATTATCGTCAAGCTTGATGATATGGGCTACTGGCTGGCGGAGAAAAGCAGTGCGCTGGCGCAGTGGACGGGGAAAGCTTTACTGGCGATTGCGCCTCGTCTGATGAAGGTGCTGTCCATCGTCGGCACCCTGGCGATGTTCCTGGTCGGCGGCGGCATTGTGGTCCACGGTCTCACGCCGCTGCACCATGCCATTGAAAATCTGGCTCAGGGGCAGAATGGCGTCATTGCCTCGCTGCTGCCAACGGCTGCAAATCTGGTGCTGGGATTCATTATTGGCGCCATCGTGCTGGCCGTGGTGAAAGCGATAGCCGCTCTTCGCGGTTCTACGAAGTAAATGTGCTATCTATCATGCAAAGTGGTTCACCTTCGTCTAAGGTAAATCTGTTTCTTCCTGATACCGGAGGCAAAAATGGTCTTGTTGGTCAGTGATGAAGTGAGACGCAAAAACGGCGGCCCCCGCATGGTCGTTACCGGATTCGCCAGCGGCATGGTGGAATGTCGTTGGTATGACGGTTACGGCGTAAAGCGCGAGGCATTTCGTGAGGATGAACTTATCCGTGGAGGAGGAGGGAAGCTGAGCCGCACCTGACCCTCCATCAGCGCCCGGCATCCGTCGGGCGTTTTCATATTGTGAATTATTTTACCAACAGGGAGCGTGGATGAAGTTTGCTTCTTTAACCGTGCTGCGAGAAAACGATGGATAAGCTGATGTGGGTGAAAAAGCTGCGCCAGATTTTAAGCCCCGGATATGTGGTTAACCTCTGTTTTTTTATCGTCTTCTGCTTCTCTACGCTGTTGATATGGCGTGAGATCAAGGTTCTGGAAGAAGCCTACGTCGCTAACCAGCGCAACAACCTTGAAAACGTGGCACATGAATTTGACAGCCTGCTGCAATTTAATATCGACAGAATGATTTTTTTTCGTAACGGCATGCATTCCGCGCTGGAGACGCCGTTAGATTTTGCCGTGCTGCGCAAGGCCGAAGAGAGTTATTTAGCGAAGCGACACGATCCGATCTGGTCAGTTGAGATTCACAATCGACGAACGCTGCCGGTCTACGGTGTTGCCGATGCCTTTATCGACGGCAACGAACTTCTTTCCCGCGACACTCCCTTTTCCGGGAACGAGCTGATGGCTACCCTTGAACTCGGTTATATGCTGCGCCTGGCCAATAACAACCGGGGTTTCGCTAAGCGTATGCTGTACGTGTCGCGCAGCGGCTTTTTTATCACCACTGAGCCGCTGAAAAATTCGACGCAGGCGCTGGCGCTCTATTCTCAGGCTACGAGCGATGCCTGGTTTACCCGCCAAACGCAGCGTAATAACCCTGCTCGCGGTATCGTATGGCAAACGTTTCCCGGCGATGAATCGCCGCGTGAAATACCGGTGATAACGGCGTCTATTCCGCTTGATTTCCAGCGTTTCTGGCTCGGTGTCCTGGCGATGGACTTCTCGGTACAGGAGATGAAGGCGTTTCTGGTCAATGCGATAAAGACGGGTGAGGAAGGCGAGTATCAGCTTTATGATAATCAACTTAATTTGATAGCTTCTTCTGCGCCGGGCAACGTGCTGACGCTGCTGTCTGCGCATGAACAGGAGATGCTGAAGCGCGCTTTTGCTGGTGAGAATCAGGGGGGGATTCGCCTGGTTACCCGTTATATCAGCTGGGAGAAGATCCGCAATTTTGATGGGGTGCTAATCCGTATTCACACTATTCAGGAGGGGGTACGCGGCGACTTTGGCAGCATCACTATTGCCCTGATGCTGATGTGGTTAATGTTCACCCTGATGTTGATGATCTCGTGGTTCGTTATTCGGCGAATGGTGCGCAATATGAGTATGCTGCAGACCTCCCTCGAATGGCAGGCCTGGCATGATGCGTTGACCCGCCTGTTAAATCGGGGGGCGTTATTTGAACGCGCCACGGCAGCTGCTCGCCAGAGCGAACGCCTGAAGCGTCCAGTGGCGGTGATTCAACTCGATCTTGATTACTTTAAAAGCGTTAACGATCGGTACGGGCATCATGCGGGGGATCGCGTGCTGACGCTGGTGGCCAGTACTATCGCCAGCCATATTCGCGAAGGCGATTTTGCAGGGAGGGTTGGCGGAGAAGAATTCTGCATCGTCCTGCCTGATACCAGACTAAAAGAGGCGACGGCCATTGCAGAACGGATCCGTATACGGGTCAATAGTCGTGAAATTTTACTCGGCAACAGCGCCTCTTTACGTATCACCGCGTCGTTTGGAGTGAGCTGCAGTGAGGATTCCAGCGACTACAGCTTTGAGAACCTGCAGTCGGTTGCCGATCATCGTTTGTATCTTGCCAAGCAAAACGGGCGCAATCAGGTATGTGCGGACGGGTGATGTATCATTTATCGTGTGAATAAAATGAATTTAAATCATCCGTTTTGGCTATTTTAGTGAGATTATTCTTAAAAACATTGAGCGATGCGCAAACGTTCGTGGAAGAATAAATAGCGAGAGTCCTTGCCTGGCGAGCGTTGCCAGCGCAGGCGGCTTTCTTGACCCCATTTTTCAATAATTTACTCCATGAATGTTTGTTGTCATGCAAAATAATTGAGGGTAATGTTTGTAGCGCATCGGATATCCTGGTGTAACGAATTTTCAAGTGCTTCTTGCATTAGCAAGTTTCATCCCGACTCCTGCGAGTCGGGATTTTTTTCACGCAACGATCAGCGATTAGCTTCGGTAACGCTAAAGTCATGGATATCGAGTTCAAAGGCCTCGGCCAGCTCGCGCCAGGTATGGTAACCCCGGCCATCAATGCTGACGTGATGAGGATCGTCTTGCGTTCGCTGGACTTCACTTTCGCTGATTTCATTAATCGCCGCCAGCAGGGCGTCAACATCAACGCTTCCCGTGCCTTTGTGCTCTTTGGCGATTTTCATTTCGGCTACCTCGCTTAACTCAGACAGGGCTCCTTAAGTATAGACGGTCTACAAAAACAGCAGTTGCCCGGCCGGACACTGCGCGATCGGCAGTTTTGTTCTACACTGGCTCAAAAATAGAGGAGATGAGTTATGCAGGTAAACGATCGTGTCACGGTGAAGACCGATGGTGGCCCACGTCGGTCGGGCGTTGTGCTGGCAATAGAGTCGTTTAGCGAAGGGGTCATGTATCTGGTTTCGCTGGAGGATTATCCGCTGGGGATCTGGTTTTTTAACGAGCACGGCCATCCTGACGGTATATTCGTTGAGCGGGAAGAGTGATTCGCCGCGAGTGAACTGGCGGCAGCGGCCGCCAGCGTTTTTCAACGCAGGTTGACGTGAATTCCGGATGTGATGTTTTCGGTCAGGCGGACGATGTGATAAATCACCTGTTTATTGTGGGTTTGAATCTTCTTTTTAATATTGCCCTTGTGCGAGGACACGGTCTTGGCCTTAATGTTCATCTGCGCTGATATGTGCGAGGTTCCGTGTCCGGCCATCCACATCTGAAGCATATTTGATTCGGTCTGGCTTAAGGTCAGCGTGGGAATATTAATCCGGGCAGCACGATAGTTCTCATATTTAAGACGGTTGGCGAGAATGTCATCAAGGTCTTTTTCGGTCAGCGATTTCGAGCACACGAGTAAGTTTTTGCGCACCAGCAGGTAATGGTCGAAATGAATATTGGCCAGCGACATAAAGATAATGAATAGCGTGGCGGGATACTGGCTGATGATTTGTCGGACAAGCTGGTTGCTCTCTTCATGATGAATAAAACAATCTTCATTGATAAATACTACGGCAGGGCGGCTGGCCTCACACATTGCCTTCAGGTTTGACGCACTCTGTACTTCTGCGATCTCACGCTTCTTTACCCCCCTGCTTGTCAGGTACCCGGTTAATCCCAGCCGGGTGAAGCTGCATAAATCCATGATAATCGTTGACATGACCCATCCTCAATCAACACGTAACGATAATTTATCCCTCGCCGACAAGCGCGATGAAGTCCATTTTGTTAGCAATTAAAACGACCGCTGCCGTGGAACCATTAGGCAGCCTGAACTATTCCTTAATATGCCCCTAATTTGCCAGGAATATTCTCAAAGTAAAGACTACAAAAGGCTATGTGGAGGAAATAAAAACATTAAATACCCGTCATATATAAGTTTGCCATTTTTACGCTTTTTTAAAATAGGATTATCCTTATATTGAGTGGTTAAAATAACGTCTTCGAATTAATGGCATTAATGGGATGGATGAGAATAACTTAACATTCCATGGCTATTTTTTGCCATATAACGCGGTGCAGGCGGGCGCTCTGCTTAGCCTGTACTCGATCCCGGAAGAGTGGCGGGCTTACCGCTTTAATGCCACAATGCTTTTTTTATCGGTTTGTGGGATGAATGATGAAAAAGATGGTACTGGCTGGCGCGCTGCTAGCCCTGACCGGGTGCGTGCAGGTTGATAGCTACAGCGATGTTGTTAAAGCGCCGGCGCCTGCAGGGCTGGAGGGATACTGGCAATCGGCAGGCCCGCAGAGTGAAATGATGAGTCCTGACGCGATAGCGAGCCTTATCGTGACCAAAGAGGGTGATACGCTTGACTGTCGACAGTGGCAACGGGTGATCGTCCTGCCGGGGAAATTAATGAAGCGTGATGATGTGATCTATAACGTTACCTCCGCGTTAGATGTCTATCCGCTTGAGCGTGAAGGCAATACGCTGCGCTACGATCGTATGACGCTTAAACGGGTGGATCGCCTCACTCCGGAGTGTGAACTGGCGTGGAAAAAAGCGTCGGCTGATAAAAGCGGACGGTAAGCTTGATGCGGGCTGAATCCTTCTCAGCCCGCGAAGTTTTATAGTGCTTCCTCAATCACCCACACGCTTACGCTGCCGCCATTACAGGTGAAAGTCCCGTCTCCTTCATCGTCGGTTTCAATAACCTCATCGCGGTTGCCGAGAAAATCTCGCCAGCGTTTATTGCGGTAATTTTCGCCCAGAGGGAGCGTTTTTTCCCCATCGTCGCCGTTGGATAGTACGACCACGCAGCCCGGATCATCCTCGGTGCCGCTCCGGCTGAAGGCAATACAGTTCGGATGATCGAACCAGAGCGTTTGTACACCGTGGGCAAAACGCTGGCGGGCGTCGATCAGTTCGTGTAGTTGTTCGATTACCGGCATCTCAATAGCGTAGCTCTCGCCATCGCCACCGGTATCTTCATAGCTGGCGCCGAAGAGATCGGCATAAAAGACCGAGGGAACGCCGTTTTCACGCAGCAGAATCAGCGCATACGCCAGCGGCTTGAACCAGGCCTCAACCGGCGCCTCGAGCGCCTGCAGCGGCTGAGTATCATGGTTGGTCACCAGGGTGACGGCGTGGAATGGGTCGGCTTCAACCAGCGTGCCGCTGAAAATCTGGCTCATGTCGTAATCGCGACCCTGCCGCGAAGCTTCATGAAATTTCATCTGCAGAGGGGCGTCGAACAGCATCGTCTTGCCGTCAACCATGGCGATATACTGCTGAAGCTTATCAACTTCGTGCGACCAGTATTCCGCGACGATAAACAGCGGTTTTGTCGCCACCTCCTGGACGTGTTCGATCCACTCTTTATAAAACCAGGCGGGGATATGTTTAACCGCATCAAGGCGGAAGCCATCGCACCCGGTCTGCTCCATTACCCAGCGCGCCCAGTATTTAATCTCCTCGGTAACCGCCCGATTGCGAAAATCGATATTTTCGCCCATCAGATAGTCGAAGTTGCCCATTTCATCATCGACCTGATCGTTCCATCCGTCGCCGGTGTAGTCATTGACGAGTTTAAACACGCCATCTTCATCAGGATTCTCTATATGATCGATCCCGCTGAAGCACTTATAGTCCCAGATGAATTCAGAGTATTTACCGGCGCGGGCGGGGAAGGTGTAACGCGTCCAGGCCTCGCACTCAATAATCTCATCAGAGATTTGCGTACGATCGTTTTGATCAACGCGCTGAATGCGTACCGGCTCTTTTTCATCGGCCCCCATTTTGTGGTTAACCACAACGTCAAGCAGCACGGCGATATCGTGCTGGCGCAGCGCGGAGATTGCGGCAAGGAGCTGGTCTTTATCGCCATATTTGGTGGCGACTGAACCTTTTTGGTCAAACTCGCCGAGGTCAAACAGGTCGTAGCAATCATAGCCGACAGAGTAGCCGCCGGAGGCGCCCTTGTAGGCAGGAGGCAACCAAACCATGTTGATGCCGATTTCGTTAAGGTTTGGCGCGAGGGCTTCGACTTCACGCCATAATTCGCCGCCGGTTGGGTAGTACCAGTGAAAGCACTGCAGTAACGTGGGGTTTTTCATCTTCCTTGCTCCAGACGTCATCAAGCTGACCATTGCAGTATGAGAGATATCCAGCAAAACGGAGATGTTTTCGATACGTTTTCGCTATGCCCTAAACGGCACCATATATAATAATTCGGAATAAGATGTAGCATATCGATGTTGGTGACTGAGGCTAAACGCCTTACACTGCAGCAAAATATCACTCTGTTAGGGGTATCTAATGAAATTAGCACTTCTGGGTCGTCAGGCGCTGATGGGCGCAATGGCCGTCGTTTTAATGGCTGGCGTCAGCGCAAAAACCTTTGCGGCTGAAAACCTGCTTAATCAGGTCAAAGAGCGTGGTACTTTACGCGTGGGTCTGGAAGGGACTTACCCGCCGTTCAGCTATCAGGGAGATGACGGTAAGCTGACTGGTTTCGAGGTGGATTTTGCCAACGAACTGGCGAAACATCTGGGCGTAAAGGCTGACCTTAAGCCCACCAAGTGGGACGGCATGCTGGCTTCGCTGGATTCTAAACGTATCGATGTCGTGATAAACCAGGTTACCATTTCCGATCAACGTAAGAAAAAATATGATTTCTCGACGCCCTATACTGTTTCAGGGATTCAGGCGCTGGTGAAAAAAGGGAACGAGGGCGTGATTAAAACCGCCGCTGACCTGAAAGGTAAGAAAGTTGGCGTGGGTCTGGGCACTAACTATGAAGAGTGGCTGCGTCAGAACGTCCAGGGCGTCGACATTCGTACTTATGATGATGACCCGACGAAATATCAGGATCTGCGCGTGGGCCGTATCGACGCCATCCTGGTTGACCGCCTGGCGGCGCTGGATCTGGTGAAGAAAACCGGCAATACCCTTGCTGTCACTGGTGAAGCCTTCTCCCGCCAGGAGTCCGGCGTCGCGCTGCGTAAAGGTAACGAAGACCTGCTGAAAGCGGTTGATGGCGCCATTGCAGAGATGCAAAAAGATGGCAGCCTGAAGGCGCTATCGGAAAAATGGTTTGGCGCTGACGTCACGAAGTAACGGTCGGCGGTGAAAAAAGGCGCTCCTGATAGCGCCTTTTTTTATTTCGCGCCTCACAGCGTGCATAATTAAGGATAATTCAGTCAGGAGGTTTTATGTCACTGCAAAATTTAACCCTTTTCCCGCGTCTGGAGCTGATCGGCGCGCCGACGCCGCTTGAATATCTGCCGCGCCTTTCCGATTATCTCGGTCGTGAAATCTTCATCAAGCGTGATGACGTCACCCCGCTTGCAATGGGTGGTAATAAGCTGCGCAAGCTTGAGTTTCTCGCGGCTGATGCGCTGCGGGAAGGTGCGGATACGCTGATTACCGCCGGAGCCATCCAGTCGAACCATGTCCGTCAGACGGCAGCGGTGGCGGCAAAACTTGGCCTGCACTGCGTGGCGCTGCTGGAAAACCCAATGGGTACCCGGGCTGAGAACTATCTGACTAACGGTAACCGATTGCTGCTTGATCTGTTCAATACCCAGGTCGAAATGTGCGACGCGCTGACCGATCCTGATGCTCAGCTGGAAGAGCTGGCGACCCGCATTGAAGCTCAGGGCTATCGTCCCTACGTGATCCCGGTGGGCGGTTCGAACGCGCTGGGCGCGTTGGGCTATGTGGAGAGCGCGCTGGAAATTGCCCAGCAGTGCGAAGGGGCGGTTGAGCTTTCCTCCGTGGTCGTCGCATCCGGCAGCGCCGGTACGCATGCCGGTCTTGCGGTGGGACTTGAACAGCTGATGCCAAATGTCGAGCTTATCGGCGTAACGGTGTCGCGCAAAGTAGCCGACCAGCTGCCAAAAGTCGCCGCGCTGCAGCAGGCGGTGGCAAATAGCCTGGAGCTGGAAGCAAAGGCCGGTATCCAGCTATGGGATGATTACTTTGCGCCGGGTTACGGGATACCGAACGACGAAGGAATGGCGGCGGTCAAGCTGCTGGCGCAGCTGGAAGGTATCCTGCTGGATCCGGTCTATACCGGAAAGGCAATGGCCGGACTGATTGACGGTATCAGCCAGAAGCGCTTTAAGGATGAAGGCCCAATCCTGTTTGTTCATACCGGCGGCGCGCCTGCGCTGTTCGCCTATCATCCTCATATCTGATGCAGAACACATAGAATGCAAGAGAGTATCCAACTGGTTATCGATTCCGCGCCTTTTTTGCTTAAGGGCGCGGTATTTACGCTACAGCTCAGCATCGGCGGCATGTTTTTTGGCCTGGTGCTGGGGTTTATCCTGGCGCTGATGCGCATGTCACCCGTCTGGCCGATTAAATGGCTGGCGCGGATGTATATTTCCATCTTTCGCGGAACGCCGCTGATTGCGCAGCTGTTTATGATCTATTACGGCTTGCCGCAGTTCGGTATTGAGTTGGATCCTATTCCCGCAGCGATGATTGGCCTGTCTTTAAACACCGCGGCCTACGCGGCAGAAACGCTGCGCGCGGCGATCGCCTCCATTGATAAAGGGCAGTGGGAGGCGGCGGCGAGTATTGGTATGACGCGCTGGCAGGCGATGCGCCGCGCGATTCTTCCGCAGGCCGCGCGGGTGGCGCTGCCGCCGCTTTCCAACAGCTTTATCAGCCTGGTCAAAGATACCTCTTTGGCCGCGACTATCCAGGTGCCGGAGCTGTTCCGCCAGGCTCAGCTAATCACCTCGCGCACGCTGGAAGTTTTCACCATGTACCTGGCTGCTTCGCTGATTTACTGGGTAATGGCAACGGTGCTTTCTACGCTGCAAAACTATTTTGAAAATCAGCTGAACCGCCAGGAGCGTGATCCAAAATGAGTGCGATTGAAGTAAAAAACCTGGTGAAAAAATTCCATGGCCAAACGGTGCTTCACGGTATCGACCTTGAGGTTCAACAGGGCGAAGTGGTGGCGATTATCGGACCCAGTGGTTCAGGGAAAACCACGCTGCTGCGCAGTATTAATCTGCTGGAACAGCCGGAAAACGGTACCATTCGCGTCGGCGACGTGACCATCGATACCGCGCGCAGCCTCGGTCAGCAAAAAGCGGACATCCGCCGTTTGCGTCAGCATGTGGGCTTCGTGTTTCAGAACTTTAATCTTTTTCCCCACCGTACGGTGATGGAGAACATCATTGAAGGGCCGGTGATCGTCAAAGGGGAGGATAAAAATGAATCCATCGCCCGGGCGCGTGAGCTGCTGGCCAAGGTGGGGCTTACCGGTAAAGAAAACAGCTACCCGCGTCGTTTGTCCGGCGGGCAGCAGCAGCGCGTGGCAATTGCTCGCGCGCTGGCGATGCGCCCCGATGTCATCCTGTTTGATGAACCAACCTCGGCATTGGATCCCGAGCTGGTGGGGGAGGTGCTGAACACCATACGTCAGCTGGCGCAGGAGAAGCGTACGATGGTTATCGTTACCCATGAGATGAGCTTTGCCCGCGACGTAGCGGACCGCGCTATTTTTATGGATCAAGGGCGTATCGTTGAACAGGGAGACGCGAAATCTCTTTTTGCCAATCCTCAGCAGGCGCGTACCCGCCAGTTCCTCGAAAAATTTCTGATGCAATAATCTCAGTGCCCAGGCCGCTTCCGCTAAGGCTGAGGGGAGCGGCCTGCTAAACGACGCTTAACCGAGTTTCGGTAAAAGTTAAAAGTCCAGCCTCAGGACATAATCAACGCCGATATATCTGTCAAGGTTTTGTGCCACAACTGCGGGCATACTTTTCACGCATCAGGCGCTGTTGCCAGTCGCCATCTAATAAATGCGATGGCTACCATATTTTATACATATAAGCAGGATTTATGTGTTAGTTTTATGTATTTATAATAATGATTATCACTCAGGAGTTATTTGGTCAGTTATGAGGGACAATGATTTTTTCAGCTGGCGGCGGGAAATGCTGCAACAATTTCAGTCAGCTTCTGCAGGCGAAGGAGTTTTTCATCTACTCCAGCAGCAGGCACAAGCGCTGGAATATGACTACTTCGCGCTCTGCGTACGGCATCCCGTGCCTTTCACTCGCCCCAGGGTAACCCTGCAATCGACCTATCCTCCGGCCTGGATGTCGCATTATCAAGCCGAGAATTATTTCGCGATTGACCCGGTACTGCGCAAGGAGAATTTCCTTCGCGGGCATCTACCCTGGAACGATAAGCTATTCCACGACACCCCTGAATTATGGGACGGTGCGCGCGATCATGGCTTACGAAAGGGGGTAACGCAGTGCCTGACGCTGCCTAACCATGCACACGGATTCTTATCCGTCTCAGGAACCAGCCACAGCCAGGGGCCCTTTGAGGAAGATGAACTGGAGATGCGCTTAAGAACCCTGACCGAACTGAGTCTGCTGACGCTCTTGCGGCTGGAGGACGAAATGGTTATGCCGCCGGAAATGAAATTTAGTCGACGTGAACTGGAGATTTTGAAATGGACAGCGGAAGGCAAAACCTCGGCTGAGGTCGCAATGATTCTGTCTATCTCAGAAAATACCGTCAATTTTCATCAGAAGAATATGCAGCGAAAATTCAATGCGCCAAACAAAACGCAAATTGCCTGCTACGCGGTAGCGACGGGATTAATTTGATCTTATAGGTTGTTCTGCGTGCCAGACGTAAGACCGGCTGTTAGTCATACCTTCAGCCGGTGAATCATTACTGACGATATGCCTGCTTAATTTGCTTAACGGTGCTGGAGAATACGGCAGCCTGAGCCACATCTTCCATCTGCGCAATTTGCTTTTCCATTTTAATAATCACTCGGCCTGCATCCGCCTGACCCATGGCCTGCAGCATCAGCGTCATCATCGCTTTCAGGCACGAAACTTCCTGTGCCAGTTCTTGATTATTTTCCGCAGTGGAAAAATCTGGTGTGCTCATCGATATCCTCGTTTGCTTTCTGCGCAAATGCGCATGTCTAAAAGTGAAGGCGGCGCAGTATACCACAAGCAAAGGAAAAAAAAGGAGTGCTTGGTTTTCGTTCTCTCATTTGAATGGTGAATGTTTTAATTGGCTGAATAATACGTAATCATGAGATGTAAGCAGCTTAATTTTTTCCATGACGCCGTTTCACTGTTAATATTTGTTACATATTCAGGCGCGTATTTCTCATCTACGCAGAGTGTTGTGTTTTTACGTAATCTGTGTGATG
Organism: Klebsiella sp. HMSC09D12; assembly: GCF_001808475.1. Lineage (NCBI taxonomy): Bacteria > Pseudomonadati > Pseudomonadota > Gammaproteobacteria > Enterobacterales > Enterobacteriaceae > Klebsiella > Klebsiella sp. HMSC09D12. The sequence continues at coordinate 176,936 of NZ_KV793511.1, read as the reverse complement.
AATGTTAAAAAACAACCGTTTCGCAACTCTATGTTAAGTATGGCTTTCCAGCAGGTGTGCAGGCAGATTTCCATAATTGCCTAAGAAATCTTTTCCAGGACATTTTTTGACTTTTAAAGTTACGCTAAAACCCGGTAATATGTAGGAGATAAGCTATCAGTGGCGTTATCCCTAATTCTGGAGAATATTCCTTTGATCAACGTCCTTCTTGTTGATGACCACGAACTAGTGCGCGCAGGGATACGACGCATTCTGGAAGATATAAAAGGGATTAAAGTTGCCGGCGAGGCCTGCTGCGGTGAGGATGCCGTGAAATGGTGCCGCGCAAATCCCGTTGATGTAGTCCTGATGGATATGAACATGCCGGGAATCGGCGGCCTTGAGGCTACGCGAAAAATTGCCCGTTCCGTTGCTGATGCCAAAGTGATTATGCTGACCGTGCATACGGAAAATCCGCTGCCGGCGAAAGTCATGCAGGCCGGCGCCGCTGGCTACCTCAGTAAAGGCGCTGCGCCGCAGGAGGTAGTCAATGCGATTCGCTGCGTGGCTTCGGGTCAGCGTTATATCGCATCCGATATCGCTCAGCAGATGGCGCTCAGCCAGATTGAACCGGAAAAGGCCGAATCGCCGTTTGCCAGTTTGTCTGAGCGAGAATTGCAGATTATGCTAATGATTACTAAAGGTCAGAAGGTCAACGAGATCTCAGAGCAGTTAAATCTGAGTCCCAAGACCGTGAACAGCTACCGCTATCGCATGTTCAGTAAATTGAACATTCACGGCGATGTGGAGCTGACGCACCTGGCAATTCGCCATGGCCTGTGCAATGCGGAGTCGTTAGCAAGTCAGTGAATGATGTTTTTGATGCAAAAGCTTTCCTGAAAACCGTAACCAGCCAGCCGGGCGTCTATCGTATGTATGATGCTGGCGGTACTGTTATCTATGTAGGCAAAGCAAAAGATCTGAAAAAGCGGCTTAGCAGCTATTTTCGCAGCAACCTGGCTTCGCGTAAAACCGAAGCGCTGGTGGCGCTTATTGCCCAGATTGACGTTACCGTGACCCACACCGAAACGGAAGCGCTGCTGCTTGAGCATAACTATATTAAGCTTTATCAGCCGCGCTACAACGTGCTGCTGCGCGATGATAAATCCTACCCCTTTATTTTTCTTAGCGGCGATACGCATCCCCGCCTGGCGACGCATCGTGGAGCCAAGCATGCGAAAGGCGAATATTTCGGTCCGTTCCCCAACGGCTACGCCGTTCGCGAGACGTTAGCGCTGCTGCAAAAGATCTTTCCTGTCCGCCAGTGCGAAAACAGCGTTTATCGCAACCGCTCGCGGCCGTGCCTGCAGTACCAAATTGGCCGTTGTCTCGGGCCATGCGTTGCCGGGCTGGTGAGTGAGGAAGAGTATGCTCAGCAGGTCGACTACGTACGCCTGTTCCTGGCGGGTAAAGACGATCAGGTACTGACTCAGCTGATTGCCCGCATGGAAAAAGCCAGCCAGGCGCTGGAGTTTGAAGAGGCTGCGCGGATCCGCGACCAGATTCAAGCCGTCCGTCGGGTAACGGAGAAGCAGTTCGTCTCCAATACCGGGGACGATCTCGATGTTATCGGCGTGTCGTTTGATGCCGGAATGGCATGCGTCCACGTGCTGTTTATACGCCAGGGAAAAGTCCTTGGCAGCCGCAGCTATTTCCCCAAAGTGCCGAATGGTACCGAACTGGGTGAAGTGGTGGAAACGTTTGTCGGGCAGTTCTATTTACAGGGCAGCCAGATGCGGACGCTGCCGAGCGAGATCCTGCTGGATTTCAACCTCGGCGACAAAACCCTGCTGGCAGATTCGCTCTCAGAACTGGCCGGACGCCGGGTTAACGTACAGACCAAACCTCGCGGCGATCGCGCCCGCTATCTGAAACTGGCGCGGACTAACGCCGCGACGGCGCTGACCACCAGGCTTTCTCAGCATTCAACGATAACTCAGCGCCTGCAGGCGCTCGCGACGCTACTCAAACTCCCCGCCGTCAATCGGATGGAATGTTTTGATATCAGCCATACGATGGGCGAACAGACCGTCGCGTCGTGCGTGGTTTTCGATAGCAACGGACCGCTGCGTGCGGAATATCGCCGCTACAATATCACTGGCATCACGCCCGGGGACGATTATGCGGCAATGAATCAGGTGCTTCGTCGTCGCTACGGCAAGGCAATAGAAGAGAGTAAGATCCCCGATGTCATCTTGATCGACGGCGGTAAAGGCCAGCTTGGCCAGGCGAAAACGGTCTTTGCCGAGCTGGACGTGCCGTGGGATAAAAGTCATCCGCTGTTATTAGGCGTGGCAAAAGGCAGCGATCGCAAAGCGGGCCTGGAGACGTTGTTCTTCGAACCGGAAGGCGAGGGCTTTAGCCTGCCGCCGGATTCCCCCGCGCTGCATGTCATACAGCATATTCGCGACGAGTCGCACGATCACGCCATTACCGGCCACCGTAAAAAACGGGCAAAAGTAAAAAGCACCAGCACGCTGGAAACCATCGAAGGGGTGGGGCCAAAACGCCGACAGATGCTGCTGAAATATATGGGTGGTCTGCAGGGACTGCAGAAGGCCAGCGTCGAAGAGATTGCGAAAGTACCGGGTATATCTCACGGTCTGGCAGAAAAGATCTTCTACTCGTTGAAACATTAGGGGCTCTGTAGCAACATAGGGCTAATTTTTACTTACAACAGATAGTTACCCGTTACCATGCAATTTAATATCCCTACGTTGCTTACTCTGTTTCGCGTCATTCTTATTCCATTCTTTGTACTGGCGTTTTATCTCCCGTTTAGCTGGGCTCCTTTTGCCTGCGCCCTGATTTTCTTCATCGCGGCGGTGACCGACTGGTTTGATGGCTACCTGGCGCGTCGCTGGAATCAGAGCACTCGTTTCGGCGCTTTCCTTGATCCGGTTGCGGACAAAGTCATGGTGGCGATTGCGATGGTGCTGGTGGCCGAGCATTATCATACCTGGTGGGTAACGTTACCGGCCGCTACGATGATCGCGCGCGAAATCATCATCTCCGCGCTGCGCGAGTGGATGGCGGAACTGGGTAAGCGCAGCAGCGTAGCGGTATCATGGATTGGTAAAGTAAAAACCACGGCCCAGATGGCGGCGCTGGTGTGGATGCTGTGGCGGCCAAATATCTGGGTTGAATGGGCGGGGATTGGGCTATTCCTCGTGGCGGCGGTGCTGACGCTGTGGTCGATGCTGCAATATCTGAACGCCGCGCGCGGGGATTTGCTTGATCAGTGATCGTTTCGGCGCAATTTTCAGCAAACAACACAAGGTTTTGAAAAATATCGTTGACTCATTGCGCCAGGTAAGTAGAATGCATCGCATCGAACGGCAGCACAGTCTGGCAGACGATAACAAAATCAACTAATTAGCAAATTAGCTTGATGATGCGGGAATAGCTCAGTTGGTAGAGCACGACCTT